>JBAWVX010000012.1:0-66242 GCA_037147075.1 bacterium
TCAACACTCAAAGAAGGCCTCCAACGCGTGGTCAACAACCTCTCCCCCTCCGCGTGAACCAACCATGAATGATAACTCACACAGAGACGCGGGGAACGCGGAGAATTTTCATAAGGCCATCAAGATTCACACAGAATTTGCCGTAAGACTTAGGGAATCGTTCAATAATTCGGCTTGGCGATCAAATCCCAAGATAAGCTTACCCATCATTTTCCCCAACCCTCCGCGTCTCCGTGCCTCCGCGTGAACCAACCATGAACGAATCCGAAACCAGAGCCGAACTGATCGATCCCGTGCTCGCTGCCGCAGGCTGGGGCGTCGTCGAGGGTAGCAAAATCCTCCGCGAATACCGCATCACGGCTGGCCGTATCGAAGTGCGCGGTCGGCGCGGCAAGGCGGATATCGCCGACTATGTGTTGGTTTATCGCAACATGAAGCTGGCCGTCGTTGAAGCCAAGGCGGAGGACAAGGAACTGACCGAGGGTGTCGGCCAGGCGAAAGATTACGCCCGCAAGCTCGCCATCCGCCACACCTACGCCACCAACGGGCGCGGTATCTACGCCATCGACATGGAGACGGGCCAGGAAGGCGAGAGCGCAACGTTCCCCACGCCAGACGAACTCTGGGCAATGACTTTCGCAGAGGCTAACGCGTGGCGCGACCGCTTCGCCGCCGTGCCCTACGAAGACAAGGGCGGCTCGCACCCCGGGCGATATTATCAGGACATCGCCATCGAGCGCGTCATGCAGGCGATCGCGGACGACCGCCAGCGCATCCTGCTCACGCTGGCCACCGGCACGGGCAAGACCTTCATTGCGTTTCAGATCGCATGGAAACTTTTTCACGCCCGCTGGAACTTGAGCCGCGAACCCACGCGTCGGCCGCGAATTCTTTTCCTTGCGGACCGGAACATTCTGGCGAATCAGGCTTACAATGCTTTCTCGGCTTTTCCCGAAGACGCACTCATCCGCATTTCGCCGGACGACATCAAGAAGAAGGGTAAAGTGCCAAAGAACGGCAGCTTGTTCTTCACCATCTTCCAGACCTTTTTGTCGGGGCCGAATGACACTCCGTATTTTGGCGACTACCCGAAGGATTTCTTCGACTTCATCATCATCGACGAGTGCCATCGGGGCGGTGCGAACGACGAGAGCAACTGGCGTGGCATTCTCGACTACTTTTCCCCCGCCGTGCAGCTCGGCCTCACCGCCACGCCACGGCGGAAGGACAATGTGGACACCTATGCCTACTTCGGCGAACCGCTCTACATCTACTCGCTTAAGGACGGCATCAATGATGGATTCCTCACGCCATTTCGCCTGAAGCAAATCGCCACCACGCTCGACGACTACATTTATACTCCGGATGACACCGTGGTGGAGGGCGAGATCGAAGCCGGCAAGCGTTACGAAGAAGGTGACTTCAACCGCATTCTCGAAATCAAGGAACGCGAGAAAAAGCGCGTCGAGGTTTTCCTGTCCCAAATCCATCCCAACGAAAAAACCCTCGTCTTCTGCGCAAACCAAGCCCATGCGCTTGCGGTCCGCGATCTCATCAACCAACTCAAAACGAGCAAAGACCCGAACTACTGCCAACGCGTCACGGCGGATGACGGCGCGCTCGGCGAGCAGTATCTCCGAGACTTTCAGGATAACGAAAAGACAATCCCAACAATCCTCACCACCTCCCAAAAACTCTCGACCGGTGTGGATGCCCGCAATGTGCGAAACATCGTCCTCATGCGCCCGGTCAACTCGATGATCGAGTTCAAACAAATCATCGGCCGAGGAACGCGTCTCTATGACGGCAAGGACTACTTCACGATTCATGATTTCGTAAAGGCGCACATTCACTTCAGCGATCCGGAATGGGATGGCGAGCCTGCCGAACCGGAGGCCTGCGACAAGTGTGGCAGCAATCCCTGCCAATGCGAAAATCCCCCGCCCAAAGCCTGCTCGACCTGTGGCAAGCGCCCCTGTGAGTGCCCCAAAGAAGTTTGTCCTGTTTGTGGCCGCGTTCAGTGCCTTTGCGAGAAGCGCAAGAAAACCAAAGTCAAATTGGCCGATGGCAAGGAGCGAAGCATTCAGCACATGATGTCCACGACCCTCTGGCATCCCGATGGCACGCCAATGTCCTCTCAGCAATTCCTCGAGCAACTCTTCGGCAGGCTGCCGGAGTTCTTCGCCAGCGAAGACGAACTCCGCGCTATCTGGAGCGCTCCTGCAACGCGCTACCGCCTGCTTGAAGGTCTCGCCTCAGCGGGTTTCGGTCACGAACAACTGGCCGAAATGCAAAAGATCATCGATGCCGAAAACAGTGACCTTTTTGACTTGCTGGCCCATGTTGCCTACGCCAAAGCCCCGCTCACCCGCGAAGTCCGCGCCGCCAACGCCAAGGTCTATATCAACACCCGTTTTAACGCCAAACAGCAGGTCTTTCTCGATTTTGTTCTTCAGCACTACATCGCAGAGGGTGTCGAGGAACTCGACCAGCAAAAGCTGACGCCCTTGCTCCGGCTCAAATACGGTGCGATTCAAGACGCCGTAGCCGACCTCGGCCAACCGGAGGAAATCGGGATGACTTTTGCGAGTTTCCAAAAATATCTCTACGCCGAGCAGGTGGCGTAGGCGTTTTTCTGTGAGCATCGGGAATCCTGCCATGCCGGCCGCAAGCTTTGTGAAAACGCTTTTGCCCTCTGAGTGGATCGCTTTGCGCTCGGCACACGAGAAGCGGGTGGATCCTTGGGTGACTCCACGGCTGGAGCGTGCTGCGCTGGGCTTGAAGCATCCGGTTGATGATTTTCTTTTTGAGTATTATCCAAACCGCCCGTCGCTGCTGAGGCGATGGCATCCGGGATTGGGATATGCGCTGCTGGGAGACGAAGCGGAGTCCTATCTTGGAATTCCCGGCTACATTGCGACACGCCATGGAATAAGAGTTGAGCCACTGCCGGAGAAACGCCGCCCGTTTGTTCAATGGCTTGCGGAGTTTCTTGAAAGCACAGCCAACCGGGCTCCGTTCTTCGGCTGCCATGGTCTGCACGAATGGGCCATGGTTTACAAAACCGGAGAGGTTCGCCATGCCTCACAACCTCTTCGACTGAGTTCTCAGGAGATCGCGTTGGTCGTGGAGTCATTGCCGGTGAGGTGTTCCCACTACGACGCCTTCCGCTTTTTCACCCCTGAGGCGAAGCCGCTCAACCGCTTGCAGCCGACTCGCGAAACATCGCTGAACCTTGAACAACCGGCCTGTCTCCATGCGAACATGGATTTATACAAGTGGGCTTTCAAATTGGCGTCATGGTGTCCCTCGGAACTCATTGCCGACACGTTTGAACTCGCGCGCGACATCCGGGAACTCGATATGCGCGCTAGCCCCTACGATCTCAATTCGCACGGCTACAGCCCGATTGCCATCGAGACACCGGAAGGGCGGGCGCAGTATGAGAAATACCAGAGGATGTTTGCCGAACGGGCACGCCCATTACGTCAGCGGTTGAAGTCCCTGTGTGACTCTCTGCTCGCCTAAAAGACCTGCTTGATTTTCGTATCCCCCACCCTCTCGCCAGCACGGCGACCGAGGAGTTGCGAGCCCAAAGGTGATTCGGGCGTCAGAACAACGATCGTCTTTTTGTTCCAAACGACCTCCGTTCCACCTCCCGCTGTGGCAATGAAGAAAAGCTCGGTCTCTTTTGGAAATTCCAGCTCCACGAGCGCCCCGAGATCGATCGGCTCGCCATCCGCGAAATCCCGCGCGGGCATTTTCTCAATTGCCTCCGCAGCGGCAGCCGCCTCCAGAGCTTGGCGAGCCAAGCCATCCGCCAAGTAATTCTCCTCAGTGGACCGGGTATCGTATTTCCCCTCAGCTTTGCTTTCCTCATCATTCCCCTGCTGGCGGGTGCGGCGGGCGGCAGCTTGGCGACGTCCAAAATCCTCCCTCAAGTGCTCCAAAACAGCCTCAATGATTTTCGATTTCTTCATGGAAAAGTAGGCGAGCCATAGTTGATGGACTCCGCCATTTGAACAAGCCGGACATTCGAATCGCCCGCCACCGATTCAGTGGATAAGTGTGGTGGATGTCCTTGATCGAAATCGCATCCCTGCTCACCGCCGCCTGCGCAGCTGGTGCGGTCAATGCCATTGCAGGTGGTGGGACACTCATCACTTTTCCAACGCTGATTCTTTTCGGAGTCCCCCCCCTCATCGCCAATGCCACGAGCACCTTGGCTTTGGTGGTCGGAACAGTTGGCAGCCTGTATGGATACCGGAAGCACATCGCCGATGTGAAACCATGGTTCACGACATTCATACCCGTCAGCATCGCCGGGGGCTGGATCGGCAGCCTCTTGCTGACGCGCAGCAGCGAGCGGGTGTTCACAGAACTGGTTCCCTATCTCGTTCTCTTCGCCACCGTCCTTTTCATGCTGCAAGGAGTCGCGAGCGGGCTTTTGATTCAAAAACTGGGCCATGCCAACTCTCCTGCGAGAGGTCGAGCCTCTATAATGCCCGCCCTGTTCTTTCAGTTTCTCGTGTCCATCTACGGGGGATATTTTGGTGCGGGTATCGGGATTCTGATGCTCGCGACGCTGGGTTTCATGGGGTTCAAAACATCCATCAAATGAACACCCTCAAAAGCGTGCTGGGCTCCCTGATCAACCTCGTTGCAGCCGCTTGGTTCACGGCGAGTGGATTGATCGACTGGCCACGCATGGCGATCATGACCACCGGTGCCTTTGTGGGCTACTACATCGCCTCCAGTTACTGCCAAAGACTCCCGCAAAAAGCGGTGCGGAGTCTCATTGCGATCATAGGTCTGATCATCACTGCCGTGATGTTTTGGAAACTGTAATCAGGAGCGGAGGCGCTCGATCGTCGCAGTCGTGGATTTCCCTTCGACCATGTCGGCGAGAACGACTTTACCGCCGTGTGCTTCGACGATGTCGCGACCGCTCACATAGTGTGCCCAGTCTTTTCCCTTCACGAGGACATCGGGGAGGATTTTTGAAATCAGATCGCGGGGTTCGTCTTCGTCAAAGATCACGACATAATCGACGGACCGAAGCGAGCCGAGGACAAAGGCGCGGTCCTGCTCGGCATTCACGGGACGCGTGGGACCTTTGGCGCGGCGCACGGAGGCGTCGCTGTTCAGGCCAACCACAAGGGCGTCACCTTGGACTCTGGCAAAGGCCAGATAGGTGACATGGCCCCGGTGGAGGATGTCGAAGCATCCATTCGTGAAAACGAGTTTTTTGCCCTCGGCATGCAGCCGGTCGCGTTCTTGGCGCGCCTCGTCGGGAGTCAGGATGCGGGGAAAATCAGGCTGCATGGAAAAGCGCAGGCACGGCTTCCTTGTGGGTTTCGGCGCTCTGGCGGCGAACCTGCTCGATGCGGCGGAGGTAAAAATCCAACGCCTCGTCTGGGATTCCCGTGATGCGAGCCTTGGTGAATTCCTCGACCGCCTTGTCCCATTGTTTTTCCCGGTAGTGCAGAACACCGGTCCAGAAGTGGTCGCGGCTGCGCTCCCGCTCGGGCGACAGGGCGTGCTTGGGAGCAAGGATTTCGTAAATTTCGATGCGGCGGCGTTTTTCGGCCACCTTGAGAATTTCGATCGGACGCACCTCGACGGATTCGGAGGCGGGCGTATAAGCGTCGGGTCCGATCAGGATGCGGGCTCCATACATGGAACTGGCGGCGCAGAGGCGGCGTGCGAAATCCACGGCTGGTCCGGCGACACTGTAACTCCCCAGACGACCGCCTCCAAAGACGCCGACAATGATGTCGCCCGTATCGAGGCCCATCCGCACATCGAGTCGACGCTGCCAGCGGGCATCGCATTCCTTGTTCAGCTGATCCAAGCGCGCGGCCAGATCCACCGCAGCCCGACAGGCGCGAACGGCATGACGGGCATCGGCTATCGGAGCGCCGAAGACGACCCGAATGCACTCGCCATTGCATTCGTCGAGATAGGCACCACACTCCACGAGGTAGTCGGAGGCGGTTTTTAAATAGAGGTTGGTGATCGCCGTGTAACTCTCCGGAGGCAAAAGCTCCATGAGTTCCGCGTGGTTCTGGACTGCGATGACAAGGACCGAGGCATTCACAACGCGACCGGGGAAATCCGGCGTGGCGTCGGAGGCGAGGATGGATTTCAGTGCCGACTTGGGCAGGCGGAGCCCGAACAATTGCTCCAACTGCTGGTTGCGCTGGCCGCTCCGGGTTTTTCCCCAGGCGAATGAAAGCCCGGTGCTGCAAATAACGGCAAACACGGGAAGCACGGGTGAAAAGAACTTCCCATGCAAGGCAAGCACAGGAGCCCAGGTGCAAAGGAGGATGGCCGAAGCCAACGAGAGAGCGCTTTTGAGAGCGGTATTCGAGACATCCACCCACACCCAGGCAACTCCAAAGGCGAAGAGGAGCATCGTCAACCATGGCGTCCCGGCGATGGCGCGGCCATCCTGCGGGATGGCGAGGGATTTCAGCAACAGTGCGTCCACAAAGGCGGGAAGGCCGGTGGCAAATAAAAGCAGCGACAAGACGACGCTGATCGCGCCGATGACAACGCTGGCTTTAAGATTTCTCATTTTCTTCTTTGGTGCGGTAGGAGGCGACGACCCACTGGCTCAGCACACGGTCGGGAGCCTCCACCGCATCGACGGGAATGACAAACTCCGACTGGCCGCTGTTCCGAGAGATCAGCCCAAGACCAAATTGATAATCCTTAAAGAGGCTCTCGCACAAGTCGCGAGCGGGAATGTTTTTTTCAAAGCCCATGCGAAGGATCGCCTCAATGGCACCCGGATCGAATCGCAGAACGAATCCATGCTGGCCGCCGAAGCGCTCGGCGAATTGCTCGATGACGAGTCGCTGTGTGTGGCGCGCCTCCTCCTCGCCGATTTTGAGCAGCTCGGAAATGCTGGCGGCGGGATTTTCAAGAACAGCGGGAGTGATTTCAAGCGAACGGACGCGGGCTCCCGGAAGTTCGTATTTGAAATCACGCATCAGGCGCTCGCACACGGTCATGAGACCACGGGCGCCGGTTCCCTCCTTGGCTGCCAGAGCGGCAATGCGACGAAGCGCCTCGTGGGAAAACACCGCTTCGATGCCGTAGGCGGCAAAGGCCCGCTCATACTGGCGAATGAGGCTGCCCTCGGATTTCTGAAGAATGTCGAAAAGATCCTGCTCGCCGAGACTGTCGCAGACGACCCGAACGGGCAGGCGTCCGATGAATTCCGGTTCAAGCCCGTAATCCACAAAATCCCTCGTGCCCGCGAGACGCAGCAACTCGCCGGAGTCGGAAACGGCGGAGGCTGGAGCGGCCCCGAAGCCCATAGCGGATTTTTTCAATCGCCGGGTCACGATGTTTCCCAATTTGTCGAAGGCTCCGGAGACAATGAAGAGGATATGCCGCGTGTTGAGGGTTTCCTTGCTGACCTTGCCCCGCTTTTGAAACTCCATCGCGGCTTGGATTTGGGATTGAAGATCGTTCCCACCGCGCAGGGGAACATCGGTTTCCTCCATGAGCTTGAGCAGCGTGGTCTGGACGCCGCGTCCGCTCACATCGCGCCCGACGAGATCGGATGGGGTCGCGATTTTGTCGATTTCATCGATGTAGATAATGCCGTATTGGGCGAGCCCGATATTGCCATCCGCCTTCTGAACGAGTTCCCTCACGAGATCGTCGACATCGCCGCCAACATAGCCGGTTTCGCTGAATTTCGTGGCATCGGCTTTCACAAAGGGAACCCCGATGAGTTCGGCGACATGTTTGACGAGGTAGGTCTTGCCCACACCCGTCGGGCCAGCGAGGAGGACATTCTGCTTGGAATACTCCAAAGGCGCGGCGTCGGATGGACGGGAGGCCATGACGCGCGCGTTGTTGTAGTGGTCGCAAACGGCGATCCCGAGGACCTTCTTCGCCTCATCCTGGCGGATCACAAAACGGTCGAGGTGTTTTTTGATTTCCTTCGGCGTGAGATGAAAATCACGAATCGCCTGGGGAATGGCATCGGAACCATGCGGCGTGGAGGGAGGTTCCGTCACAGAAGGCGCGGGCGTGGCGAAAGAGGCGCGCAGCAGCTCCTGAAGCCGACGCTGCATTTGCTCCGCAGTGGGCAGAATCGGGTCACTCATACGGGAATCAAAGGTTCGGGATGCATCCTCCAATGAAGATGCACCCGTTTTCCCAAAGTGCGAGGAGGAGTTGACCCGCCTTTATCCGAGCATTTCGGCGACCATGGCGCGCTCTTCGGCGAGTTCCTTGTTGGTCGCGGCAATCTTGGATTTTGCGAAGTCATCCAAAGGAATGCCTGTGACGACTTCATAGGTGCCGGGAGAGGTTGTTTTGACAGGCATACCGGCCCAGACATTGGCATCAAATCCATAGTGTCCCTCGGATTTCACGGCGATGGAATGAATCTGGCCGGGCGTCACGAGGGAGCGGACATGATCGACGAGGGCGTTCGCAGCCGAAGCAGCCGAAGAAGCTCCCCTTGCGGCGATGATGGCTGCGCCGCGCTTGCCCACCTTCTCGCAGAATTCGCCTTCGAGCCAGGCGCGATCCGTGATGACGGACTCGGCGGGCTTGCCGGCGATTTTGGCATGGCCGAAGGCTGGGAACATCGTCGGGCTGTGGTTTCCAAAAATGAAAATCTCGCTGACATCGGTCGTGGCCACCCCGGCTTTGTGGGCGAGCATGGTTTGGGCACGGTTCTGGTCAAGGCGCACCATGGCGGTAAAGCGGTCCGGGGTGAGCCGTCGGGCCTTGCTGGCCGCGATCATGGCGTTTGTGTTGGCGGGATTTCCGACAACCGCCACGCGGGCGTTGTCGGCGGCAACCTCATCGATGATCTGACCCTGAGTGGTGAAGATTTTGCCATTGTCCTTGAGCAAATCCGCGCGCTCCATGCCGGGACCACGGGGTTTGGCTCCAACGAGCAGGCACCAATTTGCATCCTTGAAAGCCACCTTCGCGTCGTCGGTGAGAACCATTCCACTCAGAAGCGGAAAGGCGCAATCGTCCAACTCCATGGCCACGCCTTCGAGGGCTTTCATGGCTTTTTCCACCGGGACCTCGATGAGTTGGAGGATCACAGGCTGATCAGGGCCAAACATGGCACCGGAAGCGATACGGGGAAGAAGGGAGTAGGAAATCTGACCGGCAGCACCGGTCACGGCAACGCGAATGGGAGTTTTCATGGGCCAGTAGGAATAGGTTTTCGTCTCCAGCCGTCCAAGCAAAAACACGGTAATGCCGCGTGGTTTTGAGGAAGGCTGAATGAATTTTGGAGTGCCATGACTGGCAGCGATTGGTATTTGAAGAGGATGTCATCAGCCATCATGTCCCAAAAAATGGACACCATCCGCCAAGCCGTCGACGAGGGTTCGGCAAGCCCGGAGATTGCGGAGGCCTTTCGGGAATGGAAATCCCTCAACCAGCGATTGCAGGAACTCGGGGAAACCGAGAAATACTACCTGAAGGCGATGAATTGCCCGCACCACCACCGCATCTTCGCGGCGGAACCACGGAGCTATCGCGAACTGCCCATGAGACTCGCCGAGTATGGTTGCTGCTACCGGTATGAGCAAAGCGGCGAGCTTCTCGGACTGATGCGTGTGCGTTCGCTGAACATGAACGATGCCCACATTTACTGCACGGAGGAGCAATTCGCGGAGGAATTCCGTGCTGTGAACGAGATGTATCTTCAGTATTTCCAGGTTTTCGGATTGGAGAAATACCAGATGCGCTTTTCCACGCACGATCCTGAGAAATTAGGGCAAAAATTTGTGAACGAGCCCGAGCTTTGGAAGAAAACCGAGGACATGGTCCGAAATGTTCTCGTCGAAAGCGGCATCAATTTTGTCGAGGTTCCGAACGAAGCGGCATTCTACGGACCGAAAATCGATGTCCAGGTCTGGAGCGCCATCGGGCGGGAATTCACGATCGCCACGAACCAGGTCGATTTTGCCGTGCCCGCCAGATTTGGACTGCACTATCGCGACCGGGACAATACCGAGAAGACGCCCCTCTGCATCCACCGCGCCCCTCTGGGAACGCACGAGCGGTTTATTGGATTTCTCATCGAGCACTACGCCGGCAATTTTCCACTCTGGCTCGCCCCCGAGCAGGTGCGTGTCCTCACGCTCAACGACGACCCCGCTCTCATCGCCTATGCGGAGCCGATTGTAAACGACCTGCGCAAGCAGATGGTCCGGGCGGAAGCGGACTTCGGCTCGGATCCCGTGAAGGCGAAAATCGCGGATGCCGAGAAGGCCCGCGTGCACACGATGCTCGTGATCGGACACCGCGACATGGAGTCAGGAAATGTCAGCGTGCGACTGCACGGAAAAGGCAACATCGGCGCCAAGCCTGTCGCCGAAGTCACAGCCGACATCCTCGCTGCCATCCGCGAGCGTCGCGCCTGACGCGGTGCCGTCTTTTCGCTTGCCACCCAATCCACCCATCCCAATCCACCCATCCCAAATTAGCCAACTCACAATATGCCAAACACAGTTCTCGTCGGCGCCCAGTGGGGCGATGAAGGAAAAGGAAAAATCATCGACTTCCTCACGGATGAGGCCGACATCGTCGTCCGCAGCCAGGGCGGAAACAACGCCGGCCACACGATCGTCATCGGAGGCGAAAAATATGTTCTTCACCTCATCCCCTCCGGCATTCTCCGCAAGTCCAAGACCTGCGTGATCGGCAACGGCGTCGTCCTGGATCCGGTGGCGCTCGTTGGCGAAATCGAAGGCCTCCGCAAGCGTGGGGTGAAAGTCGAAAAAAACCTGCTCATCAGCGACACCGCGCATCTCGTGCTCCCCTACCACCAGGCCCTCGACGGCCTGCGCGAAAGCCAAAAAGGCTCGAAAAAAATCGGCACCACCAAGCGCGGCATCGGCCCCGCCTACGCCGACAAAGCCTCCCGCACCGGACTGCGCACAGGCGACCTCCTGCGTCCCGATGTTTTGAAAGAAAAACTCACCCAGCGCATCAAAGAGAACAACGCCCTTCTCAAAAGTCTCGGCGCTCCCACCCTGAACGCGAAGAAGATCATCAACGACACCCTAGCGGCTGCGGAAGTCCTTCGTCCGTTCATCACCAACACCGTGATGTTCCTCCACCGCGCCTTGGAGATGAAGACCAACATGCTCTTCGAGGGCGCCCAGGGAACCTTCCTCGATATCGACCACGGCACCTATCCCTATGTGACCAGCTCGAACACGACCTCGGGCGGAGCTTGCACCGGAAGCGGCGTTCCTCCGCATCGCATCGACAAAGTGATCGGCGTTCTCAAAGCCTACACCACGCGTGTGGGCGAAGGCCCCTTCACGACCGAGGACGACGCCTTGAGCGACCGCTTCCACTCGATGGGCCGCGAATTCGGCGCCACTACCGGCCGCGCCCGCCGCTGCGGTTGGTTCGACGCCGTATCGACCCGATATTCTGTGATCCTGAATGGCATCGATGAACTCGCCATCACGAACCTCGACGGCCTCGACGGCGTAGAGTCCATCAAGCTGTGCGTCGCCTACCGTCTCGATGGCAAGGTGCTCGACTTTCCGCCCACGGACTCCGATTTGCTCGCCCGCTGCGAGCCTGTCTACATCGAAATGCCGGGCTGGATGAAATCCACCGAGAAGGCGAAAAAATTCGCCGACCTGCCGCCCAAGGCCCGCGCCTATGTCAAAAAAATCGCCGAACTCGCGGGCGCGAAGCTTTCCATCGTGAGCATCGGACCCGCCCGCGCACAGACCATTCGCCTTTGACCGTGAGCAGCACCCCCAAGCATGTCGCCATCATCATGGATGGAAACGGCCGCTGGGCCCAACAACGCGGACTCCCGCGTTTGGCCGGGCACGAAGCCGGATCGAAGTCCATCGAACGCTGCGTGCAGGCTTGTCTGGATACCGGCGTGCAATACCTGACGCTTTATGCGTTTTCCTCGGAGAACTGGAAACGCCCCACCCTCGAGGTCAACGGACTCATGCTCCTGCTTGAAAACTTTCTGAACCAGAAACGCGACGAGATGGTCAGCGAGGGCATTCGGCTGCACCACATCGGCCGCATCCAGGAGCTTCCAACCGTGTGTCAACGCAAGCTGCGCGAGTGCATGGAGGCGACCTCATCAAATACGAAACTACACTTCACCCTCGCCCTGAGCTACAGCGGACGCACCGAGATTCTGGACGCCGTCCAGTCGCTCGCGAGGGATGCCGCCGCCGGCAAATTGGACCCGAATGCCATCACAACCGAAGTTTTTGAATCCCGCCTCAACACAGCCGGCATTCCCGATCCCGACCTGCTCATCCGCACCTCGGGCGAGATGCGGATTTCGAACTTCCTTCTCTGGCAGTTGAGCTACACGGAGATTCATGTCACCAAAAAATTCTGGCCCGATTTCGGCCGGGAGGATTTCCTTGCCGCATTGGAGGATTTCAAAACGCGCTCGCGCCGCTTCGGAGGAGTCTGACAAGGCAGTGAACGCCACGATTTCCGAACAGATCACCAATATCGCAGCCTACCGCTTCGCGGAACTCAGCGATCTCAAGACGCTGCGGGAGCGCCTCATCTCGCTGTGCCGCGAAGAACGCCTCAAGGGAACGATTCTGCTCAGCACCGAGGGGATCAACCTCTTCGTGGCCGGCTCGGCGGAGGGCATCGACCACCTCTTGAGGGAACTCCACTCTTTGCCCGGCCTCGAGGACCTCACGCCAAAGTTCAGCCTGAGCGAGTGCCAACCGTTCTCGCGGATGCTCGTTCGCATCAAAAAAGAGATCATCGCTTTCGGAGTTGATGGCATCAATCCAGCCCGGCGCACATCGCCGAAGCTGCCTGCCGCGACACTCAAGCAATGGCTCGACGAGGGGCGCAAGATCACGCTTCTCGACACCCGCAACGACTACGAGATCAAGCTCGGCACCTTTCGCGGGGCTCTGCCCGCCGGGATCGACCATTTCCGGGATTTCCCCAAGGCCGTGGCCCAACTTCCCGAGTCACTCAAGGATGAGCCGGTGGTGATGTTCTGCACGGGAGGCATCCGTTGCGAGAAGGCCGGTCCCTACATGGAGAGCCAGGGTTTTCGCAACATTCACCAACTCGACGGGGGGATCCTGAAATACTTCGAGGAATGCGGCGGCGCGCACTACGACGGCGAATGCTTTGTCTTTGATCAACGCGTGGGAGTCGACCCCGCTCTGCGCGAGACCGATTCCTCCCAGTGCTTCCGCTGCCTCTCGCCACTGACAGCGCAGGACCAAGCCGATCCGCGCTATGTTGCGGGCAAATCCTGTCCGTATTGCTTCAAATCCCCCGCCGAGGAGATGACGGAGCGGATTGCCCAGAGGGAAGCCGCCATTCAAAAAGCCACCACTCCGCTGCCCGGCAGCACGCCTTGCGACAACTTCCGGCCGATTGCGATTCCGCTGGAGGCAGACGGGCAGACGCTGTTGGAAACGCTCTGCGGCATTTTCAGCCACACGCCCCGGGAGGTTTGGATCAAAATTTTCGACGACGCCTGTCTTTTGGACTCTGCACGCCAACCTGCAACGCCAACCCGCCTCGTGCGTGCAGGGGAGAGGTTTTATCGAAAAATCCCAGCCGACCTCGAGCCTGATGTCGATGCCAACATCCGCATCCTGCACGAGGATGAAGCCATTCTCGTCCTCAACAAACCCACGCCCCTTCCGATCCACCCGAGCGGACGCTATAACCGGAACACACTCCAAGCGATCCTCCACACGGTTTACCATCCGCAAAAGCCGCGTCCCGCCCACCGGTTGGATGCCAACACAAGCGGGATCGTTGTTTTTACCCGCACACGGCATTTTGCCAAATTCGTGCAACCACAATTCGAACGCGGCGAAGTTGAGAAAACCTACCTCGCCCGCGTTTTGGGTCATCCGGCAGAGGACTTGTTTTCCTGCTCTACCAGGATTGGTGACGCTCCTGTAAGCGCCGGTGCGCGTTTGATCGATGAAACGACCGGGCTGCCGGCCCAAACCGACTTCCGTGTGCTGCGGCGCGATGCCGATGGAACCGCCCTGCTCGAAGTCCGTCCCCTCACCGGCCGGACAAACCAAATTCGCGTGCACTTGTGGCATTTGGGATTTCCGATCTACGGCGACCCGATTTATCTGCCAGGCAACGCGCTGGGAAACCGCCAGACACTTTCGCTCGGCGAGCCGCCAATGTGCCTGCATGCTTGGAAGCTCAAGCTACGGCATCCGCTCACCAAAGAGACTGTCAGTTTTGAAGCCCCGCCACCGGCTTGGAGCGGTGCATAGCGGGTAGCCGCATCACACCACCCGCCCCCTGTTTTCAAGAACATGGGCCTCGCCGATTTCATAAAGCGATTCCGCAGAGGTGACCTGCTGAAGCTTCTCGCGCAGGCGGGCGCCTCCCGGCAGGCCGCGTGTGTAGGACATGAAGCGGGCGCGCATTGAACGGATCGCCAGCTCCTCCTTGCCTCCCCACCATAAAATTTCGCGCCGGGTATGTTCAAAAATGAAATCCCATTTCATCCGAAGCGTGACGGGTTCGGGCGCAGTGCCCCCATCCAGCGCCAAGCGGATTTCCCGAAAAATCCAGGGATGGCACATGGCGGCACGCCCGATCATGAGGCCTGAGACATTCGTTTCGCGGAGACGCTTCAGAGCAACCTCCGCCGAGTCGATATCGCCGTTTCCAATCACAGGAATTCCGACAGCGTCGGCGACGGCACCGATCACCTCCCAGTCGGCCTCGCCGGTGTAGCCTTGTTCCTTGGTGCGACCATGAACCGCAAGCCGCGAAATCCCCTCGCCTTCCAAAATGCGCGCGGTTTCGAGGGCATTGACCGAGCGGGAATCCCATCCGATGCGGATTTTCGCAGTAACCGGCAGGCTTCCAGCTGCGGCAACCACCTCGCGAGCCACGCTGGCCAGAAGCGGACAGTCCTTGAGCAAGGCCGAGCCGCCATTGCGTGCCACCACCTTGTTCACCGGACAGCCGAAGTTGAGATCGATAAAATCCGGTGACACCCAGTCGATGACGACTTTGACCGCTTCAGCCAGCCGCGAGGGATCGGCGCCAAAAAGCTGAATACCGAGCGGACGCTCCTCCGGCAGAAACTCCAGGTAGCGACGTGTGCGCTCGTTCCGGTGCAGAATGCCTTCGGCGGAAACGAACTCAGTCGTCAGGACATCGGCTCCGAGATTTTTGCACAAACCGCGAAAAACAGTATTCGTCACCCCCGCCATGGGAGCGAGGAACAAGAGCGGCCACGGAGGCATGTCAGGCTCCGTGTTCCAGCAAGGCGCCGACCTCGCGCTGCACTTCGGGAATTTGATCGAAACTCAAATGAGGATTCGCTATCACGATGGTCTCGCCTGTGACGACATGCTCGTAAACGAGCACATCCTCG
This sequence comes from bacterium, assembly GCA_037147075.1. Taxonomy (GTDB): domain Bacteria; phylum Verrucomicrobiota; class Verrucomicrobiia; order Chthoniobacterales; family Terrimicrobiaceae; genus UBA967. The sequence goes on from JBAWVX010000012.1 coordinate 15,401, forward strand.
TCGCGGCTCTCGATGGGACGCAGCATTTTTTTCCGCTCCAACATGAGGGCGAGAATGTAGCAGGCATTCTTACGCGACGGATCGTTCTCCTCGATAAGTCGTCGCAGCAAGCCCTCGGCATCATCCCTCGCGATCGGCTCCGGTGCTGCGGGAGCCGGCGGCTCGTATTTCGAACGCCAAAAAGAAAATGGCTCGATGATGTCGTAGCGTTTCTTCCACGCCTCCTCACACAAATCCTCCCGCCGGAAGCCATTGCCTTCGCGAATCAGCAAAGTATAAAAGTAGTCGCCCTCGCGGAATTCATATCCCGTGCGAGCGCAGGTGTGAGCGCGTGATTTGATCTCCCAATCGACTTGCATCATGAAAATCCGGGTATTCTGAATTTTGGCATTTCGCGGTTTGTCGACCTCAACCAAAGAAGGACAAGTCCGACGGAGAAGAAAGCAATCATAGGTCCCCAGGCTGCTGTGAACGGCGATACCCGCCCACCCTTTCCAAGTGCGAGGAAAAGGTTGCTGAAGAAGACAAGCGAGAAAAACAAACCAATGGCCAAGGCCACGCCGCCGAGAACGCCCCTTCGCGAGTAAACAATTCCACAGGGAGCGGCAACGAAGATGACAAGAAAACAAACGGTTGGCATGGCCCAGCGGTAGTGCCAGTGGGTCCGGTAGGCTGCCAGGCGGATCTCGGGAAAGTCCGCGTTATATTTCAGGTAGTCGTTGAGTTCCGGAACCGAGAGGAAGTCGGCATTCAACATGGAACTTGAAATGCGCCAAGGAGTCTCAGACCAACCGTCAACTGCGATGTTTCCGGGCATCTCGCTTTTCAAGATATTTCCTTCCGTGTCCATCTCGACATACTTTGCCCCCAGCAAACCCCAGCGGGCCCCGATGGGGTCGAAAACCGCCTCCCTCGCATACCACTGCTGGCGAATGTTCCCATCGGCATCCTGTTGAAGAATCTGCACATCCTGCATTCGCTCGCCGCGCAGGGACATGCGGGCTACAAACCAAGTCCGGTGGTCCTCCCGATTGCGAAAGAGGTGGGCTTTGATGTTTCGGTCGCTCTTCTTGCCGCGCTTGATGTCGCCTACGATGACTTTTTTCATTCCAGTGGCATGCGGGGCTCCTTCGTAATTAAAAAACGCGGTCACGCCGGTGAGCACCAATCCCACAGCCAATAGCGGTGTGAGAATCCGCAGCACACTGCGGCCCGCTCCCAGCATGGAAATGATCTCATTCGAGCGCGACATGCCAGCCAGTGAATAAAGCAAGGCCAACAACGTCGCCAAGGGCAATGCGATGACGATAATTTCAGGAACCTGCGAGGCATAATAATCGATGAGTGCTTCGGCAGAAGCCTGTCCCTGAATAAAATCCTGCAAATTGTCAGCGAGATCGAAAATGAACCAGATACCTACGAAGCCGGCGAAGCAGTAAAGAAATGGAACGGAGAATTTCCGCAATACATAGCGGTCCAGAGTAGTCATCAGTGGGATCTCAAACACTATCTTCGCCACAGCAAAGCGTCAACGGTTCGGCCAAGCGTTCCCGTCGAATCATCTTGGTCCCACCGCACGAGCACGCGCCCCTCTCACGGCGAGCGTATCAAGTTTCGATTTCCCGATAGTCACTGATCAAGTCCACCGAAGAAAAACCGCGCAATTCCTTCCTCGGAAAATTCTGGTGCCCGGATTGGACAAGGCGCCCAAGATTTATCATGACTGGAAACTCAATCACGAATCCTGCTTGGCTTCCTCCTCCTCCCGATCACTCACAACGGGGGCGATGCCTTGGAGGACTTCGCCGGGGCGGAGGTCGATGAGTTTCACGCCTTGGGCGTTGCGGCCGGTTTCGCGGATTTCGGCGATGCGGGTGCGGACCATTTTGCCTTTGTTCGTGATGAGCATGAGTTCGTCGTCGTTGCGGACGGTGAGGGCACCGGCGACGCCACCGGTTTTTTCGGTGGTTTTCATGGTGATGATGCCTTTGCCGCCGCGGCCTTGGAGGCGGTATTCCTCGAAGCTGGTGCGCTTGCCGAGGCCGTTCTCGCCGGCGACGAGGAGTTGGGCGTCCTTGTTCACAACGGCGGTGCCGACGATGTAGTCGCCTTTTTCAGGGCGGATGCCCCAGACGCCGACAGTATTGCGGCCTTGGTCGCGGAGTTCTTCTTCGGTGAAGCGGATGCTCATGCCTTCGTGGGTAATGAGGACGATCTCGTCGTGTCCGGTGGTGAGTTTGCAGTCGATGAGGCGGTCGCCCTCCTCAATCTGGATGGCGATGATGCCGCCTTTGCGGATGTTTTTGAAATCGTTGAGATTCGATTTTTTCACAATGCCGCTGCGTGTGGCGAAGAGGATATGGAGGTTTTCATTCCATGTCTCCTCGTCGGTCTTCTGACCTTGGACGCGGATGGTGGCGGCGATTTTTTCGTCCTGCTTGAGCTCGAGGAGATTCGCGATGGAGCGGCCTTTGCTGGCGCGGGAGCCTTCGGGAATTTCAAACACGCGCTCGACATAGCAGCGTCCACTCTCGGTGAAGAACATGAGGTAGTCGTGCGTGGTGGCCGTGAAGAGATACTCGACGAAGTCGCTGTCCTCCTCCTTCTCGGCTTCGCGGGCTGTCATGCCGATGACGCCTTTGCCGCCGCGCTTCTGCGCGCGGAAGGCGCTCACGAGGGTGCGCTTGATGAAGCCGTTGTGGGTGAGGGTGACGATAACGCCCTCGTTAGCGATGAGGTCTTCGATGGCCATCTCGCCTTGCTCGGGGACGATCTGCGTGCGGCGCGGGGTGGCGTATTTTCTTTGGATCTCGCGGAGTTCGTCCTTGATGATGGTGAGGACGCGTTTCTCGCGGGCGAGGATGTCCATGAGGTCCTTGATGGTGGCGATAAGGGCGTCGTATTCGCTCTTGATGCTGTCGCGCTCCATGCCTGTGAGTTGGTAGAGGCGGAGGTCGAGGATGTGGCCGACCTGCTTCTCGGTGAAGCGGTATTTGCCATCGACGATGCGGGCCTCGCTGCGAATGAGGATGCCGATTTGCTCGACGGCCTTTTGCGTCCAACCGAGGGCCATGAGCTTCTGCTTGGCGTCGTCGCGGTCCTTCGAGTCGCGGATGATTTTGATGAAGTCGTCGAGGTTGGCGAGGGCAATGAGATAGCCTTCCAGTTTCTCGCATTCGACTTCGGCTTCGTTGAGAAGGAAGCGGGTGCGGCGCAGGATGACCTCGCGGCGGTGCTCGATGTAGCAGGTGTTCGCGTCCTTGAGTGAAAGGAGCTTTGGCTTGCCGCGGTCGATCGCGAGCATGTTCACGCTGAAGGACGATTCGAGCGCGGTGTGCTTGTAGAGATTGTTGATGATGACCTTCGGATTGCCGTCCCGCTTGAGGTCGATGACCACGCGGGTGTCCTCGGCGCTTTCGTCGCGCACATCGCTGATGCCGGTGAGGATTTTCTCGGTCACGAGTTCGGCGATGCGTTTCACCAACTCGGCGCGGTTCACATTGTAGGGAATCTCGGTGATGACGATGCTTTCGCGTCCGCCCTTGCCCTCCTCCACGCCCATGCGGCCGCGCACGCGCACAGACCCGCGACCAGTCTCGAAATAGCAGCGGATGCCGGTCATGCCTTGAATGAGACAGCCGGTCGGGAAGTCCGGGCCTTTCACATGGGCCATGAGGCCCTCGATGGTGATCGAGGGATCGTCAATCTGCGCGCAGATGCCGTCGATGCACTCGCCGAGATTGTGTGGCGGCATATTGGTCGCCATGCCCACGGCGATGCCCGTGCCGCCGTTGACGAGCAGATTCGGAAAGGCCGCTGGAAAAACGGAAGGCTCGGTGCGGGTCTCGTCGTAGTTGGGATTGAAGTCGACCGTGCCTTTGTCCATGTCGGTCATGAGCGCGGCGCCGAGGTGCTGGAGGCGGGCTTCGGTGTAACGCATGGAGGCTGGCGGGTCGCCTTCCACCGAGCCGAAATTGCCTTGCCCGTCGACGAGCATGTCGCGCATCGCCCATGGTTGCGCCATGTGGACGAGTGTCGGGTAGATCGCCTGGTCGCCGTGGGGATGGTAGTTGCCCATCGTCTCACCAACGATCTTCGCGCACTTGAGGTGTTTGCGATTCGGCTGAACGCCAAGTTCGTTCATCGCAAAAAGAATGCGGCGCTGCGAGGGCTTCAGGCCGTCACGCGCATCCGGCAAGGCGCGGGAGATGATGACGGACATCGAGTAGTCGAGGAACGACTTCGACATCTCCTCGGACACATTGACGAGTTCGACTTTTTCGTTTTGGGTATACATGGATTAAGTGGGCAGTATTTCTGGAAAGAGTGGTATGCCGAGCTTCGCCGCGGCAGCGCGTATGCGGGTATCGGTGGCACAGAGGGGAAATTCCTGAGCCATATCGCAAGCCGCGAGATGAATGGCGTCAAGCGTCCGCAAGGCCACCGCAGGATGACAAAATTCGATGACTGATCGGGCTTTGGAATAGACGGAGGAATCCACAGGAATGATCAGAATCTGTTCGTCAGCGACTTTGTGTTGGAAAATATTCCACGCAGCAATGCGTTGTTTTTCGTTGATGGTTTTGGTCCGGACTTTTGAAAGTAAGGCAGAGCCTACCTCGACCAAAGAGAGCTCCGATGTATGCAGCACGAAACCGGAAAGCGCTTTTTGAAAGAAATCGCTGAGCTCTTCCCAGACTAACATTTTTACAATAATCGCGCTGTCTAAATACATCACCACCCCCTGGAATCACGGTCTTCGCGGATGATTTCTTCGGCGGTAGGACCGCCGCGCCACGGAGGCATTTTAGCCAAGTGCGCTTCGGTTCCCGTGAATGGCTTGCCGCGTTTTTTTGGTTCTGGCGATACGATACGCGCCTTCGGTTTGCCGCCGCTGGTGATAGTGATTTCGCGGCCGCCGGCAACCAGCTCGAGCAATGCAGACAAATGCGCTTTTGCGGAGCGGACGCTGATGGTTTCTCCAAATCCTGGCATGACGGCAATCTCTTGCAAAACCGCTGTCGGCTTGTCTTCAAGACTGTCGATGTAGTTGGTAGATTTCTTCATGCCAGAATGTAGTCACACGTAGTCACGCCTGTCAAATATCAAGACGAGCATTCAGCGCGTTGTCTTCGATGAACTGGCGGCGGGGCTCCACGATGTCGCCCATGAGGATGGTGAACATCTTGTCGGCATCGAGGGCGTTTTCCTCGTTGAGGTCGACTTTCAGCAGGCGGCGCTTCTCGGGGTTCATTGTGGTCTCGAAGAGTTGCTTCGGATTCATTTCACCCAGACCTTTGAATCGCTGGATCGTGAGACCGCGTTTGCCGATTTCGATGATCTTGGTGAGGATTTCGGGAATCGAGAAAACCGGTTGGGCGCTGGCCTTGTCGCCCTCGCCTTCGATGAGTTCGAAGAGGGGTTTGTCTTGATTCGAGAAATGCTCGACCTTGAGACCCTTCTTGCCGATTTCGTCGATGAGTTTTTGCACGGGGTGCGACTCGTGGAGTTCGACCAAGCGGGCCCGGCGGTGCGTGGCGGGATCGGATTTCTTGGCCTTCTCGACCGGCTTCTCCACTACCTCGCCTTCGGCTGGCGCCTCGGCGGGCTCGATGTCGAAGAGGTTGAGGTCGGGATTTTCCAAATGGAACTCGCGCACCTGGTCTTCGCCGGGGAAATAGGTGACCCACTCGGTGTTGCCTTCGCGGACTTTGAGGAGGTAGGTCGGCAGCGCGCCGGTCTTGGGATCGCGCTCGCCGAGATAGGCCTCGAAGTCGCCGCCATGTCGTCGGATCGAGTCGCTGAATTTCGACAAACGCTGGAGCAGTTCGAGAATCTCGCGCAGCTGGGCGGGCGTGAATGTTTTCCCGTCGGCGAGGTTTTTCAACTTCACCTCCTCGGCTCCGAGCGAGATGAGGATTTTGTTCAGCGCGGCGTCATCGTCCACATACTCCTCGCGCTTTTTGCGTTTGATGAGATAGAGCGGCGGGCAGGCGATGTAGATTTTGCCCTGCTTCACGAGTTCCGGCATCTGGCGGTAGAAGAAGGTGAGAAGCAGCGTGCGGATGTGGGAGCCGTCCACATCGGCGTCGGTCATGATGATGATGCGGCCGTAGCGCAGGCGGGCGAGGTTGAACGAACCCTCCTGGTCGCCGGAGCCAATGCCAGTGCCGATCGCTGTGATGAGCGTCTGGACTTCGGTGTTTTGAAGCACCTTGTCGAGGCGGGCTTTTTCCACATTGATGATCTTGCCTTTGATCGGAAGGATCGCCTGGTAGCGGCGGTCGCGGCCTTGCTTGGCGGAGCCGCCGGCCGAGTCGCCCTCGACCACATACAACTCGGTGAGCGAGGGATCGCGCTCCGAGCAGTCGGCGAGCTTGCCGGGAAGTCCGCCGCCTGTCAGGGCGCCTTTGCGGACGGTCTCTCGAGCCTTGCGCGCGGCCTCGCGGGCGCGGGCTGCGGTGAGGCCTTTTTCAATGATGCGCTTCGCGACGGCAGGATTCGCGTCGAAGTAGGTCATCAGGCTCTCGTAAGTGATCGAGCTGACGATGCCTTCCACCTCGGGCGTCACGAGTTTGACTTTCGTCTGGGACTCGAAGCCGGGGTTCGGGTGCTTGATCGCCAGGACGCAGATGAGCCCCTCGCGCACATCGTCGCCGCTGATCGAGGGGTCCTTGTCTTTGATCAGGCTGTTGGCCTTGGCGTATTGATTGATCGTGCGGGTGAGCGCGGTGCGAAAGCCGGTCGAGTGCGTGCCGCCATCGGGGTTCGGAATCGCGTTCGTGAAGCAAAGAATCTGGTCGTTGTAGCTGTCGTTGTATTGCAACACGACATCCACATACATGTCGTCCTTGATCTCGGTTTGGTCCTTGTTTTTGAAAGTGACCTCGCGTTTTCCGCCAATGACGATCGGCTTCGGGTGGAGGAGTTGCTTGTTCTCGCCGAGTTGGCGGACGAACTCCTCGATGCCGAGTTTGTAGAGCCAGCGTTCGGACTTCACCTGCTCGCCGCGCTCGTCGGTGAGCGTGATTTCGAGGCCGGGATTCAGGAAGGCGAGTTCGCGCAGGCGGGCGGCCAGTTTGGCAAATTGGAATTCGGTGGTGATCGTGAAGATCGTCGGATCCGGTTGGAAGGTGATGAGTGTGCCGGTTTGCTTCTTGTTTTTCACCTCGCCGATGACGGTGAGTTTTTGCATCGTCACTCCCCGCTCGAAGGCCATGTGGTAGACCTTGCCCTCGCGCGTCACTTCCACCTTGAACCAATCGCTGAGGGCATTGACGCACTTTGCGCCCACGCCGTGCAGACCGCCCGAGTATTTGTAGGCACCCTGACCGAACTTGCCGCCGGCGTGAAGATTTGTGAGCACCAGCTCGAGCGCGGGGATTTTGAATTTCGGATGGATGTCCACCGGAATGCCACGGCCGTTGTCCTGGATCGAGCAGGATCCATCGACATGTATGGTGACGTCGATTTTTGAACAGAAGCCCGCGAGGTGTTCGTCTATCGAGTTGTCGAGAACCTCGAAGACGCAGTGGTGGAGACCGCGTTCATCGGTCGGCCCGATATACATGCCGGGGCGTTGGCGCACGCCGGCGAGGCCTTCGAGTTTGTCGATTTTGGAGGCGTCGTATTTTTCGCCTTCGGGTGTGGTGTTTTGGTCGTCGGACATCGATAAAGTGGTCGGATTTCGTTTTAAAATGCTTCGGCTGGGATTGCTGAAGAAAGCTTAATCTTAGGGAAAAGGCTGGTGGTGGACAAACCTTTTTTCTCGCAATGGCCACAGGATATTGGGATGAACGCCGTCATCCTCCACAAGATGTTGGAAAAATTCCTTCGCTTTCGAAAATTATGGTCTCTTCTTCAAGAAGGCGTTTGGCTGATCGTCGCGCTGGCTCTCTCGCTCAGTGCATTCACCTGGAACCACGAAGCCGTCTTCTTTGGGGGCGAGGTTTATTACACAGATGGCGACTGCTACTCGCGGATGACTCGGGTTCGCATGATCGAGGAGGGGGGGCTCCGCTCGGTCCGACATCATGAGTGGGAAAATTTTCCGGAGGGCACCACCCCGCATACTACGATGCCATTGGATGCATTAATCGCCGGGCTCTCATGGATTTTGAGTCTTTTTTCCGAGCGGCATCTGGCGTTGGCTGGAGCATGGATTTCGCCGCTGCTTGGGTTGGCTTTGGTTCTTTTTCTGGCTCTTTGGTCCGCTCTGGTTCGTCTGCCCTATCGTCGGGCCATGGTCTTCATGCTGGCCGCGTCGCCCATTCTTGCTCATGGGTTTCAGGTCGGTCGGCCAGATCACCAGTCGTTGCTGGTGTTGCTGATCGGCATGGCTTTAACAGCTGAAATAGAAATCTGGAAAAACCGTGGAACCCCTTGGCGCTATGTCTCTGCAGCCTCTTGGGCACTCGCTCTGTGGGTTTCGTTGTTCGAGCCGCTCATACTTTTCGGTCTGGTTTTAATCGCACGCGGGGTTGCTTGGTTTCATCGCGGATCGACGAATGGCTTGCAAAAAAGGGAAGCCTCAGCTGCTCCGCTAGGGCTCTTTCTGGGAATTCTCACCTTGGCGCTCTGGCTGGATGGTTGGCGGGCGCCGTGTTTCCATCCGGCTTTCCCACGCTGGGCTTTGAATATCGGCGAACTCCGCAGCTCGGGTTGGTATGGCATTTTTTCCTGGTGTGGATGGCTGCTCGCTGCCACTCCCGTGTTCTTGGTGTGGCGATGGATTCACGAGAAGGAAAAGCTCTGCGGGTTATGGACGGTTCTCCTGGTGGCGATGACGGCATCGAGTCTTTATCACGCTAGGTGGGGTTATTTTTTGGCCTTGGTTTTTACGATGAGCTTGCCGTGGGCTTTGAAAGCACTGAGGAAACCTTGGATTGCCTGGACGGTGCTTCTGATTTCCCTCTGGCCGGTCGCCGCCGAATGGGATCGAACGTTGTATCCGTCGGGGCAGGCGTTTCGTGCACACGTGGAAAACATGGCTGATGCCGTCTCTCTCCGCGAAGCGGCTCTCAGCCTACATCACAAACCTTCTGGAGGCGTTGTTGCACCTTGGTGGTTTTGTCCTGCCATTGTGTGGTGGAGTGGTCAGCCATGTGTGGGCGGCACATCGCATCAATCCCTGCCGGGCATTGTTGATACATGCGAATTTTTCCTCGGCGAAAAACCCGATCCGGCATTCCTCCGCAAACACAAAGTCGCCTATGTTTTCGCATACGAAACCGAGCGGATTGTTTCCAATTCCGAGCAAATTCTTGGTCGCAGATCTACTGGGCTCCCCCTCGCCGAGCGTCTTTACGAGGGGCGCGAACCATCTCCGGAGGGCATGGAGAAGACTTTTGCAAATCGCTTTTTCAAAGTCTATCGGGTCGCACCGTAGCGGCTTGCAGTTGCAGCTACTCAATCGGAGCGCTCAAGAGGCAGAGAAGCCATTTCCGAAGTCCACTTTGGGATAGGTGTGCAGGTAAATGGCTATTTCTTTGGTAAAAAGAGCGCCAAATTCGGCCAGTTTCTTTTCACCGATACCGCCAATCATTCTCAAGGATTCGGAATTTTGCGGGTATTCACGAGCCATCTGACGGAGTGTGTTGTCACCGAAAATGACATAGGCTGGCACACCGCGTTCATCGGCAAGGCGTTTGCGGAATTTGCGAAGCCGATCGAAAAGGGTTTCGTCGCAGGCAATGTCGCCCGTGCGGGGAGTGGCGTTTTTCTTTTGCTCAACGGGTTTGGATAGCATGATGACCCGTCGCGATTTCAGGGCCTCAATGCCAAGATCGGTAATTGCAATGGTGGGAAATTGCCCCGCCTCTTGGGTGAGAAATCCAAGACGCAAGAGGTCGCGTCCCAGAGCGCTCCACTGCGGACGAGTCAAATCCTTGCCGATGCCATATGTGCTGAGTTTGTCGTGTCCCCAGCGCTGGATTTTTTCATTCGATGAACCAATAAGGATTTCAATAAGGTGATTCATTCCAACACCGAAGCGGCTGCCCTGGCGCACACGGTAGGCGCAGGAAAGCAGCTTCTGAGCTTGGGTGGTGGCGTTGTAGCTCTCCCGAGGTTGGAGGCAATTATCGCAGGAGGCGCAATTGGACGGGGCGTAAACCTCGGCAAAATATTGGAGCAACTCGCGGCGGCGGCAGGTTGGGCAGTCGGCATAGCCGATCATAAGCCGGAGTTGTTCACGAGCGATTCGCTGCTCGTGCGGATCTCCCATCTCATCGATAAAGTGGGTTTGTTTGGCTGCATCACCAGCACTGAAGAGCAGGAGGCAGTCACCCGGCAATCCGTCGCGTCCGGCACGACCGGTTTCTTGATAGTATCCTTCGATGTTTTTTGGAAGGTCGTGGTGTATGACCCAGCGCACATTCGGTTTGTTGATACCCATCCCGAAAGCGATCGTGGCACAAACAATCCGCGTCTCATCGCGGATGAAGAGTTCTTGGTTTTGAGCCCGCTCACTATTTGTGAGGCCCGCGTGATACGGCACCGAGGGGAACCCCCTTTCGGTGAGGCTTTCGGCGAGGCGATCTGCGGTGGCTCGTGTGGCACAATAGACAATACCGCTATCCATCGGCCGCGATTTGATGAAATCCACAATCTGCTTCGTGGGCTGCTCCTTGGGAATAACGCGATAGGAGAGGTTCGGACGGTTGAAACTGGCCACAAAAATCTCCGGTTCGCGAAGCCGCAAATGTTTGATGATATCCGCCCTCACCCGCTCCGTCGCAGTGGCTGTGAGTGCCATGAAAGGAACATCGGGCAACCACTCGCGCAGTTTCGCAATCTGGCGATACTCGGGACGAAAATCGTGTCCCCATTCGGAGATGCAATGGGCCTCATCGATGGCCACCGCACTCACGCCCCAAGCACGGAGATTCTCCTGCCAATGGTCGAGCATGAGACGCTCCGGGGCGGCGTAAAGAAGCCGGTAGGCTCCCATGTGAAGACCAGCTAGGCGGGCCTTGGTCTCCTTCACGCTGAGCGAAGAGTTCAAAAAAGTGGCCTCCACTCCGACCGCCTCCAACTGGCTCACCTGGTCCTTCATGAGAGCAATCAACGGCGAAACAACAAGCGTAAGGCCGTCTCTTAAAATCGCTGGAAGCTGAAAGCACAGCGACTTGCCACCACCGGTCGGCAGCAAGGCAAATGTGTCACGACCGGCAAGATTGGCCTCCATGATCTCGCGCTGGAGCGGGCGAAACTCCTCGTAACCGAAGGTTGCTTTAAGAGATTTAGCGAGACGATCCATTCAACGAAAGAAACGGATTGAAGAGTCGAAACATCTCACGTCACTGAAGTGGCAAATTCTTGGAAATGGGGGATGGGGAGCTTCTGTTTAAGAACTTTCTTCCTGACCATTCGTCAGAGAAATAAACAAATGGTCTGCGTATCTGATTCCATAAACGGCATCTCGTGTGGAGTCCAGAATGCACAAAGAGGTTACAGAGGACACCATTCCAAAAGACCGGGAAGACCGGTTTACTTATTCCGGGCTCGGTCTTTTGAAACGGGTTAGTCAATGGTGCTTCTAGCGCATTTTGCCGCCGTAGATGGCGTTGTCGCCGAGTTCCTCTTCGATGCGGAGGAGTTGATTGTATTTAGCGACGCGGTCGGTGCGGCAGAGCGAGCCGGTCTTGATCTGGCCGGCGTTCGTGGCCACAGCGATGTCGGCGATGGTGACATCCTCGGTCTCGCCGGAGCGGTGGCTGATGACGGCGGTGTATTTGTTTTCCTTGGCGAGTTCGATGGCGTCGAGCGTCTCGGTGAGGGAACCGATTTGGTTCACTTTGACGAGGATCGAATTGGCCACGCCTTGGGCGATGCCTTTGCTGAGGAATTCCACATTCGTGACGAAGAGGTCGTCACCGACCAACTGCGTGGTGGAGCCGAGCGCGTCGGTGAGTTTTTTCCAGCCAACCCAGTCGTTTTCGGCGCAGCCGTCCTCGATTGAGATGATGGGATATTTTTTGCAGAGGCCTTCGTAGTAGGCCACGAGTTCGTCGGCGCTGCGCTTGGAGCCGTCGGATTTCTTGAAGACATAGGCTTTCTTGGCGGAGTCGTAGAACTCGCTGGAGGCGCAATCGAGGGCGATGAGGATTTCCTTGCCGAATTTGTAGCCCGCGGCCTTCACGGCTTTGGCGATCGAGTCGAGAGCGTCCTCGGCGCTGGAGAGGGCCGGGGCGAAACCGCCTTCGTCACCGATGGCGGTGGAGAGTTTGCGGCCTTTGAGTTCGCTCTTGAGAGCATGGAAAATTTCGGTTCCCGCACGAAGGGCTGCGGAGAAGGTCGGGAAGTCCTTCGGCACGATCATGAACTCCTGGAAATCGATCGGCGCGTCGCTGTGGGCGCCGCCATTGAGGATGTTCATCATCGGCACGGGAAGCACCTTGGCGTTGGGTCCGCCGAGGTATTTGTAGAGGGGCTGTCCGAGTTGCGCGGCGGCGGCTTTCGCGGAAGCGAGGGAGACGGCGAGGATGGCATTGGCGCCGACTTTCTTTTTGGTCGGCGTGCCGTCCACGGCGAGCATGGTTTTATCGACAGAAACCTGATCGGCCGCGTCGAGGCCGATGAGCGCGGGGGCGAGAAGTTTGGAAACATTGGCGACCGCTTTGGTCACGCCTTTTCCGAGGTAGCTGGCTTTGTCGCCATCACGGAGTTCCACCGCCTCGTGCTCGCCGGTGCTGGCTCCGCTGGGAACCGCCGCGCGGCCGATGGCTCCGCCGACGAGTTCGACATCGGCTTCAACGGTGGGATTGCCACGGGAATCAAGGATTTGCCGGGCGCGGATGGAAAGAATGGTTGTTTCGGACATGGTGGTTTTTAAGATGAGGCTCCCGAAAAACCAATTCGCTCCTTGTCTGGCAAGCACAATCGCGATTCGACGGCCGTCGCGAAGGGTTGCCTGCAACGGCTCATGGATTTACTTTGGCATGGTAACATCCAACTGAAATCCGTCTGACCCATGCAGCAATTTGAAAGCCTTCGCGCCTCGTCGCTCTATTGCAAAAAATGCGCCACCGCCATGCCGGTGCGCGAGAAGCTTCTACTCGTCCTGCCCGACAAGGAAATCTACGACTACCTTTGCACAGGCTGCGCCTCGTCACTCGGCCAACGCGAAGTGACGGCAGGCGAACTCATGATGGCGCGCGCCCAAATGGCACGGCAGGCGGCAGCCTCCCGAATGGGATTCTAACCTGATGCGTGTTGTTTTTTGCGGCACCGGCGAGATCGGGCTTCCGGCTCTCCAAGCTCTTCTGGACTCGAAAAAATACGATGTGCCGGGCGTGATCACCCAGCCTGACAAACCGGCCGGGCGCGACCTGAAGCCTCGCGCCTCGGCGATCAAGCTGCTCGCCCTCGAGCGTGGAATCCCCGTCCATCAGCCTCCCAAGCTGCGCGATGCGGCATCCCTCGACATGCTGCGGGGGTTGAATCCGGATGTCCTGGTGGTCGTGGCCTACGGCCAGATCCTGCCAAAATCCGTTCTCGAACTGCCACGCCTCGGCTGCCTGAACCTCCACGCCTCCTTGCTGCCGCGCCATCGGGGCGCCTCGCCGATCCATGCCGCGATCCTTGCTGGCGATGCGAAGACAGGCATGACCGTGATGTATATGGACGGGGGCCTCGACACCGGTGACATCCTGTTGGAAGAGGCACTCGAGATTGGCCCCCAAGAAACCACAGGGCAACTCCACGACCGCCTGGCCAGCCTCGCCGCCCCGTGCCTGCTCCGCGCGCTGGACCTGCTCACCGCGGGCACCGCGCCGCGCACACAACAGGATTTGCAATCGGCCACCTACGCGCCGAAGTTGAAAAAATCCGACGGCTGGCTCGATTGGACGCGCCCCGCGCCGGAACTCGCACTACGCATCCGCGCGATGTCGCCTTGGCCTGGAACTTTCGGGCGCATCGCGGGCCATGTTTTGAAAATTCACAGCGCAATGGAATCGAGCGCCTGCGGCGAACCGGGAACCGTTCTCCAAGCGGATGCCAACGCCCTCGTCGTGGCCTGCGGAACGGGCTCGCTGAGCTTCGAGAGCGTCCAGCTCGAAGGCCGCAAGCGTCTGCGCGCCTCCGATTTTCTGCGCGGCTTCCCGCTCGCGCCAGGCGCTGTTTTTGATTTGTCCTTTTCTCCGGAGCACTGATGCGGTTCTATCTACTCACTCGCCCATGTCCCAAAAATCCCATGTCCGCTACAAAAGGGTCGTGCTCAAACTCAGCGGAGAGGTTCTCCGCGAGCCAGGGAGCCGCGACAGCATAAGCCCCGAAGTCGTCCAAAAAATCGCCTCTCAAGTTGCAGAGGCGCGCAAGCTCGGCGTGGAGCTGGCCATCGTGATCGGTGGCGGAAACATCTGGCGCGGCCTCACTGCCAGCCATCGCGGTATGAACCGCACCACGGCGGACTACATGGGCATGCTGGCCACCGTCATCAACGGCCTCGCCCTCATGGCCGCCCTCGAAGCCCAGGGCATCGAGGTCCGCGTGCAGACGGCGATCGAAATGCAGAACCTCGCCGAGCCGTTCATTGTCCGCCGCGCCACGCGCCACTTGGAGCTTGGACGCGTCGTGATTTTCGTCGCAGGCACCGGCAATCCGTTTTTCTCGACCGACACCACCGCCGCCCTCCGCGCCGCCGAGATTGGAGCGCAGGTCATCCTGAAAGCCACGAAGGTCGATGGCATCTACGACTCGGACCCCGTGAAAAATCCGGACGCCAAGCGTTTCACACACATCACCTACTCGGAGGCCCTCTCGCGACGCCTACAAGTGATGGATTCGACAGCCTTCAGCCTCTGCATGGACAACAAAATGCCGATCATCGTTTTTGATATGAACAAGCCCGACAACATTCGCCTGGCCATCGCCGGCGAGGAGGTGGGCACACTCGTTTCCGAAAAATCCGAATAAGCCGCCATGAGTATCGAAGAAATCCTTTTTGAAGCCGAGGAGGGCATGGAAAAAGCCGTGGCCTTCATGACGCATGAATTCGCCGCGATCCGCACCGGCAAAGCCTCTCCGGCCCTGGTGGAGAACATCGATGTCGAAGCCTACGGCTCCACGATGAAGCTCAAACAACTCGCCCTCATCACCACGCCGGAACCGCGCCTGCTCGTCATCCAGCCTTTCGACGCCGCCACCGTGCGCGACATCGAGCGCGCACTGAACGAATCCCGCATCGGCATTCATCCGGCGGTGGATGGCAAACTCATCCGACTGCCAATCCCCGAGCTATCCGAGGAACGCCGCCGCGACTTGGCCAAAACGGTCAAAGGCATTGCCGAGGAATCGCGCGTGCGCGTGCGCTCCAGCCGCCGCAATGCGATGGATGCCGCGAAGAAAACCCAAAAGGACGGGAAGATCAGTGAAGACGAACTCCGCGATACGGAAGGCGAAGTCCAAAAACTGACCGACCGCTTTGTCGCTGACATCGACAAGCACACCGCCGCGAAGGAGGCGGAATTGATGAAAATATGAAAACAATCCTCGCTCTCCTCGCCTCCCTGTTCCTCGCCATCCCGCTCCAAGCGGAAGTCGTGCGCGAGGCTCCGTCTTTCACATGGACCGATGCGACCGGCTCCGCCAAGCCGCTCAAAAGCCTGCGCGGCCAACCCGTCGTGCTTGTCATTGCGAACAGCCCACGCCAATGGGCTTTCCGCTCTCAAGTCGGCCAGCTTCAAAAAATGTATGCGCGCTTCGCTGCCCAGAAAGTCCTCTGCATCGCGGCGTTCTCCGGCGAGCAGGATGTGATCCGCTCGAACATCCCTTTCCTGAATGTCACCGACGGCCCCGGCACAGCCGCCGCCTACGATGTGCCCCAAGGCTTCGCCATCGCCGTCATCGGCGAGGACGGCAACCTCGACTGCTTCAGCACCCGCGTCCTTCCCGCACAGCGAATCTACGACATCATCGACAACTCCTACACCAAACAAAAACAACTCCGCCGCGATTGATCCCCTGTCGCCCGGAAAGTGGCGCCCGTTGCCCAAGCTGAAAACTTCAAGCTGAAAACTTAAAACTCACTATGACCTTCCAAGACCAAATCAACCAAGACATCAAAGCTGCCATGCTCGCCCGCGAGTCAGCGAAACTCGGCGTGCTCCGCATGCTCAAAACCGCCCTCATGAACTCCGCCATCGAAAAAGGCGGTGCCGGCAGCACGCTCGATGACGCCGACGCGCTCGCCATCGTGCGCAAAGAGGTCAAGAAGCGTCAGGACTCCATCGAGGCCTTTGAAAAAGGCGGACGCCCCGAAATGGCCGCCACCGAGAAAGCCGAAATCGAAGTCCTCAGCGCCTACCTCCCCCAACCCCTCTCCGCCGAGGAACTCACCGCATTGGTCCAAGCCGCCATCGCGGAAACCGGTGCCACCACCCGCAAGGAAATGGGAGCGGTGATCAAACTCGTGACCGAAAAAGCCGCAGGCCGCTCCGACGGACGCACGATCAGTGCCGAGGTCCAAAAGCACCTCGCTGCCTGATTGGACGACCAGGCGAGCGGGTAGCGGCTGCCATCCTACCCGGCAACGGGAACGCTCAAAAATGAACTCCCCTTCACGACAAACCGCCACGGCAAATCCGCTGAACGGGAGATCCCCACTCGCGCACAGGCGAGGATTTTCGGCCTGTCGTGAGGGAGCTGGAGGGAGGCTACAGAGAGCAAGTCGCGACCGTGAAAGCTGCCATCGATACCGAGAGCGCGAGTCAGCTTCCCTGGGCCTGAACAGAGGCTCCCCAGCTTTCTTTGATTACGGCGCAGCTCCATCTCCGCAATGCCCTGCCTCGGCTCCAAGGCACGGACTAGAACAAAGCCGTCCTCGGATCCGCCTTTCACGAGGAAGTTCAAAAGCCAGTGGACTCCATAGTTCAGGTAAACATAAGCCGCACCCGGTGACATCCGCTCGACAAACTCTCGTGACGACGGCCTGGAAAAAGTATGGCACGCCTCGTCATTCACGACGGAATAAGCCTCGGTCTCGACAATCACCCCACCGCACCCATTCAACATAAACCGACTTCCAACGAGCTGCCGCGCGCAGGTCACTGGATCACGCTTAAAAAAATCTCCCGAAACTTCAGAGCCCATTGGTGGTTGAATGCCGCTCGGCAGCTTGATCTCAGAGGAATCCGGATCAAGCCGATTGCCCGATTCCCACGGATGCCCTGACGCGCTTCATCACACCATCAGAGACATCCCTCGCCTTCGCAGATCCCTCCGCCAGCACATGGTCCACAAAGGAGGAATCGGCCAGAATCTCATCACGCCTCACGCGGAAGGGGGCAAAGTATTCCCAGATTCCTGCGAAGAGCCTTTTCTTCAAATCCCCGTAGCCGGTCCCGCCATTCACGAACGCATCGAGCATTTCTTGATAATCCCCCGGCGAGGCGACGAGCTTGTAGAGTTCGAGGATCACCGAACCCTCGACCGGCTTGGGGGACTCAACCGGTGTCGAATCGGTTTTGATACCCATGATCTTTTTCCGAAGTGCGGCCTCGGGGGCGAAAATTTCGATCGTGTTGTTGTAGCTCTTGCTCATCTTCGCGCCGTCCAATCCGGGAACAACAGCGGTCTCATCCCGAATGCTCGGCTGGGGAAGTTTAAAGATCTCGCCAAAGGTTTCATTCATTTTTACCGCGATGTCGCGAGTCACCTCCAGATGCTGTTTCTGATCCCGACCGACAGGCACCAGGTCGCTGTCGCAGATCAAAATATCGGCCGCCATCAGCACAGGATACGCGAACAGGCCATGCGAGGCAGCCAGCCCGCGAGCGGTCTTATCCTTAAACGAGTGGCACCGCTCGAGCAGACCCATGGGGGTGACCGTGCTGAGAATCCACGCCAACTCGGTGACGGCAGGCACGTCCGATTGACGGAAGAAAACAGCCCGTGCCGGATCGAGTCCGCAGGCGAGGAAATCCACTGCCAACTCCCTGACATTGGCCCGAAGCGCGGCGGCATTGTGCACCGTGGTGAGCGCATGGAGATCCGCTATGAAAAAAAAAGCCTCCCCCTTTTCCTGAAGCTCAATCGCAGGCTTCATCATGCCAAAGTAATTTCCCAGATGAAGGGTTCCCGAGGGCTGGATGCCGGAAAGAATGCGCATTTTCTTTCAATACCATCTCCTCCCGGCAGGAAAATCCTTCTTTTTTGAAAAGGATTTGAAACGAGCCCCCCTGCCGCTATCGTCGGCTCCAACCACTTTTCCTCGCTTGACGGGCCATGAAACAATTCCTCACCGCCACACTTCTCAGCCTCGCACTCTGTTCCACACGGGCAGCGGAGAGCCACATCATCATCGACAACCAGACCGGCACGATTCTGGATGCAAAAAACAAGAACGCCAAAGTTCAGGTGGCCAGCCTGACAAAGATCGCCACGGCGCTTGTGACGCTTGACTGGGCGGATTTGAAAAAAGCCGATCTGGCCACGCTGGTGGAAGTCCCGGCGAATGCCGCAGCCGATGGCGCGGTGAGCACGGTGGGACTCCAAGCCGGCGACTCCATCAGCCTCCGCGACTTGATTTATTGCGCCCTTTTGGCCTCGGACAATATCGCCGCACATACACTGGCAAATTATGTCGGAGCGCAAATAGCAAATCCCCAAGGCCTGCAGCCTATCGGAAATTTCGTTGCCAACATGAATGCCCTTGCTCGCACCCTTTACATGAAGCGCACGCTTTTTCTAAATCCCTCCGGCATGGACCACCGCACCGACACTGCTGCGCCCTACTCGACTGCGGAGGACCTCGCCCGACTCGTCCGCCATGCCTACAACAATGCCGGATTCACTTTTTACGTGTCCCAAAAATCCCGCCAGATTCACATCTTCCGCAGTGGAGTGGACACGCCCATCGAAATCAACAACACCAATGAACTCCTCGGGAAGGACGGCATCGATGGAGTCAAAACCGGTCGCACGCGACGCGCCGGCGATTGTCTGATCCTCTCGGCGGCCCGCGCTCCGGAATCTCAGCGCGAAGGGGAGAAGGTGTTCATCACACCACGTCGCATCATCGTGGTTCTGCTGAACTCCCCAAGCCGCTTTAGCGAGGGCTACGCTCTCGTGTCGCAAGGCTGGACACTCTACGACGCCTGGGCCGCCCAAGGCCGTCCCACCAAAAAATCCTCCAGCCTCTAGACGCCCCGAGATGGAGCGTAAACGCATTGGAATTCTGACAAGCGGTGGAGATTGCCCGGGCCTCAATGCCGTCCTACGCGCAGCGAGCCGTGCCTCCGAAAAGCTGGGTTGGGAGCTTGTCGGCTTTCAAGACGGTTTCGAGGGCCTGCTCGCACCAGAGACCCACGTGACCCTGGATCGACACGCCACAGCAGGTATTATGCATCTCGGGGGCACTCTCCTCGGCACCGTGAACAAAGGCCAATTTATCTCACGTGGCAATGGACGGCAAGGTGGCTTCATCCCGGCGGAAATTCTCGGCAAAACGCGCCAAACATTTCAGTCGCTGGCCCTCCATGGGCTGATCGTCGTGGGCGGTGACGGTTCCCTGAATACCGCACTTCAGATGCACCATGCGGGACTACCGGTTATCGGAGTCCCGAAAACAATCGACAATGACCTCGAGGCCACCGACATGACATTCGGTTTCGACTCGGCGGTCGAATGTGTCGCCAGCTGCCTCGACCGCCTCCACACGACGGCCACGAGCCACAGACGCGTCATGGTGATCGAGGTGATGGGCCGACACGCGGGCTGGATCGCACTGCACGGCGGACTAGCAGGTGGTGCGGATATCATTCTGATTCCCGAGATTCCCTTCGACTTTTCCGAGGTCGCTGCAGAGGTCACCCGACGCGAAAAATGTGGTGCCAAGTGCACCATGGTCGTGGTTGCCGAAGGCGCAAAGCCCAAGAATGGACGGGTCTCGCGCCTCCACCATGCGAATGGGGAAAGTCGTCTTGGCGGAATCGCGGAGGTCGTGGGCCGTGAAATCGGTCACCGCACCGGCAAGGAGGTCCGCACCTGCGTCCTAGGCCATCTTCAGCGCGGAGGAGCCCCAACCATGCTCGACCGCATCCTCGGCACGAGATTCGGTATCAAAGCCGTCCAACTTCTGGCAGAGGAAAAATTCGGATTTATGGTGAGCTGCCGCAACCAAACGATCTCTGCAGTTCCCATTGCCGATGCCGTTCACAAAATGCGCCGAGTGGATCCCCAAGGACAACTTGTGGAACACGCCCGCGCAGTGGAAATTTCCTTCGGAGACGGAATTCCTCAAGGTTGTGAGCGTGAGGATCCCATTGAAATCCTTTAACCACGAAAGGCTTTGGCTTTTTGTTGGATATCGCACACATCATTTCCAACGCATCGCATCATCAAGAGATCATCCTTTGTGTCATTTGACTCGTTCGCTCCTGCGCATCTCGCCCTACGGGCCAACCTCCGGTTGCTCGTTCTCGCACCTGCCCCGGTGCTCGATTGCGGTGAATTCTGCGGGATTCGGGTTTAAAAAATCCCGCACCTAAACTTTTTTTTGTCCGCAATAGATGGAGACAACGCCAAGCGTGAGTGGTCGTGGCGCAGCGCAAGAAAAACCGCACTCCTCCAGCAGGGCATTCATTTTGCGACCACTCGGAAATGTTTCGATGGAACCACCGAGATACTCATAGGCCTCTTTGCGGCGAGTCGCCCAGTGGGCCAGGAGTGGCAACACGTGGTGCAGATAGAGGCGATACAAAGAGAGCAAGGGCTCCCACTCCGGGAGTGAAAAATCCAGAATAAAAACCAGACCTCCCGGCCGAAGGACGCGATTCATCTCCAGGACAGCCGTATGCCAATCCGCCATGTTCCTCAGCCCAAAAGCCACGGTGAGGACATCGAATACCCCACTCGAAAAGGGCAAGGCCAAGCCATCCGCCTGAACAAGGCGGCCAACACCTTTACGGCGGGCCTCCTCAAGCATCGGAAGGCAAAAATCCGCCGCTGTGATTCGAGCCTCGGGGCAAGTCTTCCGGATTGCCAAAGCCAAATCCCCGCTGCCTGTGGCAAGATCCAAGACCTCCCTGGGATGATATGCGGCCACAAGGGCAGCTAATCTGGCCCTCCAGAGAAAATCCATTCCGCAGCTAAGGAGGTGATTTGCAAAATCATATCTCCCTGCAATGGAAGCAAATGTGCCTTTGACGAACTCCGGATTTTTTTGGGCGAGTTGGTGATCCACTTGTGTTGGTATCCGGTCGGTAATGGTGCTCACGAGAGGACTCGAACCTCCACGGGTTGCCCCATACGATCCTGAGTCGTATGCGTCTGCCAGTTCCGCCACGTGAGCGACAGTCCTTAAGAATTGCAGGGGCGGCTTGGATTGTAAATTCGAATTTCAAAAAAGATTCACGAAACCGCGCCGGATAACATTTCGGGAATGAAGAGGGAGTCCCTTGGCGATGCGTGCTCACAGCGAGAAATTGGCAGAGAGAGAAATGGCCATTTCTTTCGCGGTGGAATCGACCGCGTCTCGGGAGAAGTCTCCGAAGACTCGAGATAAGAAAGGTAAAATAAGAACATTTTAATATCCTTCTAAAGAATAATAGGATATTATTTTTAGGTTCGATCTTTTAATTCTACCGGAACAAAAGAGTTGGACAACCGCAGAATTTCGGAGTAAGTAGACTCCCTCATGCTTATGCAACGAAAAAGTGCGTTCTCCCGACGCGGACCTGATTTGGTTACAGAAGAACTGGTGGCGGTTCTTACTAAAAAGACCTCCTTTGAATTCAAGCAGTTATTTGATCAGGTCCACGAGCGGCTCAAAGAACGCAATGCAGCCAGCGGGGGCGAAGAGATGCTTCGTCTTCGCGCCTACGAAAAGCTCCAAAACTTGGTTTCACGAGGAATGGTCAAAAAGACTGGTAAGAAATACAAGGGACTCGCTTCTTTAGCCAAGGCTTTAACCGCAGACCCAATCCCGGCTGCGAAGTAGACCATTCTCTTCATATCCTCAGCCTGGCGAAATATAATTCAGGGTGTTTGGTTTACTGATGGCTTGAGTTTTATGTCCACGCCGCGTCGGGCCAACGCCCAGCCCCCGAGCAGAAGCAATCCAAAGATCAAGTCCGAGGAGATTGCGTTTCGGAAGAAAACCCACGAGGGAGCGAATCCTGGCAGACCGGTCGTCAAGGACATCCACAGCCCATCCAATCCACGGGGATAAGCGGGATTTTCGATCCAAGCCGCAGTGTTTGTTAAAATATAAAAGAGAATTCCGCTTCCAATCAATCCTGAGAAAAACAGGAGTATGGAAAAGGAACCTTTGGAGACAAGGCGACCGGCGGCAACAACCATTAACATGCACCCCCAAGAAACGAATTGGCCGGAACTGAAAACGGGATAACCGATGAGCGCAGCGAGAGCCACATCGGAAACGAATAATATGGAGACCGGCACGATCCATGCGAAAATACCGGGCAAAAAAAGGCCACCACAAAAGGCCACAGCTGAAACAGGAGAGAAATTCGGCAACTCGGGGAGAAGCCCGGCACGCAGCACGCGAAATGCGGCCAAGAGAAAGATGCAGCAGGCGACAAGAGCTGTAATACCCGCGTCAGAGCCAAATCTTCGCGGCAGAATGGTGATTTTCATACGAGAAGGCTCTACCCTTGCCATGTGCGGTTCGCAAGTCCTGTCTTAAAAGCCGATCTTGGTCTCGCAGTGTCCCATGATCTTGGGATATGCTTTGGAAGTATGATTCAAGTCTCTATTCTCGCCAGTGGCAGTTCAGGAAACGCCATACTTGCCAAGGCGGGAACGACCTCGATTCTGATCGACGCTGGACTCAGCGCCAAACGACTTCAAAACCAACTGGCCAGTCTGGATGCTCCTCCGGAAAAACTCGCGGGAATCTTGCTGACCCACGAGCACGTTGATCACACGCGCGGTCTAAGCGGGCTATGCGGAAAATGTATGATACCGGTTTTCACGAACCCGCTCACGGCGGACAGCCTTCGAAAAACCGTGCCCCAGGCCGAGTGGCGATTTTTCTCCAGCGGGTCTGCTTTTGAGGTCGGAGATTTCCACGTCCACCCGCTTGCCGTGCCGCACGATGCCGCAGACCCGGTTGGTTATGTGCTCCGGCACGGAGGCGCGTCCTTTGCGGTTCTCACTGACCTAGGCCATACCCCACGCCACGTCGTGCACTCCACGCGGGGAGTGAACGCACTCATCTTGGAGGCCAACCACGATGAAAACCTGCTGCAGAATGATTCCAAACGTCCTTGGTCTGTGAAACAACGCATTCTCTCTCGCCACGGTCACCTCTCGAACCAAGATGCGGCCGTTCTGGTCGGCGAAATTGCTTCACAGGACCTCCGGCATGTCCTTCTCGCCCACTTGAGCGATGACTGCAACACCCCAGCTCTCGCGACGGCTGCGATTCGCGAAAAACTCGATAGGACCGGGAATGAACATACGCGAATTCATTGTCCGGGAGCAGAGGAGTTCCCACTCCCTCATACGATCATGATTTGAACACTCTCAACCAGATCGCGCGTTTGAGATACTGAAGCTAGTGGCCTGTCGATTAAGAAATGAAGCCACTGCGATGGCGACTTCCCGGGGCTTTTCCATCAAGAGCTGATGCCCAGCACCGGAAATGCAAAGTCGATGAGACTGACGAAATGAAGCCTGCATCTGGAGAGCATACGCGTTGTATTTTGTATCGAATTCCCCGCTGAGCAAAAGCACACGCCCAGGATAAGACGGCAGAGCGGCCCATTGCGCGGGCAGAGCGCCTGGACTCCAAGCCTCAAGGCACGTGGCCATCTGAACAGGATCTCGTTGCAGACGGGAGGCAAAGAATTCCTCAAATTTTCCTTCATCACGAGCTGGCGAGTCAAAGACCGGTTGATTCCACCACTCGCGCAGAAATTGTGAAAAACCACCATCGCCCCGGAGCCTTTGGGATTGCGCTAAATCGGAGGCCAGCCGAATGGCCCGCTGCTCCGGGTCTTCAATTCCAGCCGTGGTCGAGATTCCGATGAATGCGGGAAAGCGCGTGGGAGATGAAAGAGCCGCGTGAAGCCCCAAACGGCCACCGAGGGAGTAACCGGCGAGCGCGGCTGTCCCCCACCCTTTTGAGGAAACGAAGTCGCGCAACGCTGTCGAGAACTCCCCCGCACTGGGACAGGTCCAACCCGGCTTTGCTTTGCCGTGGCCGGGCAATTCCACGAGCGCAAGCCGCCATCCCGGAGCATGCGTTAAGAAGGAATCGGCAAATTCCTTCCAATCCCGACTCTCCCCGAGAAATCCGTGAAGACAGATCAAGACACGATCACCATCACCGCATTCATGCCAGTTCAAGTGGTCCATGAGAGGGGGAGCGCGCGGCAGGATTCAGCGATTTTAAGATGGAGGGCGTGGTTCGCCGCGCGATCAGTGCGACACTCCAGGATTCGCGGGCCGGGGAAGTTGACAGATAGCAAATGCTCGAAGTCCATGCGGGAGGCCACTCGAAAGTAGGGAATCCCAAACTGCGCCGCCGCCCCCTCGAAATTCCACGCATGCGGGGTTTCCAGCAGGCGCTCCTCAACCTCAATGGGGAGAAAACGAAAAATGCCGCCGCCTCCATTATTGATAACAATCAGCGTGACGGGTAGTCCCTGCAGAAGCGGCAGGGAATTCAAATCATGCAATGCGGCGAGATCGCCCATCACGGCCAAAACCGGAGAGCCCGAACCCATCGCCACCCCGGCGACCGTGGCGATATTTCCATCGATACCGCTTGCCCCGCGATTTGCAAAAACCTTCACCACAAGATTCGAAATAGCATCAACCGAAGAATCAAAATCCCGTATCGGCATGGAGTTTCCAAGAAACAACGGCGAGGAAGTGGCAGCCGCCGCACGAGCCACAGAACGAAGAATCGAGGGCTCATCGAGCGCTGCTGACCGGGATAAAATGAGATCAAGAGATGCCCCCACGGCGTCATCCGCAACCCGCCAGGAATCGATCCATGAACTCGCAACCGTTGGCAAGGAAGCGCCAACCAACGCACGACAAAACTTGTCGATCCCCACACGAATCACGACTGGCTTCTGTTCCCAGGGATCAAGACGCTCTGGAAACATGCGCACCTGCAGGCAGTCGTCGCCTCGACAAGCAGCCAGCCATTTTGCAAGGCGCTTGGAAACAAGCGCACCTCCAAAATGCATCATGCGGTCGGGCACCGGTGTATCCTGACGCTGAAGAATCCAGTCCACATGGCGAATGATTCCGGGCATCAATCGCGCCCCGGAAGCGGCATCGGCCACAAGCGGCCAACCCAGCCGGGCAGCCAGCTTCTTGATCACCCCGACATGTTCCTGCTCGCGGGCAGGCAACCTGCCGACCACCACAATGCCACGGCCAGAAACAAACCTCCCAAAATCGAAACCCTGCGGCCATTCAAAATCCTCCGACTTCCGGGTGGGGCGGGCGATGTGTTCTTGAGGCACATTCCCAATGTCTCTCTCCAAAAGAGGCTCTCGAATCGGAACATTGAGATGGACTGGGCCAGGATGGTCCCCGGTTGCTATTTCGAGGGCCTTTGAAATATCCAAACTCAAATGCTCAAGCGCTGCGGCGTCTCCCGCGCATGGCAAATCCACAGCCTGGCGGACGAATCCTCCAAAAATTCCTGGTTGCTGAATGGTTTGGTTCGCCCCAGTGCCACGCAGTTCGGGCGGACGATCAGCTGTTAACAAAACAAGAGGCACATTCGAATGGAATGCCTCGACACAGGCTGGAAGCAGGTTTGCCACCGCAGACCCGCTGGTAGTTACACAGACAGCAGGACGGCCTGTGGACATGGCCCAACCGAGGGCGGCGAATGCCATGCCGCGTTCATCGTAATGCGTGGTCACATCGCGCGTGGCCAGTGCAGCGGCCAATGGCGCGCTACGCGCGCCGGGACTCAGGAAAAAACGGTTTGCACCCAGCCGACAGAGACTTTCAATGATTGCCTCTCCCCAGGCCCGATTAGACACAAGGACACTCATGCGGAGAGCACATTCAGGATGCCCGAGATTTTATCCTCCAATTCCATCCACTCCCGCTCGGCATCCGAACCCTGCACGATTCCGGCACCAGCAAAGAGTTGGACGCGCGAATCCCTCGCCAACATGGATCGGATGGCCACGGCGAATTCCGCAGAGTCCTTTGAAACATATCCAACCGGACCTGCATACCACCCCCTGTCGAATTTTTCGTGGTCATCAATGAACCTCATCGCATTGGCAATCGGTGAGCCACAGGTGGCAGGGGTTGGATGAAAGGCACCAAGAATTGCAGCATCGTCAACAACCCCAGCAAGAATGCCTGCGATGGCGGTTCGGAGATGCTGGACGCGCGAGAGTTTCAAAACGCCGGGCTTCATGTCACACGAAAAATCGCCGCACAGTTTGCCAAAGGTTTTCTGAAGCGAATCCACGACGAGGCTGTGCTCCAACTGTTCCTTGGAGAACTTCAGAAGCTGGGATTCGAGACGGGCATCCTCGGCGGCATCGAGGCTCCTCGGACGCGTGCCGGCCACGGCTTCGCTCTCGAGGCGCGATCCCATGCGGCGGTAAAGCAACTCCGGACTCGCACCGAGAAATGCACCCGCCGAGGCATTGGGTTGAAAACAAAAATGAAAACAAGCCGGGGCAGCTCCCATGAGCAGCGTCAAGAGCAGGAAGGGCGAAACCTTTTCGACGAGATCCAGAGTGGACCGCCGAGCGAGAACCACCTTGCGAAGCGGACCCGCGGCAAATCCATGGAGGGCGGCATCCACAGAGGCGGACCATTGGTCAAAATTCGGCTGATCCCATCGCGTCAGCACAGGCGATTGGCGTGGCGGCGGAGGATTCTCCAGACAGCCGATCCAGTCTTCCACATCGTCCCACGATGCATCACCGTCCGCCCTATTGACGGCAAGCACCGTTCTCCCCCCGGCGTGGATAATCTCAGCCCGGGGAATAAAAAAATATCGGTCTGGAAATTCCCTCCAGACATCGGAGGCCAAGCGTGGCGGAGCAAAGCGGCCACCGCCGAAAATTCTGACTCCCTCATCCGCTTCCTGAAGCATCGGCAACAAATCCTGCAGTCCACCCCCTCGGAGTTCGCCGACTGCAAGCGTTTGCGCGGCGCCCGAGCGCGACCTCCAAAAAAACCTCGGGTAAATCGCGGCTGCATCCAGCCACAATGGCGAAAATCCCCCCAAGTCCTCAAGGTCCCACTCGAAACGACGGATGCCGGAAAACGAAATTCGAAATCCTCCGGCAAGTCCCCGGAGGTCGGGGCGGACTCCCGCCCGAAGATTCGAACTGTGATGAAAAATCATAAGGAAGGCCTACTCTTCCAAAGACCGGCGTCGGATGCGATAGGGGAATTTGCCCTCCAGCCTTGGAAACCCGCATGATGGATACGATCCGAACGCGGCCGGTGTTGTGGTTTCCCTTTCCTCGCTAGCGAAAACCGTTCAATTATTAAATTCCATGTCATCCAGCGCATCACACATCGTCACGCGACCGGTTCGCTTTTCCGATACCGATGCGGCCGGAGTAGCCCATTTTTCGAGGCTGCTTGTGTTTGTGGAGGAAGCTGTGCACGACTTTTTCCAGAGACAGAAAATTCCCGTTTTCGACGCTGCGACGGCTTGGCCGATCGTATCCCTCCAGACAGACTTCAAGGCCGCGTGCCGCTTTGAGGACAAATTGGATGTCGCTTTGAGCGTGGATCGCGTTGGCACCTCCTCCCTCACCATGGTGTTTGCAGTTCAAAAATCCGATGGCACCCCTTGCTTTGATGGACGCGTGACGCTCTGTCACATTGATCCGTCGCAGTCCGCAGCGTCACCAATCCCCGAAAAAACAAGGAATGCGCTGCTCGCGCCAGCCGTGTAAAAATTTCCTTCGACACATGCCGAAAAGTTTCAGTCTGTTTCTCGCCCTCCGCTACCTCAAGCCGAAGCGCACCTTTCTTTCGATCATTACTCTGGTTTCGATTCTCGGAGTCACGCTCGGGATCATGGTTTTGATTCTTGTGATTTCCGTCATGACCGGCTTTGAACAGGAACTCCGCCGCAAGGTCATTGGATTCGATGCCCATGTCATCGTTAGCAACGGAGGCGTGCTGGAGAATTGGGAGTCCACTGCGGAGCAGGCGATGAAAAATCCGCATGTGAAAGCCGCCGCTCCGTTTGTCCAGGGACCCGTCATTGTGGAATATCAAAACCGCCGCCTGGCCCCGAAAATCCGTGGAGTGGATCCTGAACTCGAACGCAAGGTGGTGAATGTGGCGGATTTCATTGTGGATGGCCGCTACGACCTCGATGGCAGCAAGACGGTCATAGGCTCCGAACTCGCCCGCGAACTCGGGGTCGGCGTGGGGGAAAATGTGACGATTTTTTCGCCGGGAAATTTCAATCAGATCCTTGAGGAGATCGACCGAATCCAACGCTCTGGCGACAAATCCGCCGATGTCTCTGCCTTGAAGCAAATGATCCTGCCAACGGAGCTTGAGGTCACCGGCATCTTCGAGAGCGGGCGCTATGTCTACGACAGTGAGTTTTTGATCGTGCCGCTCCACATCGGCCAAGAACTCTACAATCTCGGCGGCGGTGCCCACGGGCTCGCCCTGGCGACAACCGATCCTTACCAGGCGAATACCGTGCGCGATGAACTAAACAAAGCCCTGCCTCGATCGCAGTTCGCAATGAGCTGGATCGACATGAACAAGCAAATCTTCGACGCGATCCGGATGGAGCGGAATGTTATGTTTTTTCTTCTCATGTTCATCATCCTGGTCGCCGCTTTTGGAATCATGAACACCCTCATCACCGTGACGGTTCAGAAAACCCGGGAGATCGGAGTGATGAAAGCGCTCGGCGCGCAGACGCACCAAATCATCGGGGTTTTTGTCGCCCAAGGAATGGTGGTCGGCGTTTTCGGAACGCTTGCCGGGCTTGCCTTGGGAATATCGATGGTCCAATTCCGGAACGAGGTTAACAGGTTTCTCTCCTCCAGCTTCCACATCGAAATTTTTCCCGCCTCGGTTTATCAATTCAGTGAAATCCCCGCCGAGATCGTGCCGTCGGATGTCATCCTGATCTGCGTGAGCGCCTTTGCGATTTGCTCACTGGCGGCGCTCATCCCGGCCTGGTTCGCGGCGAGGCTCGATCCGGTGAAGGCCCTGCGGCACGAGTGATTTGACAAAACCCGCCACCTCTATTTCACTCACCGAATGGCCGACCAAGCATCCGATCCACAAGACCCACTCATCCGCGTCATTCTCACCTCCGCCGCTGTGGCTGTCGCCGGGGGTATTCTTACCGCCGCGTTCGTGGTGGTGACGATGATCTCGCTGAATTTCAATTTTCTGAACTGGATGGAGTAGCCTGCCCGGCCCCGTCGGCTGCGGCGCAGAAGCAACTTCCCATCAGAATCATGACCCCGGCTAGATAAACCCACATGAGGGCGAGCATGAGGGCTCCGACGGAGCCGTAGATGGCGTTATAGTTCACGATTTTTGCCACATAGTTTCCGAAGAGGCTCTGCCCGATTTGAAGGGCCAAAGCCACGGCGAGTGCGGTAGACCAGACTTGGCGAAAATAAATCCTGCGTCCGGGGGCCAACATATAGAGGGC
This sequence comes from bacterium, assembly GCA_037147075.1. Lineage (GTDB taxonomy): Bacteria > Verrucomicrobiota > Verrucomicrobiia > Chthoniobacterales > Terrimicrobiaceae > UBA967. The sequence goes on from JBAWVX010000012.1 coordinate 45,021, forward strand.
AACAAGGGCGTAAAAAACCAATCCTCCCGCCAGCACATACCGCCCGGCCGCATAGAGAAGTGTCATTTGACCCAACGTCGGCAAGGGCAGGATTCCGCCGAGCCACTCTTGCGCAGCAAGAATCGTTTTCAGCACGGCTTGCAAAACCGCCGGGACGATCAAGCCCAGCCCCAAGGCGCTGGAGACCACCCCCATCATAAGCAGGTTTTTCAAAGGCAATTTCCACCACGGCAAGAGGGTGCGGTGCCAAGCCCGGTTCACGCCCTGCACGAGCGCCTGAAAGAAGCGCAACGAACTCCACACCAGAACCAGCAAAGAGGCCAACCCGACGCCACCGCGCGAGCGTTGGAGGGACTCCGACATTTTCAAGACCAACTCGCGCTGGCCGTCATCCATAGGAAAAATTTTTTCAGCCGCTGAAATAGTGGCACTGGAGTCAACGAACACCGAACCTACCGTGAGCAACAGTGCAAACAGCGGAAAAAGCGAGAACAACGCATAATAGGCAAACGAGGCTGCTCTCTGCTCGCCTTCAATCTCTCCAAACAACGAGAACGCCGAGCAAATCAATCGCCATGCGCGTGAGAACCGCCCTATCACAACATGTTTTTATCGTATCACGATTGTTTTGAATAGAGGTAAACAGACTCCGGCGGATTGATGTCATGCGAAACTCCGCCAGTTTGACAACTGAACTTCTAAAGGGCTTCAGGTATGCCAGCAGCATAAAATCCGTCACAAGACCTGCCCGGCAAATCAACCTGTTGCATTTTGGAGACCAGAACTTAATTTGAGAAGATGTTCCGAGTTTTGCACACGATCCAGGGTGTTCTTGCGTTCGTAGCAATTGCTACACTGTCCTTGGCATCTTCGGCTCTTCCGCAGTCCGCATCTCCCACCGAAAGGTTGACATGCTGTTGCCATGGGGTCCATGCCAACACGTCCCCAAGTTCTCCAACGACCTCGTCTTGCGGTTGCCATGGGGAATTTTCGATTCAGCACCCCCTAGTCGCCGTCCTCAACTCTGAACACAAGCTGCCTCCGCCCTCTCCTTCATCCCGTTGGATTGTCCAAAACGAGTGTGCTCCCGGATTCATGCCGCAGCCGACGACGCCCCCGCCTCGCTTCGCAGCTTGAGTTCGCGCCGGGGCCTGACATCTCGTCAAGCCGTCACTCATCACAATTTCCATCAGAAAGGAACATGATGAAATCATTCATTCTCGCTATCGCTCTGGCTTGTGCCGCGGTGGTCGCTTCCGTTCAAGCCGCTGGGACATCTTGTCCGACATGCTGCAAGGATAAGGACTGCGCCACCTGCTGTGCAGGCAAGTGCTCCGAGTGCAAGCAATGCCATAAGTAAAGCGACCCCATTGGCAGAAACTGCCGACGCGGCTCTCCGAAAGGAGGGCCGCGTTTTTTTTATCCGCGAGGCATTGTCGAGACGTGACGATTCGACAAGGAGGCCGTCATTGCGGTATGTTTGGAAAATGTCATTCGTCCACCTGCATTGCCACTCCGAGTTTTCCTTGCTGGACGGCGCGGTGCGACTGGATGAGCTGGTGAAAAAGGCGGCTGGATTCGGCATGCCGGCCGTTGCCGTCACAGACCACGGAAACCTGCATGCCGCCGTGCCATTTTATCAGCAGGCCGAAAAAGCAGGCATCAAGCCAATTATCGGTTGTGAGATGTATGTGGCCCCGGGCTCAATGACGGACAAGAATGGCAGCTCCGCAAAGGATGCTGCGTTCCATCTGACGCTGCTGGCGACCAACGAGGAGGGCTACCGGAATCTCGTGAAACTCTCCACTGCGGGCTATCTCGAGGGCTTTTACTACAAGCCCCGCGTCGACAGGGAACGGCTCGCCGCTCATTCCAAGGGAATCATCGCCCTCAGCGGATGCCTGAAAGGCGAGGTCGCCACGCTTTTGGCGTCGGGTCGTTTTGAGGAGGCGCAGGCTACGGCGGCGGCCTACCGGGAGATTTTTGGAGCGGAGAACTACTTCATCGAACTCCACGACTTTGGCCTCGATGCCCAGCGGCGGATCAACCCCGACCTGGTGAAAATCGCGCGCAATCTGGATCTCGGACTCGTCGCGGCAAACGATGTGCACTTTCTGGAAAAGTCCCACCACGAGGCCCACGATGTGCTCATCTGCATCGGCACGGCTTCGAACATGGTCGATGAGAAACGCATGCGCTACAGCCCCGAGCTGTATTTCAAGTCATCCGAAGAGATGCGCGCCCTCTTTGCCGAGATTCCCGAAGCGTGTGACAACACACTGCGCATCGCCGAGCGGTGTGATTTCAAGATGGAATTCGGCAAGCCGAAATACCCGAATTTCGATTCGCCCGACACGCGCACCCGCGAGCAATACCTGCGCGATCTTTGTCATGAGGGCCTGCGCAAGCGCTTCGGCGGACGGGTGGACACCGACCCCGAGCTGAACAAGCGGCTCGACTACGAACTCTCGGTGATCGAGAAAACAGGGTTCATCAGTTATTTTCTCATCGTCTGGGACTTCATCCGCCACGCGAAGGAAAGCGGCATTCCCGTAGGCCCAGGGCGCGGCTCGGCCGCCGGTTCGCTCATCGCCTATGTGCTCGGAATCACAGATATCGACCCTCTTCGCTACGGCCTGATTTTTGAGAGGTTCCTCAACCCCGAGCGCGTGAGCCCGCCAGATATCGACGTGGACTTTTGCATGGAACGCCGGGGCGAGGTCATCGAGTATGTGCGTCAAAAATACGGCGAGCGCGCGGTGTCGCAGATCGTGACCTTCGGCACGCTGGGCGCGAAGAGCGTAATCAGGGATGTCGCCCGCGTGCTCGGCTGGAGCTACTCGGATGGCGACCGTGTGGCAAAGATGATCCCGAACGAGCTGAACATCGACCTTGAGAAGGCGCGCGAAAAAAACCCCGAACTGCAGACAGCCATTGAAAATGAAGCCCCTGTGCGCCAACTCTGGGACTATGCGACCGTGCTCGAGGGCCTGAGCCGCAACACCGGCATCCATGCGGCGGGTGTCGTGATCGGCGACCGTCCGCTCGATGAATTCATTCCCCTCTGCCGGGGCAAGGAAAATGAAGTCGTGACCCAATACGCCATGGGCCCGCTCACGGACCTTGGAATGCTCAAGATGGATTTCCTTGGTCTGCGCACTCTGACGATCATGCAGGAGGCGGTGCGTCTCATCCACACCAAGGCGCCGGATTTCAACATCGACCTGATCCCCGTCGACGACCGCGCGGCCTTTGACATCTACAACCGGGGCGAAACGCTTGGCGTCTTCCAGATGGAAAGCGGCGGCATCACGAATTGCTGCAAGCGATTCGATGTCGGCTGTATCGAGGACATCATCGCCATCGGCGCGCTTTACCGTCCGGGCCCGATGCAGTTCATCGACGACTACATCGAGCGCAAGAAGGGGATCAAAAAGGTCGAATACCTGCATCCGCTCCTCGAAAAGGTCTGCTCCGAAACGCACGGCATCATTGTCTATCAAGAGCAGGTGCAGATGGCCGCAAGCGTGCTGGCGGGCTACTCGCTCGGTGAGGCCGATCTGCTCCGCCGCGCCATGGGCAAGAAGGATGCGGAGAAAATGGAAAAGGAGCGCAAACGCTTTGTCGAAGGCTGCGGCACACACAACAGCATTCCCCCCAAGGTCGCAGATGCCATCTTCGGCTTCATCGAGAAATTCGCGCAATACGGCTTCAACAAATCACACAGCGCCGCCTACGGCCGGATTTCCTATCAGACCGCCTACCTCAAGGCCCACTTCCCGCGCGAGTTCATGTCCGCCATGCTCACCTTCGACGCCAACGACACCGACCGCTTGGCCGTTGTCATCGCCGAGTGCCGCCGCATGGAGATTCCTGTGTTGCCGCCGGACATTAACGCAAGCGATCTGAAATTTTCCACCGAGGCCAATGGCCCAGGCATCCGCTTTGGTCTGGCATCCATCAAAAATGTGGGAGCGGGTGCGATGGAGTCCGCCATTTCCGAAAGGCAAAAAAACGGCCCCTTCCGCACGCTGGAGGATTTCTGCTCGCGCCTGGATTCGCGCACGGTGAACCGCAAGATTCTTGAGAGCCTTGTGAAATGCGGCGCTTTCGACTGCCTCGACAAAAACCGAGCCGCCCTCTTCGCCGAGATCGAGTCTTCGATGGCAGCTGCCGCCTCGCTCCAGCGCGACCGCGCAAGCGGACAGTTCTCGCTCTTTGGGGACACCCCGCTCGCCCCGCCCAAAAAAGCCACCAAAGCGACAAAGATCGAACCTTGGAGCCAACTCGAAACGCTCAAGCACGAGAAGGAACTCCTGGGATACTATGTGAGTGGACACCCCCTCGACAGCTACGCTGGGAATTTCGACTCGGGAAAATACAACACCATCGCGCAGGCCCGAGAGGCCACGGAGTCAGGCGCCTTCAAACTCGCCGGTCTCATCATGTCCGTTGAGAAACGGTTCTCCAAAAAGGACGGCAAACCCTTCGGCATTCTGATCCTCGAAGACTTCACCGGCTCGCTGGAGATCACGGCGTGGGATGAATCCTTCTCAAAAAATGCCGCGCTTTTCGTCGCAGGAACGGCCGTGTCCATCAACACCCGCATAACCCGCCGTGACGAAGCGATCCGCGCCACAGCTGGCGCCGTTGCCGCATTGAAAGAAAAACCCTCTGTCCGCCCGGTGCGCCTGCGCCTCCCCCACGAGCTGCTCGACGAAGCCGCCTTGCAAAAAATCCTCACCGCCGTCAAAGCCAACCCTGGTCCCCGCCCCCTCATCCTCGAGTTCGTTCGCCCCGACGGACGCTCACTCGACATGCCTGCGGGCGAGGAATTTTCTGTCGCCGACGAGCGCACCATCGTCACAGCACTCCAAGGCTTGCTAATTGCGTAAAAACTCCACCCTGCCGACAAACTACGTGGGGGCAACGTTCCGGCGGCAATCGGCGGGATAGAAGCGATAGAATAGGAACCAATAAACGGCATTGCAGGCGTAAGGAACCGTCACCAGCCAAAGCATGGTCGCTTGCAGCCCGATCTTCACGGCGATCTGTCCAAATGCCAGAGTGAAGATGGCGGAGATGAACCCCTGCACGAGGGAGAAAAGCAGGGAAAATGCGGTTGCTGAAAGTCGGGAAGGCACAATCGCGCAAACCATCGGCAACACGGCTCCGGAAAAGCCCACCGAGCCGACCAAACCAAAGAGGAACGAGAACCCATACATGGCAAAACCATGTCCCCAGTCGATCTGAAGCAGGCAGTAAGAGAGAGCCGAAAAGGAAACGAGGTAAATCTGCATCAGAAGCACCCGTCCGTTGGGTCCCATGCGTTTTTCAAACCAGTCGCCAACGAGCCCTCCCAATAACGAACTGACAGTCCACCCGCCTTGCAAGACAGCGTAAAGCCAGGCCGCCTCGCTGTTTTTCAATCCCCGAACATCAACAAAGTAGGTCACGAAAAAGGAAAAAAGGACCAGACTTGTCACAAAGGGCAGCATTCCGGCCAGAAGCAGGAAGGAGGGCGTTTTGAGGAGCAGGCGGATATCCGCCCACTGGAATTTAGTAATTTCCTCGTTTTGACTTGCCGAGGACCGTTCTGGCTCGACGAGAAAGAAAAGTATGAGCACCCCACTCAGAATGCTCACCGCCCCCATGGTCATCAGGCCGAGCCTCCATCCGTCTTGGATATCCGCAAGCTGACCGATGAGCGGGGTGAGAACAAGCGAACCGGCCGAGGCGATGGAGCGGATAGCTCCGAAGGCCTTGCCCCTTTCGTTGTCTTTGAAGAGATCCGCGAGCAGGCTATTTGTAATCGGCTCCCCGGCCACGGTGCCGATGACGCCGATGCTATACAAAATGAGAAGCTGCGTGAAATTCTGGGCGCAACCGGCCCCGATCGTCCATATGCCCCAGACACCGGTAATAATAAAAAGAATGCGCTTGCGACCAAAGCGGTCGGCGGCGATGGACCACACAGGCGCAAAGATCATCCGGGCGAACTTGCTGATGCTCGACAAAATACCGAGCGCATCGACACCGAGCCCCAGAGATTGACGAATCACGGGAAACAGGGTGTTCACGAGCCCGCCCTCGGTGTTGTCGCAGATGAGCCCGAAGGCCAGAACGAAGAGGGAGCGCCAGCGGCGTTTGGGTTGCGGAGCAGGAGTGTCCATAGGCTATTCGGAAGTCAAAGGTTGCTTCTCGTTGGAGAAGGTTTCTGCCAGGGCTTGCGGAGGAACAAAATTCCAGACGCAAGAATCCCTGAGTAACTGCCCATGCCTGGTTGCCTCGACGAGAATGTGATTTTCACCGGGCCTTAACTCGATCCGGTTCCAGACCACGATGCGGTTGTCTCCGACCGGTTGTTCCCCGATAAGCTCGCCATTGACGGTCAGTGTGACCGAATCCGCATTCGAGTAGACTTTCACCGAAACAACCGCTTCGGATCGTTGCGTGTGCCTGCGGGAGGTGATGCGGAGCACCGGATCGTCGGACCAGTTGGCTTTGTAAAAATAGAAAGCGTCTTTCCGGGTCTTCCGGTCGAAGGTCACCAATCCCTTGTCGTTGATGCCGGGCGCGTCGCCCTCCTCCCTCCAGGTGCTGGCGAAGTCAAAGAGGTTCCAGACAAAACTTCCCCAACAAGACGGGGTCTCTGAAAGCATACGATAGGTCGCCTCGTGGAAGAGCGATTGCCACTCCTCCGGATGCCAGTGGCCGTTGGGATCGGGCTTCGAAAGGGGATTCTCGTGGTGGTGGATTGATGCGCCCGCTCCGTATTCACTCACAGCGATGCCGCGATTTCCGCCGAGGCCATTGAACTCGCGAACCAAGTCGACGATATCCCCGAACTCGCCATCATACCATCCGGGATAGGTGTTGAGTGCCAGAAGGTCGGTGGAGCGGCAAAGGTCCTCCCGCCTTTTATTCACCGCGCAAACAGTCGGTCGAGCAGGATCCTCCGAGTGCGCCAAATCCACAAGGTTACCGATCAACTCCTGCGCATCCGGGGATTCACGGTGATACATTTCGTTGAAGATTCCCCAGCAGAAAATCGAGGGGTGGTTGAAGTGCTGGCGGATCATTTCCGTGAGTTGCTCGCTGGCGTTGGCCGGAAGATTGGGATCGCTTGAAATCCGATCGACGAGCGGGATTTCGATCCACACGAGGAGGCCAAGTCGGTCGCACAAATCATAAACGCTCGCGGCACTCGGATAATGGCCTGTCCGCAAGCCACGGGCACCGATCTCCGCGACAATCGCGAGGTCCTCGGCGTGATCTTGCTCGATAAGCGCCCAGCCCTTCCCGGCCTTGTCCTGATGCCGACTCACGCCGTAGAGCCGGTAGGGCTCCCCGTTGAGGAAAAAGCCCTTCTCGGGGTCAATCCGGATAAAGCGCAGACCGAGCGGTTGGACGCTGGAATCCACCACGACGCCATCCCGGAGCACAGAGACTTCAACGGTGTGCAGGTAGGGATCGAGGCGTCCATGCCAGAGGTGGGGATCGCGAAGTTGAAAAACTTGCAAGACCTCGGCCTGCGTTTCGACCGGCAACTCGGTTGAGCTGTTGGCTAGCACATCGCCCTCCGCATTTTTGATGGCGATGCGGACTTGCGCGGAGGTCTGTCCTCCCCGGTTGCCCAATTCCACGCGCACTCCCACCGTCGCGAATTCACGGCTGACATCCCGTTGGGTGACGAAAACTCCCGGCGAGGCATGGTTGAGGGGCGAGATGCAAAGTCGGTCCTTCACGATCAGGTGGACCGGTCGGTAGATGCCGCCAAAGGCTGGAAAATCGCCGGACAGGGGAAGCACATCCTCACGCCATGTGTTGTCAGCCCGGACGAGAAGCACATTCGCCCCGCCGTGGTTCACATGGTCGGTGATCTCGAAACAAAACGCCCCGAAGGCGCCCCGATGCTGGCCGAGGAAGGTTCCGTTGAAATGGCAATCCGCCACGCTCCCGACACCCTCAAAGCGAAGGAACAACCTTTGGCCTTCGATTTCCTCGGGTAGAGACACCTCCGTGCGATACCATCCTGGCCCCCGATAGTAGCCATCCCGGCTTTGGTTGTCCTTGCCGCCGCCATTGAGAGCATCGACCGCGTTCCAAGTGTGCGGGACATTTACGGGCTGCCAGTTTCCGCCTTCCGAGCCGGGAGTCCAATCGCCCAATAAAAATTCCCAATTTTCCGTGAGAGTTGTGGTTTTAGAATGTCGAAGTGGTTTCATAAAAATCAGAGTTTTCTTGAGAGTTCGAGGGGTTCAAAACGCGGGCAGAGGAGGGCGTTGAAGCCAAAGGCGATCAAGTAGGCCACCGAGCACCAGCCGAAGAGAAGTCCGTAGCCTGAGGAGCCCATGACATCGAGCACTCGTCCACAAATGATGGGAAATGCCATTCCGGCAATCGAGCCCGCAAAACCACCGAGGCCGACCAGCGAGGCCACAGCCTGCTTGGGAAAGACATCCGACACCGTGGTGAACAGCGTCGCAGACCACGCTTGGTGGGCACCACCAGCGAGGCCAATGAGCAGAACGGCTCCCCAGACAGGCAACTGGGAAACGCTAGCCACGGGAACGACTGAGCAAGCGAAAACCAAAAGACTGATCCGGCGGGTCTTCGTGGTGCTCCAACCGAGGGAAGCCAGCCACTTGGTGGCCCAGCCGCCGCCAATGCTCAGCACGGTGACAATGCCGTAAATCGCCACCAGTGGCAGCCCCATGGTTTTGAGATCCATGCCACGAGTCACCTTGAAGTAGTCGGGCAGCCAGATGAGGAAAAACCACCAGACCGGAGCGGTGAGGATTTGCGGGATCAGGTAGGCCCATGTCTGCCGCAGGCCAATGATTTCTCTCCAGCGGAGCTTTTGACCCGACTCGATGGCCTGTCCGCTGCGGATCAGCTCCAGTTCCGATGCGGAGACGCGGGAGGATTTCTCCGGTTCATCGTAGAGCCAGAGCCAAAAGCCAACCCACACGAGACCAGCGATTCCTGCGAGTAGAAACGGCGCGTGCCAGGAGAAGGCGAGAGCCAGAGGAGGGACGATTGCCGGCGCCAGTAGCGCCCCGACATTTGCGCCGGAATTGAAAAGCGTCGTGGCGAAGGCGCGCTCACGCACCGGGAACCAGTGGGCAACAGACTTGATGGCGGCTGGGAAATTGCCACCTTCGCCTGCCCCCAGGGCGATGCGGGCCAAAGCGAAGCCCGGGATCGAGTTCACCACCGCATGGATCGCCGCAGCGAGGCTCCAAGCAACAATCGAAACGGCGTAACCGATCTTTGTCCCAAAGCGATCAATGAAGAGCCCGAAACCAAGATAGCTAATGGCGTAGGCTCCTTGAAAGAGCGAGTTGACCCAGCCGAATTGCTCATTGGTCCAGCCGAGTTGCGCGTCGAGAAGCGGCTTCAGAAGCGAGAGGATTTGCCGATCGATGTAGTTGATGGTGGTCGCGGCAAAAAGCAGGAAGCAAATGATCCACCGCCAACGCGAGAGAGAGGAGTGCGAATCCTGGACATCGAATGAAGGAGTAGCGGACGGGCTATTTTTCATTAGTGATGAGAATTCGCGCCAGCCATTGAGATGTAGAATTTTGTTTGGTATTGCTTGGGACTCATGCCCGTGCTCTGCCGGAAGGCCACCCAGAAGCTGTTGGCGCTCTGGTAGCCGGATTTTTCCGCGATTTCCTCGAGCTTCATGCCGGTCTGGGCGAGCATCCGCTTGGCAGTTTCAATGCGAACCCTGTGGAGTTCCGTGCCGGGGGCTCGTCCAATGTGGAAGATAAAAGCCTTGTGCAAACCACTGCGGGACATTCCGGCAACCTTGGCCAAGTCATCCACACCAATCGGCTTGTGGCAATTTTTCCAAATAAATTGCAGACAGCGGGCGATACCTGAATGCCCTAAAGCCATCAGGTCACTACTTTTGCGCGTTACAAGGCCGGTCGGCGGAATTCGAATCGGGTCGGAGGGCACCTGCTTCCCTCGCATGATTTCGTCGAGCAATTCCGCGCCGCGATAGCCGAGGGTTTCAAAACTTTGATCCACGCTGGAAATGGGAGTCCGCATCGCCTCGACGGCGGGAAGCGCATCCCCCATGCCAATGACACTCACATCATCAGGCACCTTGAGTCCGCTGTCTTCGCAGGTTTCCACCACCTCCAAGGCACAGGTGTCATCGCAGGCATAAAGCGCCAAGGGCTTGGGAGCGGTCTTGAGTTTTGCCGCCAGCCAGCGGCGCTTGTCGCGCCAACCAACGTGCCCGGTCGAGAACGAAGAGGACTCATCCCAACGAATCCAAGTGCACTCGTGACCCGCCTCCTGAAGATTCGAAGAGTAAGCGGTTCCTGCCTCGTAAGCGGCCCAGTTGGCTTGGGAACTGTAAAAATAAAAATGTTTGAATCCCCGGATTAAAAAATGCTCCGCAACGAGTTTCGCAGAGGCCGCTTGGTCAGTGAGCACATGGGCGAAGGGCAACTCGGGACGACGGTAGCTGAAATCCACCGTTGGCTTTTTGGCTTTCAAGGCAAAGTCCGCCAATTCATCCCCTGCTCCAAGCCAAGCCAAAATTCCGTGGCCTTGCCACCCCCAGGGAACCACCTTTTCGCGGGCAGCGTCGTTGCACAAATGCCAGCCGGCTTTCATCGCATATCTTGCGATGCCGCGATAGACCCGGTCTTCATACCAACCGAGTAAAATGAGAACCCTAGGATTTTTGACTCGCATTCCGTTTGAATGAAGTTGCAAGGAGGATTTTTGAAAGCCAAGGAATCACGGCCGAAGAACGCGGATGCTGCCGGTCGTGGGAGTCACCCAAACGCAAGCAAAATTGGCCGGTGGCTTCGCTGCCGTTCCGGGTGTTTTGGCATCCACAACGGTAAGGTGCCATTTTTTTGAAACATCCAGATCCGTGGTGCCTTCAGGTCGAAACCGGACATAGCGGCAGTTGTAAGTTGTGCCGATACCAGGGAGACTGACCTGGGGATCGAGGGCGCTCCAAGTTTTGGAGCGGGCGGTATCCAGCAGCGTCGAAAGACCCGCATCCCGGGCGATGACGGCAGGCTGTCCCATGGTGATGACCGGAGTGGCTGGGGTGACTTGTAGAGAGGGTTCGATTTCAAAAACCTGAAAGGCCCTGTAGTCGCTCACCCAGCCCGTCGCGGGAACATCGTAGAAGCGAACCTCGGTCTGTTTGTTTTTTGTCACGGCAATCTGGCGGGCGAGTTCCAGCGCGCCAACCAAGCGGTCCGTGGCAGCCGAAATCGCATTGGCTCCAGTGATGGTATTGAAGGCGGGAACGATCAGAACTGACAAGACGCCAATGATGGCAATAACCACCAAAAGCTCTATCAAAGAGAAACCGCCAGCGCGGAAGGACTTGGTCGAATGAATGTGATCCGTCAGCTTCAATTTTTTTGATTTTTGCTCCATCGGGCAGCATTGATTGGCAACACCAGCGTGAAGACGCGGTAGTCGATGCGGTTTTGAGTGAGTGTGGATTTGAGGGTTTCCAAATCTTTCGCATACCCCGGATTGGACGGATTTTTCAAATCCCCCACGGACTGAAAAAGAGATCCAAGCCCGAGATCCCTGGGACTGCCGGAGTCACCTTGGAAACGCGCGAAGGAACGCTCATCCACCGCCACAAGGGTTAACGCCACCAATGGAGGCAGTTGACTGTAAGGGTTCACCACCGCGTCGCTGTCGGTCGCCGTGGTGTCGTAGGTGTAATTTTTAGCCAACGAAGCGGCTGTGTAACTTCCAGTCTGATCGGCCGCCCCAAGCATCGGGAGGATGACCATGGCGATGATGTTATCGGCAATCACATATTTGTTCGCTCCCAGCGTATCCGTGAGCCAGGTCGTTCCGCCCGCATCGGAGGATTTCAAACCGGGATTGGCCGCCGTGTAGTTGTAAATGGTGAGTTGGTCGCTAGGCTGGACGGCCTGCATCAATCGGTAGCGCCTGACGGTCGGTTTGGGATTGCTCAGATTATTGAAATAATCTGGGCGACTGTCTGAATCGTCGCGGAATTCGATATAGAAACCCACCGAGTTCAGAAGGTTTTCCAGTCCTTTGTAGCTATTGGAACTGACCAGACCAAGAGGTGCTTGGAAAAAAACGGCATGGGACGGCCGGTTTGCCGTGGCCACTTCGGGGAGGTTGCCACTACGGAACCGCAACTCCGAGGTGCGTTTGTAGGAAACAGGCACAAAGGTCGTGGCATTGCCACCGGAGCGGAACCGGTAATTTCCACCGGAATCCACATAATCCAGATAGGTGTTCAAGGTGGCCTGCGAGATGGCCGAGGAGAGCACTTCCATGGCCCGTTGCGCCTCGCGGTAAGCCGCAATCTTGAGCGTGGTTTGGGAATTCAACTTCCGCACCGCATCGACCATTCCAATCAATACCACAGCAATAATCATCAAAACCGATGTAGCCACAAGCACTTCAAGAATACTAAATGCGTGTGAGGTGCAGCGGGGTTTCTGGTAATCAGTGTCGAGCGACATGCGAGACGAAGGTTCTGTTGCCCGAGTTGTTTTTGGAAACCGTAATGCTGACCAGGGCCAGATTGGAGGAACTTCCAGTGGATGACACCGTCGTGACCGCTTTGTAAACACTCAGGGAAGATGAAGCAGAGGCAACCTCCTGCCCCTCAAAATCAAAATAGCGCGTTGTCGAGGGCATCGACAACAGAGCATCGAATGAACTCTGCCTCGCCTCGCCAACCATGCGCCTGGTAATGAGTGATGAGGTGCTGTCATCGATGGCATCGCCCATTGTCCTCAGGCCGACAGGCAAAATTCCCATGATTCCAACCAGCGCGAATGCCAGTATGCCCAGCGCGATGGTGACTTCAATCAGGCTGAACGCCCGCGAGGCAAAAATGGATTCGGAACAATAGGCTGGCGAATTTCGCTTTTCACGAGAAAAGCTACAAAGGCGCACCAATCCAATTCGAATTTCAGGAATGGACAAAGCGTATTTCATGGGTTGAATCGCCGCGTGCTCAAGATCCTCATACGGGTATATTTGGAGAGAAGGGCCGTGCTAACGGTCGCAAAATCCGGCAGCGTGCCGTCATCCACATCAATATAGCGCTCCACAAGCGTGGAACTCCGCTCCTCCGCAACCACCCGGTCGCGCCCCTCCACCCACTGATCCGCCGCTGTGCCAGGCACTTTTCGCAAAGCTTGGGCCCGGATATGAACCGTGAAGGTGTTGGATTTGGTCGTCAGAAGTGCGTAAAGATTGGCATAGGGTTTTTCGCGCAAGTTTTCCGGAGTGTTGAGGTTACTGCTCCAAAAATTATCAGCAGCAGCGTTGGAAGTCCAATTCTGACCCTTCGGAGTCAAGTAAATGTCACAGATTTCTGATGCTGAACGGAAAACACCCCCTGAATCAAATTTTTCTTTAAACTGCCGCAACGAACCATTGGCTTCACTGATATTCAGGACCTTACGCCAAGGATTTCCAGCAATCATCGGGTCAACTGGCAATTCCGAATTTGCGTTGGGATCATTTGCATTTGGGAGTGCGGCAATCATCTGAGAGCGCATGGCGCCAATCAATGCTGTGGGACGGTTGATATAGGTGAATGGAAGAATTTGATAATTCATGTTCACCTTTCCTGCTGTTGAGAGCGGGTCGCTGATGGCATAGGGTTCGACAATAGGCATCCAGAAAAGATCCATCATGAGATGATCGGGAATTGTTGTGGAATAACTGGGATGGCTCGGTTGGGGTCTGAAAAGCAGTGTTTTCCAGCCCACGCCGGCTTTAGCCCCGGTCGGAAGAGATCCAAACATACCCGGAGAAGGCATAATGCGATTGGGAGTATATATTTTGGAATTGGAAGCATTTTGGTCAGTATCGAAATAAGGGCAACGCAGAGTGGACGCATCCCCCTCGTCCGGCTTGTTGGCATAAGCCCCAAGCCCAAGGCGGGCGACGATGTCAAAATCTCCAGTCGTTACAGCGGTTCCCGGTGCAATCGATCGTGTATTGTAGGTATTGGAAGAGCTACCGCCAATGCGATAAAAAGCAGAGGCATACCCCGGAGAGGTGTAGTAGAAATTGTTGGCGCCATTGGCTGTCGTGCTGCTATAGTCAGGAAACGTTGTGAAATTGCTGACGCTCTGTGCGAGGTTTGAAAGACGCCCATCTCCATTGTAAGTCATCGATCTGGTGATAGCATTCTGCATGATATCAGGAGTGGTTTTCAGATTGGTGGCTTGCGGCAACCAATCTTGAATTTGCCAGTAGAAGCCGGTTGTGGCATTTCCACCCCAAGGACAGATCCCCGAATTGGTGTAAGATGGAAAAGTTGGAACGGGGAAATTCCCTGCCGGGAAAGTGATTGTCGCGTTTTGAGTCAAGTTTTCAGGATCTGCGACAATCGCACTAGGCGTTGGCGCACCAGACCATTTGAAGTTCGTGCCCAGGGTGGCGCGGCTATCGCAAGCAGATTTACCTTGAAAAATGCGAAAGGTTAATGTGACAGGAGAGAAATTCATTGTGGCGCCAGATGCCGAAACGTTCATTGTGAAAGGGCGGCTTATGAATGGGTAAAACGGAAAATTTAAGTAGTCTGAATTACTTGGATTTGTTACACTTAAATGAGGCGGCATAGCATAATTACCCAAAGCATTACCCGTATTCCATCCTATCAGAGCATCGGATCCAAGCGGGTTTGAGAGGTTGGAAACAAAGTTACTTGAAACTTTTAAGAGCCAATCGGATAATGGAGTTGGAGAAGGAAAAATGGCACCAGAAGGAATGTTTAGGGCATTGGTAACCTGCATGCTATCTAATCCGTTAAGTTGGATGATAAGATCCGGGTAAAGGGGAGAGTTGCCCGCCATCGGTGAAAAGAGAGTCATCAAGATAATCATTTGAATGCGGCGCTCACCCGGAGAAAGAGCAATTCCGCTCAGGGCAGAGTTGAAATAAGTGCTGCCTGATGCAAAGGTCGTGAGCGGCTTATTAAGTCCAGTATTGATGGCTGCAATCCATTTATTGCGAACAGAGTTCCATGCCATTGGGTTAGATTGAAGGAAGGTGCTGACTGTAGAGGGGGCTGTTGCTGGAATTCCGTTGCCACCGGCCGCGGGAATGTTGGAGATGAGTTTCATCACCTCATCATTCGTGGGGGTTGTAGAACTGGCCGAAATGTAAGCAGCCAGCGTGGCATTATTCGTGATTGAAGAGGTATCTGGCAATTCTCCACTAGCCACGCATACAAAGGCCAAGCCGATTTCGCTCAGCGAGGAAAAACGCCCTAGACCCGTCGTGTTTCCAATACGAATGGGCATGACTTGCCCTGATCCCAAGAGATGGGCCCCATTGCTATCCCGAGGAGTTTTTCTGGCCTGGACAAATTGATTGGTTGTCACGGGCCAGTTTCCGTTGGGCGAGGCAGCTGCCGTGATCGGATATCCTCCCAGAGAAGGATCCATGAGGTTAGTGCAGCGGATGTAGTCAAAAATCTCAGTGAGAATTTGATCCCGGTCCTGGGGATATTTTGCATTAAGAGAACCACCGAAGCCCGGAATGGAGGCACCAGTGAGACGCTGCAGGTAAGTGTATAGCTGCTGATTGCGAGGGATGTTTCTGTAATCGGCCGTCGCGCTTTGAGAATTGGAACGCTGGAAGAAATAACGGTGGGCCCCCGCCCCGAGGTCACTTCGGAGAGTCGAACAAAAAGCAATCAATCGGTCGTAGGCAGTCGTTCTATTGGCGGACAGGCTGGAATTGCTTGAAATGGAGTTATCCACAGGCCAGCAGGCAATTCGGGGTAAATTAAACAGATTGAGCTCAGGGGCACGGCTGTTGGCGGTAATGAAAAACTTGGCTGCTTCCAAATCGGCTTTGGTGAGCAAAGCACTTCCCGCGCTGTTGTTGGAGCGAGGGGTTGTTACAGCGCCCGAAAACTGGAACTCATCCAAGGAGGCATAGGGGGCCTTGCGTGGTGCAGCAGTCAAATTGATGTTGCTGTTACCCGTCCATGTTGTGCCGCCCTGACTCCCTCCCCAAACTATTCGTGGGGTTACTCCGGCGGCAAGCTGCGAGGTGATGCCTGGAAACACCGAACTCAGAGCGACCTGGGCGGGATGTCCAGGGTAGCGCTGAAACTCGTATAGAGCTGGCTGATAGGCAGCATAGGCGAGGTCGGGATAACTACGCGCAGAAGCGTCCTGAACAACCCCACCACTAAAAACGCTTGCCCAATTGGGTCCCCTGAACCTCGGCGTATCCCAAAAAGTCCCCTCGGCTGCTGTATTGACATTAACCTTGCAGGTTTCGTCGTCCGCCCAAAAGGCGATGCGGCCGATGATCGGATTGGCTGTGGTGGCCCCCGTCACGGTGGTGGTATTTCCCGATCCCGTGCCGGGCACGAGGGTGCCGTTTTGCAGCACATAGAGCCATCGCACAGGCATGGGAGCGGGGTTGTTGGTGGATGAGGCGCTGCCTCCGGAGTATCCGACTACGCTGGCATTGCAGGAAAAGCCTGTGGCATTCACCGTGGCCGTGGGAGTGCTGGCCGCCGGATCAAGGATCGGGTAATTCAAGGTCCCTGTGGAGTCCGCCACGGGAGCATTGAGATCGACCCACACGCCAGGGCTGCTTTTCCAAGTTGTTGGCGGCAGATCATCGGCGAGGGTGAAGGCGGAAACCGTCGTATTCCCCGCGCTGTAGAGCTTGTGGAAGCGGTAAGTTCTTCCCAAGGTGTCAAAGGTGCGAATCATGCCTGGCTGGGAGGCCCAAGCGAGCGGTTGGGTGGGGTCGGGAGCGCCGTTGCTCCCGAGCTGCGCACCAGCCGTAGCGTCCGCGATCTGCGCGAACACCAATTCCAGCGCGCTGTTTGCGAGGTGTCGCACAGCGCCCGAATCGGAGTAACTCTTGGCTGCATTGCGCTGGGTCGTAGTCGTGGCAAAAAAGGCCAGAGCCAGAGCGCTGATCAGAAGGAGAAACCCAAGCACTATTAAAAGCGCCGAGCCGGAGCGCCATTCAAAACGGACTGGGGGTTTGAGGATGAATTTCACTACTACGTGTGGTGGGGCAGTCTGAAGATACTATGATTCTATCTTGATCGTCAACTGTGTCACTTCGCGATCCTGTAAATTTCTGTGAAAAAAATCCACTCTCGATGCGACGCGCTGTTCCCGATTCCAACATACGGAATCGATTTCACAGCGTGCCGGAAAGCCGATTAAACTCTCATCGCCCCGTCGGCACGATCTGGTGGGACTCGTAGGAGACCAGTTGGAGCGACTCCGGCCTGCAACCCTGCGTGTCGAAAACGACAATCTCGTTGGGCCCCTTGTTGAGCCAACACTCCGGGATGTAGAGGGGCACAGTCTGCGGAGTCCCGCCGAGGTTGTGGCCGTTCACCCAGATGTGCCCGTTGCCGAGTCCCGAGACATCAAGGCCTATGGTTTCGGCGTGTTTGCGATCGAATGAAAAAGTGGTCTTCCAGAATCGCGGAAACTCGCCTGCACTCGGCTCTGCGGTGCTCCACGGCTTGTCGAGGAACTCGTGCCAGTTCAAGACGCGCCCGATGATGGCGGTTTCCTCCAAGCCTTCGAGTCCGCCCCGGAATTTCCAAGTGAGCGGCTCGTCGGGCCGCCACAACTCGAAGCGTGGGTTCACCCAGGCTTTCTCGTTCTTTTTATCCACCTTCGCGATGAACTCCATCGCCAGGGTATTGCGGCCTGGAACGAGATAGCCGGTCGCATCGAATCCGTCGTTGTCGCGCTTGCCGACTGGCAGAGGTTTTCCATTGAGAAAAATCCGTTGGCTTTCCTTGGAGGCCTCGGGCAGCAGCGCGAGGATAGGGCCTTCTTGGGATGGGAGGTCAAACGAGGTGCGAAGGCGGAAAATCTCACGAGCCTTTGCGTCAAAACTCTCGGTCCCGATTGTTTGCCACGCTTGGTCGTCGAATCCCGGCTGCGCGAAATCCTCCGAGGTGTCGGCTTTGTCGGCGACCTTCGTCATTTTCCATTCGGTTGCCGCAATGATCGGCCGGTCTCCGCTGTAGGTCGGCCCCCAGAGCCCGCGCGCGCCGTTTGTTCCGATGAGTCCCATGAAAAGAAAGAGCTTCGGACGCGGACCAACGCGGGAGAAAATGGCGAGGGTGTTCTCGCCCTGCTTGAGGTTCAGCTTCGACAAATCGGCGGGACGCCCATTGAGAAAAGCCTGAAAGTCCCCGCTGTGGCCGCTGAAATGGAGATTCCTGACTTCCGGAGCATCGCATCGAATGGTCGTGCGATACCATCCGTAGCGGTTTTGGAAATCGTCGTAGGCCTCCATGGCCTGCGGGTTTCGGGAGGTGCTCCAAGCCTTGTCGTCGAAATCCAGCAATCGCTCGCGCGCCGCGTCCCGCCAGACCCAGTTGGTCAATGCCGGCAGCTTGGTGGCCACCGCTGCTGCATAGGTTTTCTCGGTGCGGCCCTGCGAATCGTAAGTGATCAGCTTGCACCCCGTGAGGGGGATTTCCGCCGCGCCAACCTCGCGGACAAAGGACGCGCCGATGAGCAGGCGATCCTTCGCAGGCCAGGTGCGATCGGCCAGTGCGGTCTCCATCACCAAAAACCGCGCGGCTTTTCCATCATCCGAGGAAATCGAAATCTCCAGCACCTCGCCATGGCCCGGAGACTCGAACGAGTAGGCGCGAGGCAGACTCGAACCCTCCGGACGGCGGATCGTGATTTCACCCTGCTCGCCGGGATTTCCATACAGAACCCAAGTGTCGATTCCGCCGACCTCCTGGCGCAGCAGGACATTCGATGTGATCGATTCAAATGCTGTGGAGGCCGTCCATGGCAGATCGAAGATCGCGGTGCGGATTTCATCGCGGGTGATTGTGAGGTTTCCTTCCTTCGGAAACTCAGCCGCGCTGGCGAGCTTGAGTTTTCCCACAACGGCGTTCGACACCGGCTTGGCCTTCTCGGCCTGGTAGGCATCCGCCGTCGGCGCGATCCACTCGGCCGCCTTGTTCTTGTCGGCGGGATTCAGAAAATTGTCGGTGAAGACGATCGTTCCGTGCGGGCTTTTGCGCGTGGTGACGCGCACGCCGTTGCTCGTGAACGAGGCGAATCCCGGAGCATTTTCGCTGGAGGTCAGCACCCCCGAAAAAGTCTGGGCAAACATGGCTGCGCGGCGCGCCGGGCCGTAGAGATTCCGTAGCTGCCCGGCCTCGCCGATGGGTGACGAGTAATCATAGGTGGCCTCGAGCGAATCACCGGAGTAGCCGAAGTTCGTCCCGCCATGCACCACATAGTAGCCGTAGCCGCCGCCCCCGAAGGCGATGATCTTCCAAGTGCCTCGGATTTTCTCTTGGAGCATCGCATCCTCCATGTCGCCGTATTTGCCGATCCATCCCGTCCAGAACTCGGTGGAATACCAAGGCGAGTTTCCTTTTTCATAGGGCTTCTCACCCGAGGGATCCCGCCCGTGGTGCAGGCCGGAGAAAAACAGAGGAACCTCCAGCCCAGCCTGCCGGGCCTTGTCGTAGAGGTGCATCAGGTAGGGATAGGCCTCCGTCCCCCACCCTTTGGCGTGCTCGTTTTCGAGCTGAACCATGATGACATTCCCGCCGTTTTGAATCTGATGCTTCGCTACGATGTCGTAGATTTTGGACAAATGGCGATCAGCGTATTTGTTGTATTGCTCATCCATGTCGCGGAGCACCATGCCCGGCTTGATCGTCAACCACGCGGGAAAGCCCCCGTGCTCCCACTCCGCGCAGATGTAAGGCCCGGGGCGCACGATCGCATACATCCCCATTTCCTGGGTCATCGTCAGGAAGGCGTCGAGATCGAGATTGTCCGAAAAATCCCACTGCCCCTCCTTGGCCTCATGGGCATTCCAGAACACATAGAGCTGGATGCAATTGAACCCCATCTGCTTGACACGCCAGATGCGGTCCCGCCACAGCTCGCGAGGAATCCTCGCGTAGTGGAGTTCGCCCACAGTGAGGAAGGTCGGCTTTCCATCGATGACGAAATACCCGTCCTTCCAGTCCACCTTCGACTTCGCCGCCGGAGTCGCAGGAAAAATCTCATCTTTCGCGCCGGCCAAGGCTGTTTCCCCGGCAGCTTGACCGGAGAAGAGAACCAGGCTCAACATGGCGCCGATGAGCAGAAGGTGAACCTGGGAAAATTGAAACAAACAGCCTTCGTAATTTTTTAGCATTTTGTTGTTATATATTGACATATTATCTTTTTTAAAGATGGTAAACTTTGAATGCACTGGGACCAGCAACCGAGACTGAACATCCCCGTAGAGGGATTTTTGACAAAATTACAACAAGAAAACCTCAAGTCATCGTTGATTTTTTTAATTTTTATTGAAATTTATCCACCAGAATATTGATTTGTATTCGTGCCTCGTTTTGTAGCTGAGCAAGGCATGAAACGAAATTATTTGATTTCAGGTTGCTTGGTCGGTAGAAGTAAGATGTATGAAAAGAATTCTCCAGACAGTCGTGATGCTACCAACTCTCATAATTTCTTCTCATCATTCTTTCGCTGCGACTCCGACTTCTCACATCAAGGAGGTCGCGTCCGACTGTGAAAACCTCGAAGGGGAACAGATACTATGGAAGGGCGAAGGCAATGATTCGACTGCCGTGATCGAGCCTGGCGTGGGATTCAATCGCTCAAAAGGGCTACATTTCAAAGCATCCAAAGCTGGCTTCCTCAACATCAATCCCCTAGCCACAATCGGTCATCCACCGCTGGATGTCAGTTTAGCGGATGGCTACATGTTTTGGGTCAAGGTCGTGGATGCCGTGACCTTCTCTTTGGAGTTTAAAAGTCAGGAATTTGGGGGCCACCGCTTTGTTTTGGGCGAGGGCGTTTTAGCTATGGATACAACTGGCAATTTTTTGGATCTCAAAGAGTATCTTCTGCTTCCGAGAGACAAGGCAAACCCGGCTGCGATCAAACTTCCTGCAGATTTTG
This sequence comes from bacterium, assembly GCA_037147075.1. Classification (GTDB taxonomy): domain Bacteria; phylum Verrucomicrobiota; class Verrucomicrobiia; order Chthoniobacterales; family Terrimicrobiaceae; genus UBA967. The sequence goes on from JBAWVX010000012.1 coordinate 65,984, forward strand.
AAGGCTGGATTATCATCCCAAGCACAGTCTCCACGGAGGGATTGGAAACGGGGTGGAAATGTTCTAATCCGGATGCAACCGGCCAGCACGTTCCTCCCATCAAGGGATTATTGTTTGTTACCGGTCCCAGTGGTGAGTTCTACTTGGATCATTTCAGCCTTTACCAAGCAAAACATTGAGCCGTTAGTCCTCCCTGTTAACGTTTGATCCCGCCTCGAAAACCCGTGAAGGGCTTTGTAAAAGAAAGACCCGAAAATGG
>JBAWVX010000013.1:0-64732 GCA_037147075.1 bacterium
ACCATAAACCCGATTAACAAAAAAGCCCCTCCACGCTTTTTCGAGGGAAGATCATGGTCGTCGGCGCACTGACATTCAAACCAACTTCTCAATCCATGAAATCCTTACTGAAAAAATCTGTCTTCTCTCTTCTGGTCATGACATCCTCCTTGACCGCATCTGCTCAAAACTTGCTTGTCAATGGCGGATTCGATTCCCCAAGTAGCCTTGGTGCAGCAGACTCCACTTGGAACAGCATGAGTTTTTGGTTTTTCTCTGCAAATGTATCGAGTCCTACCCCCTCATCGCTACTGGGAGGTTATTGGACTTATGAACAAGCCCACTCAAACTATGACTCGCTGGTTAGTGATTCCTCTATCAATGCATCCGACTATTGTGTCTCACTGGGAGGAGGAGGCGCTGATTTGGGAGGATCGATCACTCAATCTTTCAATGCCACGGCCGGTTCCACTTACACCGCTTCGCTGGATGTCGGCTATGTCGGAGCTCGGGAACCGGTTGGCGTCCGTTTCAGCATTTTGGATTCAAATAATAGTAATCAAGCTGTCTCTTTTTTGGATGTATCAACCTCCTTATCCAATTTTCCTGCATCGGATTTCACATTTGCAACTTTCTCTTTTCAGTTCACAGCCCCCTCGACAAATCTTGCATTCAAGGTTGAAGACATTTCTTTTTGGGGTTATAGCACCGATGTTTTAATCAATAATGCGAGTGTGGCTCCTGTCCCTGAACCCTCCACTGATGCTCTGCTTGCTACTGGAGCTCTCCTTCTCTGCGGGACATTTCTTCGCCGTCGGCGGGCTTTCTGTTCAATTTGCCACTGATCAGCTTCTCCGCAATTCAAAGCGATCAGCGGGAATGGCTCTGCCCCGGATTCCGAGGGGTCGTCAACTCTTCGGTGTGTCGGTGTCGGCGAGGTTCTGTCAGTTCGTCAGGTGTGCTGTCTTCATTGCAAAGCGGGGTTTGATTTTCACCCTCACAACGCCTTTACTTTGCAGTTCATGTCTGTCCGTTTTTTCAATACATTGACCCGTCAGGTGGAGGAATTCGCTCCCCGTGAGCCGGGGAGGGTTCGCCTCTACACGTGCGGGCCGACGGTTTACAATTTCGCCCACATCGGGAATTTCCGCGCCTATATTTTCGAGGACCTTCTGCAGCGGCATCTGGAGTTCCGGGGATTCAAGGTCGAGCGGGTGATGAACCTGACTGATGTGGATGACAAGACGATTCGAGGCTGCCGTGCCAGCGGCGTGCCTTTGGGGGAATTCACCGCGCCTTTCAAGAAGGCGTTCTTCGACGACCTCGACACGCTCCGCATTAAACGAGCGGATCATTTCCCTGAAGCGACAGCTCCGGAGCACATCGCACGGATGATCGAGATGATCTCCACACTCATTGCCAAGGGGCATGCCTACCGTGCCGAGGATGGGTCGGTTTATTTCCGCATCCGCTCGTTTGTCGGCTACGGACGGCTGGCCCACTTCAACACCGAGGAGCTGCGCGACGGCGTGCGGGTGAGCAACGATGAATATGAGAAGGAAAATGTCGGCGACTTCGCCCTGTGGAAGGCCTACACAGATGCGGATGGCGATGTGGGCTGGGAAAGCCCCTGGGGACGCGGACGTCCGGGTTGGCATATCGAGTGTAGTGCCATGGCGACCGGTATCCTCGGACCCGAGCTCGATATCCACTGCGGGGGAGAGGACAACATTTTTCCGCACCATGAGGCTGAGATCGCCCAGAGCGAATGCGTAACAGGAAAAAAATTCGTGCGCCTTTGGATGCATTGTCGGCACCTGCAAGTCGAGGGGGCCAAGATGGCCAAGAGCGCCGGTAATTTTTTCACCCTCCGCGATCTCATGGACAAAGGTTGGAGCGGCCGGGAGGTGCGCTACGCTTTGATCTCGGTCAAATACCGCGAGCCGCTCAATTTCACCTTCGACGGTCTCGCAGCAGCCCGCAGCGCGCTTCAGCGCCTCGACGAATGGAGGACCCGCCTGCAGGAGCTTGCACAGGGCGTGGCAGGTGACGCGCGCGTGGAATCCGGGGACGCCTTCGGTGAAGCTCTTGACGACGACCTGAACATTTCAGCCGCCTTGGCCGTGGTCTTTGATACCATCCGCGCCTCCAACCGCCGAATGGACGAGGGATTGCTTTCGGCGCCCGAGGCTCGAGGCCTTTTGCAATGGATTGAGGGGGTCAATTCGGTTTTGGGTTTTGAAGCCGATGCAGAGGAGATTCCTCTACTCGTCAACGAACTGTTGGCCCGTCGCGCCGCAGCCCGTTTGGCAAAGGAATGGAAGCTCAGCGACACCCTCCGCGATGACATTCTTGCGGCTGGTTGGAGCGTCAAAGACACCAAGGAGGGGCAAAAACTCACACCGGCACCGCGAGGCTCTGCGTAGCTGCGCGGAGTGTGGTCAGATCGATTCGACGCAGGAGTCAGCTTTTGACAGGACCGCTCGGCTCGGGCTCATGCTTTCCTCCGACGAAGTATTTTTCCACAAGATAGAAGCAGGCGGGTATGAGGAAGATGGAAAGGAAAGTGGCGGCAAGCATGCCCCCGATGACAGTCGTGCCGAGGACCTGGCGGCTCACAGCGCCAGAACCGGAGGCGAGAGCGAGCGGCACGGTGCCGAGGATGAAGGCGAAGGCGGTCATGAGAATCGGGCGCAGGCGGAGTTTCGCTCCGGACAGAGTGGCCTCGAAGAGGGGCTTGCCTTTTTCGTATTCGTCTTTGGCGAATTCCACGATGAGAATCGCATTTTTCGCGGCGAGACCGATGAGCATTACAAGGCCGATCTGGGCGTAGAGATTGTTTTGCATCCCGCGCATCGAGAGGGCGGCGAAGGCTCCAAACACGGCCACGGGCGTGGTGAAGAGCACGCTGAATGGCAGGCTCCAGCTTTCGTATTGCGCCGCGAGAATCAGGAAGACGAAGAGCAGCGACAGCCCGAAGATGGCGGTGGGAGGCACGCCCTTTGCCGCGAGGTCTTCTTGATACGACATGCCGAAGTAATCGTAGCCCATTCCGGAGGGCATGGTTTCCCGGAAGACCTCCTCCAAGGCCCTCATGGCCTGAGAGGTGGAGTAGCCGGGTGCAATGGAGGCGTTGATTTGCGAGCAACGGAACATGTTGTAGCGCATCGTGAATTCAGGCCCGAAGGATTCGGTGGCTTTGATGAACGAATTCACGGGCACAGATTCCTTTTTGTTATTCGAGATGTAAAAGAGGCCGAGATTTTCGAGATCGGTGCGGTATTCGCCATCGGCTTGCACATAAACCTGCCATTGCAGGCCGAAGCGGTTGAAGTAATTCACGAAATAGCCACCCAGGAAGGTCTGCACGGTCTGGTAGGCGTCCGTGAGGCTCACCCCTTGGATCATGGCTTGCGCTTCATCCACCTCCAAGTGGACCTGTGGGACATCCCAGAGTGCGGTTGTGAAGAGACTGGTGAACTCGGGCCGAGATTTGGCGGCGTTCATGAATTTCTGGGTGTTGGAGGCAATGAAGTCCACCGAAGCGCCGGTGCGGTCCTCCAGCATGAAGGTTACGCCGCCCGCCGTGCCGATGCCGGGAATCGCTGGCGGAGGGAAGGCGAACGCGGCCGTGGGATTCGCGAGGGCCGAGAGTTCCCTGTTGATGTTGGCCTGAATGGCATCGACCTGGAGATCCGGCGTCTTGCGTTTGGACCATTCCTCCAGCGTGATGAAATAGAAGCCCGTGTAGGTGCTTTGGACAGTGCTCAGGAGGTTGAAGCCGATGATCGAGGTCACATATTTGACGCCCGGCGTCTTGGAGAGAATCTGCTCGATGCGTTCGGACGCCTCCGTGGTTTGCTGGAGCGAGGAGGCGCGCGGCAACTGAACCACGCCAAAGAGGTAGCCTTGATCCTCCTCGGGAATGAAAGCTGTGGGCATCTTGGCACCAATGCCTCCCGCCGCCAGGCTCAGCAAGACGAGCAACAACACGGCGATCGCCATTTTACGAATCAGGCCCCGGCAAACGGCGACATAACCGTTCGTGGCGGTATCAAAGAATTTATTGAACCCACGGAAAAACGCACCAAGCGGCCCCTTGGCCTCCTTGCGAGGGCGGAGCAGAAGGGCTCCAAGAGCCGGGCTGAGAGAAAGGGCGTTGAAGGCCGAAATGAGCACCGAAACGGCCATGGTCACGGCGAATTGCTGATACATGGCTCCCGTGATGCCCGGAATGAAAACGGTCGGGATGAACACCGCCGCGAGGATGAGCGCAATCGCTATGACAGGCCCGGAGACCTGGGACATGGCTTTGAATGCCGCATCCTTCGGACTCAGCCCCTCCTCGATATGCGACTCGATGGCCTCGACAACGACAATGGCGTCGTCCACCACGAGACCGATGGCCAACACCATGCCGAAAAGCGACAGCGTATTGATGGAAAAACCAAGGATCGGGAACAAGGCAAAGGTGCCGATGAGTGAGACCGGGACGGCTATCAGCGGGATCAGAGTGGCGCGCCAACCTTGGAGGAAAATGAAAACAACAATGATCACGAGAACCATCGCCTCGAAGAGGGTCTTCACAATTTCCTGCACCCCATCGGTGATGGCCAGCGTGGTATCGAGGGCGACCGTGCATTTCAGGCCTGGGGGAAACTGTGTGGCCTGCTGGTCGAAGAAGGCCCGGATTTGTTTCATGGTATCCACCGCATTCGATCCAGGCAGTTGGTAAACCGCAATGATGGCCGCATTCTGGCCCTGGAAACGCCCGCGAATGTTGTAAACCTGGCCGCCCAGTTCCACGGTGGCCACGTCTTTGACGCGCACGATCGATCCATCCGGATTCGCGCGGACGACGATGTTTTCAAATTCCTCGGCGGTGGTCAGGCGTCCCGTAGTGGTGACCGTGAACGTGAAAACCTGGCCCTGTGGAACCGGCTCGCCACCGATCTGACCGGCGGGGTTCACCTTGTTTTGGGAACTGACGGCCTGGATGACCTCGGGGACTGTGATGTTGAGCGTCGCCAGGCGGTCGGGCTTGACCCAGATGCGCATGGCATACTGACCCGCGCCGAAAATGCTCACGCTCCCGACGCCGGGAATGCGTCCGAGCGGTTGGTTGATATTGATGTAGGCGTAGTTCGCGAGGAAGGTCGGATCGAACTCTCCGCCGGGCGAGGAAAGGACGAAAACTGCGAGCGGCGAGGCGAGCGCCTGCTGCACTGTCACGCCATAGTTTTTGACCTCCCCCGGAAGCTGCGAGGCCGCCTGCGTCTGGCGCATCTGGGCGAGAATCTGGTCGGTCGTCGGCTGGGTGTTGGTGCCGAAGATCACATTCAAGTTCATGATGCCGGAGTTGGCATTGATGGAATACATGTATTCCATGCCTTCGACGCCGCTCATTTGCTGCTCGATCGGTGTTGCGACGGATTGTTCGACCGTGAGGGCGTCTGCCCCCACATAGGTCGTTGTGACCTGGATTTGCGGAGGAACGATATTCGGATACTGCGCGACGGGGAGGCCTGCCATCGAGACAAGTCCCACGATGACAGTGATGATGGCGATGACCATCGCCACGATTGGCCTGCGAATGAAAAAATTCGACATAACGCGTTACTTCGTTGTCGAAGGGGATGGGGTTGGCGAAGGAGCACCGCCCGCCTCGGGTGGTATCTGATAGGGCGAGGCAATGACCTTCATTCCTGGACGAGCTTTTTCGACGCCCTCGACAATGACTTGATCGCCCGCCTGGAGTGGGCCGGTAACAACACACAATTCGCCTTGCGGGGGGCCGAGTTTGACTGGAACGGGCTTGACGGTGTTGTCGGGTTCGAGCAGGGAAATGAAGTAGTTGCCTTGCAACTCCACCGTCGCCTTTTGTGGCACCAGAAGGGCGCCTTTGATTTCCTGAACGGGCGCTGTGATCTTGGCAAAGAGTCCTGGTCGCAACACCCCTTGAGGATTCGGGAAGAGGGCTGTGATCTGGATTGCGCCGGTGGAGACATTCACCTGGCGGTTGAAGAAATCAAAGGTTCCAAGCTCGGGGTAGGTCGATCCGTCGGCGAGTTTGAGCGAGAAGCGGGCCCTTTTCTCATTCGATGGCAGGCTCTGGACGCGTTGGAGGAGTTCCACGGCCTTGAGATATTCGCCTTCGGTGATGAAAAAGTTCATCTTCATCGGATCGATTTGCGAAGCCTGTGTGAGAGTGCTTACTCGTCCTCCGGGTCCGACGAGATCACCGATCTGGGCTTGGGCCACGCCGACCACCCCATCGAAGGGTGCCTTGATCGTGCAGTAGTCCAAATTCACCTGAGCGGCCTGCACAGCGGCTTGGGAAGCGGCGACGTTAGCCAGTGCGGCCTGGGTGTTTTGATAGGAGGTCTGGTATTCCTGCTCGCTGATGACTTTGGTTTGGTAGAGCTGGGTCTGTCGCTGGAGGGTGATTTGTTGAAGTTGGGCCTTTGCAACAGCGCTGGCGTAGTCGGCTTCGGCCTGAGCCAGAGCGGCCTGAAACGGGCGTGGGTCGATCGTGAACAGCGTGTCGCCTTTTTTCACCAAGGAGCCCTCCTTGTAATTCTGCGTCAGGAGATATCCAGTGACTTGGGCTTGGATATTGCTGTTCTGGAAACCGTCGAGGAGACCAACCCATTGGTTCGTTGCCAAGACATCCCTCTGCACCACCGGAGTCACGGTCACTTTGACAGGGGGAACCTCTTTCGGGGCTGGTTTTTTGCACGACACGGCAAGAGCAGCGGTCGCGAGCATCACCACGGCATGAATTCGAAACGTCATATCGCCTCTCCTACAGGGCAGGCTCGGGGAGGGCGAGGATTTTGTTGGTCCTATTCGTCTCCTTGGGGTCCGATGGTGCGTTCGCCCACGAGGAATTCCTGCGCGGTTCCGATGGCCCGGAGCGTGGTGTCACCGATCTTGCGCGTGGTGGACTCGAAGAAGTCGCGGATTTTCCCAACGAGGCCACCCACTTTTTTGCGATTGTGTGTTTGCAGAGGCAACCCGTCTGGCATTTGCAAATTCTGAACAACGGATCCTCCTTGTGCAGACACGGCCATGGTGCCAACAGGTGAGCCCAAATGATCATACAGTCGAACGGTCCAAACTGGTTTTCCGGTCGAGTTGTCCGTTCGCAAGTTGTAGTCAAGCATATCGAAAGCGGCATGAGCGTCTTTGGCTTGCCGATTCACGGTTTGAAAAAGGCTGGGGACATCCACTAAAACTTCCGAGGGACGCAAGGGTGGCATTTCGGAGACAGAGTGAAAACCTTTCAGAGGGGTGCGTTCGGCAGTGATCGTGCCGTTCGCAACCGTGAGTTCTCGAACGCCGCCTCGTGCCGAGGGGTCTGCCAAGACAATCTTCCACTCTGCGGGGGCGGGTGCCGCCTTATCGCCCGTGAGTTCAACAATGGTGGCATGAGCTCCTGAAGGACTTGCTGTTGCCGCACGAAGAGCGAGAATAGCGGAACCAGTATCCCCAGCTGATACCTGTGCGGAACAAGCGATGAGAACAAGAAGAAAACCACGCATGATGGGTCAAATTATGTGTCTGCGGAGAGGATTCCACAGTTTTTTAGAACAATCGACTTCGTTCATACACTGACCGGGGACGCGGCGACCCGCTAGCGAGCTCAAAGGCCCCGCGATTTTTCCGGCAGGAGCGTCAACTGCGAGGCTCTGGTGACCTTGATCTGGGTTTTGGCCTTGTAGGCTTCGAGCACGCCTTTTACCTCGACAAGGCTGTCCTTGTATTTTTCGAGGTCCCCCACGGCCTTGTAAGCTGCGGGAAAAATGGCCGCCACGAACCCGTGCTCCCGGTCTGTCGTGAAATCCAGAAACCGGATTTTGTCGGCTTGGCTTTTACCGACAGTGAGCACCTTGCCGCGCACGATGATTTCCTTGCCGACGCAATGGAAAAGTTTTTTGGTCTTCCGTGCATCGAGGGTCGGGATATGACCTCCCATGAGCGCCTGAGAGGCTGTCACCAGCAGAAGAATCGGAATCAGAAATCGTTTCATGAATCGTTTATTCAAAGCCCAAGCCGAGACAGTCGAGCATTTTCGCCTGCAGATCTTTTTCGTAAAATGGCTTGGTCATGTAGGCTGTCGCACCAGCTTTGATGGCTGTAATGATCGAGTCTCGGCTGCCTTCGGTGGTTAACATGAGAACAGGAAGGGATTTCCAGCGCTCGTCATTGCGGATGCGGAGCAGAAAATCCAATCCATTCATGTTGGGCATATTCCAGTCGAGACAAACAAGGGAAAACCCGGTGGGATCCGACTCCAGAGCGCCAAGGGCGATCAATCCATCCGGCGCGCCGACACATTCCGCGCCAAGCACGGACGATGCCGACGCCACAATGCGTCTGACGAGCATGGAATCATCAACGGCGAGGATTTTCATAGCGAGGGGTGCTTTTTGGAGAAGGTTTGCCGAATCGCTTCGGTGCAACTATATTTTAACATAACGAGTAAAAACTCAAGTGGCCAAAGATTGAATGATGAGCGAGTGCCAGCCCGTCGAATAAGTTTCATATCCCGGGGCATTTGCAATCGCAAACAGGGTGGAAATACCGTGGTTTTCGGCGATGACAAAACCCTTGCCTTGGAGAATCTGTGTTTCCAGGTGCGCCATTGGAAGGCGTTCCTTGAGAATCGCATTTTTGCTGTCCGCGAGGATGTTTCCCGAGGAGTCCACAATGCAGACTCTTGAGACGTCTTTTTCGGATTGTGAGAGCGGCGTGCGGTGGACAATCGTCTGCGCCAGCGCCTCCCAGTTGAACAGGATGCCGAGAACTCCCATCAATTCTCCATCGGCTTTTCCATTTTTTCGGACGCCGCACGAGTAGGTCAGAATGTGCTGTCCCTGCACCAACGGGGAGGTGTGCACCGATTCAAAGCCAAAATCATTTCCGCTGGCGGATGTGCGTGCCCTGCGGAACCACTCGCTGGCGGCTACATTCAGGCCAATGGATTTGTATTTTCCCGGACGGCCGTTGGCGATGACGGTGCCGTTCAGATCGCACAGGACGATGTCATAGTAGACTGTGTAGGCATTGAGAATCACGCCCAGCCTCTCACAGGCTTGGCGCGAGGTGTTGGAGCCAGGGTTCGCCAAAGCATCCACGACGCTGTTGTCAGTCGCCCACCAGCGGACATCGCAAGAGCGCTCGTAGAGGTTGCGGTCGATGAGGTCGATGTTGGAGAGGGCGAGGTCGACAAGGCGTCCTCCACGCACCACCGAGTCGAGGCGGTCGCTGATTTCCGAGAGCTGTGTGATGTCGTTTTTGGTCTCTTCGGCGAGTCCCTCGGCAACATGGGCCGTATTGGTCGAGAGGTTGCCGATTTCGTTGGCTACGACGGCAAAGGTTCGACCTGCATCGCCGGCTTTGGCCGCCTGGATCTGGGCGTTAAATGAGAGCAATCTGACCCGCATGTTGATATCATCTATCTGACGGAGCGAGTTATTCATTTTGCTCGCGATGCTCTTGGACAGCTGGCGAATGTTTTCGATCCAATTGTCGAATGAGTCTGCCTGAGAGGCGTCGGCGGATTGTGTTTTTTGTGTGGGCATGCGCTGGGTAAATCAGGGTTTTCTCTTGTAAAAAAAGGAGCCGTTCAGTTCTTCCATTGTAAAAAGATGTTTATGGGAGAGGAGGGACTCCGTTCCGCCCAGCATAAGGAGGCCACCCGGAAGGATGACTTCTGCCAGTCGGGTGAAGAGTCTTTCTTTGAAGGTGTTCTCAAAATAAATCGCCACATTTCTGCAGAGGACGAGATCGAAAAGACCGAGGCTGGTGAGGTCGTCCTGGAGGTTTCTTTTTTTGAAGGTCACCATCGAGCGGACCTGGGGCTTGAGGGTCCAGGTGTTTGAGGGTGTCGCTTCGAAATATTCGTTTCTCCAAAACTCGGGGAGTCCTCGAGAAATTTCCAGTTGGCTGTAGCGTCCGGCGCTTGCCAGGAAGAGGGTGCCGGGAGAGATGTCGAAGCCGACGATCTCGAAAGCCTGCAGGTTTAGGCCGTCGAGGACTCCGTTTGCTTTCAACTTATGCAGAAGCATCGCAATAGAGTATGGCTCCTGACCGCTCGAGCAGGCGGCGCTGAGAATGCGGATTCGTGTCTTCTTGCCGTAGCGCAAGAGGCTTGCCAATTTTGGCAGGATCGATTTCTCCATGGCTTCCCACGGGCGGGTATCACGAAACCAATAGGTCTCGTGGGTTGTCATGGAATCGATGATTTTGTCGCGGAGGCGCCCGCTGGATTCAGCTTCGGCCATGCGAATGAATTCTGGAATGTCGCGCGCGCCGCTTTCTGTAATGACCGTGCCGAGGCGGGCCTCGAAAAGGTAGCGCTTCTCCTCGCCGAGGTGGATGCAGCAGGCGCGAGCCACAAATTCGGAGAGGAGGGCGAGGTGGTTCGGGTTTTTGGAGAAATCAAACATGTGCCCGTATTTCCATTGGCGAGCCGTTTTAGAGGCGGAAAATCCTGTTAACTCGCGGGCCGATCTCTTGGAGCGGTAATATCTCCTCGTGCAAATCTCTTTGCGCGATCGCCTGCGGCATTCCGTAGACGGTGGATGTGGCGGCGTCCTGAGCAATGCACCAGGTCGGGCAGGCTTTTTTCAGGCTGGTCACGCCATCCGCTCCATCACTGCCCATGCCAGTGAGTATAATGGCGAGGGCCCCGCGCAATTTGCAGTTGGCAGCAGATTGAAAAAGAACGTCTGCCGAGGGTCGACAAGAATTCACAGGAGGTGCACTTGTGATGCGAGTTTGAAACTTGTCAGCATCATTTCGGAAAACTTCCAAATGAAATCCACCCGGAGCGATAAGCACTTCGCCTGCTTTGGGGATTTCTCCATCGGTCGCTTCTTGAATGGAGAGCGCAGAGGTTTTATCCAGTTGTTCGGCCAGAGATTTCGTAAAGTGGGCAGGCATGTGCTGCACCAGGAGAATGGGAACGGGAAGCCTGGCGGAAAGGACAGGAAGAATGGCTGCAAGGGCTTTAGGACCTCCGGTTGAAACCCCAACCAAAACCAAATCAATAAACGGCGGAGGTTGAAGACGTTTCTGGATCGGCGAAGCTGTCGATGAGCGCTGTGCCGAAGTGACTTGATCGGATGAACTTGAAGCGTTGCGAACACGCGCCATTGCGGCAACTCTGCGGATTTCAGCTTTGAGGGACTCCATGCCCGACTCGAATGAGGAACCGGAGGGTTTGGGGATGAAATCCATAGCGCCCATCGCAAGGCATTGAATCGTGATCTCGGCATCGCGTCCTGTCGCTCCGCTGACCATGACCACGGGGACATGTCTGTGGGATGCCTTGATCCTGTCGAGCGTTTCCGGACCACTCATCTGCTCCATGAAAACGTCGAGAAGGACGAGGTCGAATTTTTCTGTTTCGAGACGCTTCAGCGCGAGTTCACCGTTTGAAACAGCCACGGACTCCGCCCCTGGCACGCTCAAAGCGGCGTCCGAGAGTAGCTTTCGATAGAGTGCCGAGTCGTCAACGAGAAGAATTCGCATGGTAGCTTGTGATTTTTACAGTTTGAAGCGGTTCACGAGTTGTCCGAGCGAAGAGGCCAGGTGGCTGAGTTCCCCTGCGCTGGAGCTGATGCGTGAGGCCCCCTTGGCGGATTCGCTGGCGGCTTGAGAGACGCCGTTGATGTTTCGCGAGACTTCGTCGGCTCCCGAGGAGGCGTTTTTCACATTCTCGGACAGGCTCTTCGTGGAAGAGGTGACATTATGCAGCGAGCGAACGATTTCTGATGTCGTGGCAGACTGTTCCTCCACTGCGGCTGCGATGCTCGCGGCGATCTGGCTGACTTGCTCGATCACCTTGGCAACATCATCGATGGCTCCCATCGAGTTCGCTGTATTTTCTTGGATGAGACTGACCTGGAGTCGGATGTCTTGAGTGGCCGCTGCGGATTGGCGTGCGAGCTCCTTCACCTCGTTCGCCACGACGGCGAATCCACGACCTGCCTCGCCGGCACTGGCGGCTTCGATGGTGGCGTTCAATGCCAAGAGATTGGTCTGCTCGGCAATCTGGTTGATGAGTTCCACGATTTTTCCGATTTGGCGGGCGGATTCGTCCAATTTGAGCATAAGAGCCCTTGTTTCTCGGGCTTGCATGTCGGCCTTGCGGGCGATTTCAGACTCCTGAGTGCAGTTCCGGGCGACCTCTTGGATGGATGAGGACATTTCCTCAACGGCAGCAGCCACTGTGGTTGAGGCTTGGCTGATCTCGCCGGCGGAAATGGTCATGGACTTGGAATTAATTGCCAGTTCTTCCCCAGCTGCCGCAACCGTGTGGGCTTGGACATTGGTTTGTTCGGCTCCAGCTGCTTGGGAATTGGCTGTTTCTGTGAGAATTCCAGCCGATTCGGTCAGCGCCTCGGAGGTGTGCGTGATTTCCTCGACCATCTTGCGCAAGTTCTGAATACAGGTGGCCAGAGAGTTGGCGAGCAGGCCGATTTCGTCAGAGCGCTTGAAATGAATCGAGCCGGTGAGATCGCCTTTGGCAAGTTTTTCCAATTCCTTGGCGCAGGCGATGATCGGGCGACTGATCGACCTGCCAACAAAGAAAGCGGAACCCAAGAGGAAGATAACCGCAAAAAGGACAATGGCATAAGTTTTTACATGCACGTGTGACAGCAAATCTTGTTCATGCACGCGAACAAATGTCGTCCAATTCGCATCGGGATAATCCAATGCTCCGGTAGTATTGGCATAGCCCACGACGGTCCATTCCTTGTGGTGGCTGTCAAACTCGCGTCCCACGCCAGATTTTCCTGAGATGCCTGCTTCCACTGAAGGGAATTCGTCCGTAGCCATATTTTCCGCTAGGATGTGCTTGGGGTCGCGTATGAAATCCTCGCTTCCAGTGGCATCTGGGTCAAGATGGGCGAGCACAATGCCTTTGGCATCAATCAATGCGAGCTCGGTGGAGAGGATGTTTTCAGATTTGAGAGAGGTGTATGGAATTCTCATAATGTCCTCTATGACCCTGAAGTCAAACACGTTTCTCCAAACACCCAAGAATTTTCCATCTTGGTTTTTAATGGGTGCTGAAAAGCTCATCGAGATGGCGTCGTCGCCGGTTATTTTTTTAATATCTGGATCGTGTTCTGGCAGGCCTACAACCGTTCCCGTGAGTGTTTTGGAATTCGTGAACTTTCCATCTCGCGCATTGATAAACCATTCTGTATTTGAAAAGTCTTTACCAATAAGAAAATTGGTATTTATAGGTTTATCTTTTGCGTTGACTGTGTTGACTGCGACGATGCGCCCGGACGCGTCGAGAACCATGCTCACAGAGTAAATGCCATACAATTTGACATAGGCGTTGATACTCTCGATCAGCTCTTTTTTTTCTGGAGTGGGATTGGCAAGCCAATCGATCACAATCCTATTCGAAGCAAATGCTTGAACATCGCCATAGCGTTCAAAGAGATTACGCTCCATCATTTCCGAGGAGGAGCTTGCGAGCGCCAAGAGCTGTCCCTTGGCTTGGTCGGCAATTCGGTTGGCAGAGAGGATGCCGTAAATGGCAAGTGCGGCTATCGGAATCAGGCCGGCTATGGCAGTGCTGATAATCAGGCGGGTGGCGAGGTTAATTTTCATCTGAATGAATGAGTAAGAATTGGTTGTGGGTCATGGGAACTCTGTGAAAGATTTTTTGAGGCTGGGTTTTCTGATTGCTGGGCATTGGCCGTCAACATGAAATGGCCCTGTGCAAAGAGCGAAGTTTCCTCTCCGACCGTCGTAAACAACTCTGTTAGTCTATCAAAATCGAGCACTACGGTGAGGCGCTCGGAGAGAACAGCGCTTCCGAGAACTCCACGGGCACGGAAAGTGGTCTTATCTATCTGTTCATCTGAAAGGTCGGCCGAGTCCACGATCCGAGAAGCGACCATGCTGAGCCCATCGAATGGAGGGCGTGGAACGATGAGGAAGAACTCCTCGGCGCGTTGAGGCGATGGTTTGATCGGTAAAAAATCCGAGAGCTGAACGAGACGGAGAGTCGTGTTATGGTTCTTGCGGAGGTAATCCATGGAGCCGATCCGTTCGATGTCGGAAGCCTTCACAGACTCCACGCGCATGACTTTTTTCAGGTGAATGGCGAGGTATTCCCCGTCCGATTCCTGAAAAATCAGGACACGCTCGGTGTTGATATCGGAGAGAGCGACTTCATTCATTTTCGAGGCATTCAACGCGACTTGCGAAGCTGAGATTCGTCCTTGGGCCATGGAGTTTGGGTCCAAAATCATGGCGATCTCGCCCTGGCCGAGAATCGTGGCCCCGGAATAATAAGGAACAGAGCGGAGATGGCGTCCGAGGGGTTTTACGACAATTTCCTCATTGCTTAGGATTTCGTTAACAATAAGCCCATAAGTCACATGATCCAAACGCAGCACAACCACGAAAGTTTCATTTTTTGCATTCTGCTTCGGCGGATACTCCAATAGCTCTGAGAGATCAATAATGGGCAACAATTGACCGCGAAGCTCCAAAACGCAGGCGCCTCCCATGGTTTTGATCGGGTATTCTTCACCTGGGTGGACAATTTCATCCACATTGATCTGCGGCAGGGCGAAGTTGGTTCCCCGGCATCCGACGATGAGAGCTGGAACGATGGCCAGCGTCAAAGGTAGGCGAATGATGATCCTCGTTCCTTCACCCAAACGGCTGTCGAGTTCCACATGACCACCGAGCTTTTCAATGTTGGTTTTGACAACATCCATGCCGACGCCGCGGCCAGAAATGTCGCTGACCGCTGATGCGGTGGAAAAGCCGGCGGCAAAAATAAGCTGAAGAGCCTCGGCATCCGAAAGACGCGCGGATTGTTCGGTGGTGATAATGCCTTTCTCAAGAGCTTTGGCCTTGAGGCGTTCGGGATCCATGCCTCCGCCATCATCCAGAACCTCAATCTGCACCCGTCCGGCAAGGTGGGCAGCCGAAAGGCGTATCGTTCCGCAGGAGGTCTTGCCTTTGGCTATACGAGCCGATGGCATCTCAATGCCATGGTCCACACTGTTTCTCACCAGGTGTGTGAGTGGGTCCGATAGACCCTCCAGCAAAGTGCGGTCGAGTTCCACGTCGTCCCCGAAAATTTCCAACTGAATTTCCTTGTTCAGCTTATGGCTCAGATCACGGACGATGCGCGTGAATTTTCCGAACAGGCCACCCACGGGCTGCAGGCGGGCTCGCATGATGGTGTCCTGCAGGTTGGAGGTGACGGAGCTGATCTCTTGGACGACGGATTGCATCTCGGAATTATCGGCATGATTTTCCGAGCGGCCTGCTAGTCTCAGCAGGCGATTCCGGCCGAGCACCATTTCGCCTGCCAAATTCATGAGCGAATCGAGTAGCCCGACGCTGATGCGGATGGTTTCCTCTGGCTTTCGGCGGGAGGAGGAGACTGGCTTGGGATCGATGGGCGTAGTTTGTGTTTCCACGACGCGCGGGCTGCTGCTGGCAACGGGAGAAGGTGCCGGCACAAGGCTTTTTGGTGACTGTGGAGCTTCGGATTCGGCTGGTGTGGCTTGAGCTGGGGCGTCGTTTGTCGTGGCATTCGATTTGACCCATGCGCCAAGCACTTGTGAGTCGATTTGCTGGATGTTTTCTTCGGAAATTCCAAGCGCACCTCTCAGGATGAATGGCTCGAGGGCTGTAACAAAGAAAAGTCGGCATGAAACATCGCAGTCGGCGCATGATTCAAGAGTGGTGTCGTCCGGTATGGAAACTTCGGTATCGACGAGTGTGCCGAGGGAGGCGAGTTCCGAAAGGAACTGCTCCGAGGTCTGGTTTTGCGACTCGACGTCCCGTCCAAGCTGGATGCTGATGACGTAAAAATTGTGACCATGCCTTAAACCGTCCAATAGGTCTTCTGCTTGAAAATGAAAACCCTCGAGAGTCGGATCCTGAGGGGTCCCGGTCTTGTGTTTTGACTGCTGGGCCGGGTTCGTTTTTTCAACAGCGGCAGGCTTGGAGGCCACTGGTCGAGATCCATCAAGGATGGCTTGAAGTCCGGAAATCTCGCCTTCGCAAGCAATTTCCCCAGCGCGTTCCGGGTTGCCGATCATGAGATTGAGTTTATCCGCGGTGGAGATCAGGAGGCTGACTATCGATTGGTCTGCCACAAAAACAGAGTCGCGAAGCAGCGACATAACGCTCTCCATGACATGGGCCAACTTCACGATGGCATCAAACCCAAAGAAACCTGCCCCCCCTTTGAGGCTGTGAACGGATCGAAAAATGCTGTTCAGAAGGGCGCTGTCAGTCGGATTCGACTCCAACGACATAAGGTCTGCTTCCAGCGTTTGCAAATGCTCGCTAGACTCCTGAACGAACAGATCGAGCATTTCTTGATCGGCAGCACTCACACGTCAGCCTCCTGCATGGTGATGGACATGTCGCGTTGGAGTCTGAGTAAAGTCAGAAATTTTTTGCCGGCCTCTGAGGTGTGAAGTCGCAGACCGAGCCCCAGTTTTTGGCATGAGCCGCGAGCGGCAAGGAGGAGTTTGAGCGTTGCGGAGTCATAAGAAACTGTCTCCCTCAGATCCAGAAGAACAGCACTGGAGTCATCGGCTTTTTGAAGGGCCCTCTGGAGTTGCATTGCAGCCTTGGCGATGGTGGAGGCATTCAACTCCGAGTTTGGAGTGATGATGAGGAGACCGTCTTGCTTTTTGGTCCTCATACGGCGTGGCTTTTTCTCGGCTCCGACATTGAGACAAAATTTCCAATTTGAAGAACGGTTGTGAGGTGATCCGCGGAACTGATGACCCCGGCAATGAAACGTGTGTCCAGACCGCTCAGGGTCTCCGGCGGCGCTGGCAGAACTATTGTGCCCGGAGGAAGAATGTCGCCGATGGCATCCACAAGAAGACCGATCGGGTCCGAATCGGCGAGCTCAAAATCGGCTGGAGGGTGCGGAAGGCGAACAAGGTCGTTCGTTGTCTTGAAAACGATGCAACGCCCCGTTGGTCGGGAATCTGTGCATTCGTGCCCCAAGCGTGCTTCCAGGTCCAATGCGGTTAAAATTTGTCCGCGAAGATGGACGACGCCCCGGACATAGTTTGCGGCAAGATTGACAGGTGTGACAGATGGACACCTGAGAACTTCTTTAACCCACAACAAGTCGCAGGCGTATTGGCGACCGCATGAGCTAAAGCCCAGCCACTGTGGTTCCCGGAGAGGGCTGCTCACCTTGTAGAGGCTGCTTGACATGCGCGAAGGGCGGAAACTTTAAGTCAAAATGCCTCAAAACGAAGCCGCCGCGGCTGCTCTGTCCGCGAAAATCTCGAGAGGAGCCGTGGTGGGGAAGGGATTGTTCAATTCTTTGAGCGCCGCAATTTTTAGATTCGTGGACACGATGGCGGGCAGATTTGAAAGGTTTTCGGGGCTGTCGCCCACGATACGCCACTTGATATCCAGGCCGTTGCACTCGCTGATAATTGATGCGACGGCTCGGATGAGCGGGATGTCAAATTTTGAAACTCCCGTGAGGTCGATGATAAGCTTCGCAAATCCCGCATTTACGAAGTCGGCGATTTTTTTGCGTGATTGGCGAGAGAGGTCCAAGGAGCCCGTCTCAGAGAGGTCTTGAGGGATGCTGACCACTTGGCAGTCCCCCTCGCTGGTGTAGAAAAGCGGGGTGATGTCGAGGTCCATGGCGCGGGCGATACGATCGGGGATTTCATCCAGCTCCAGCGGTTTGGTGAAAATTGCGCAGTAGCCCGTTTCTTTGGCTTCATTTTGGTCGAAGGTGGCAGTTTTTACCGAGAGGCCTACAAGCGGAATTCCCTTGAGAGCCGGATTCAGGCGAACGGTTTGGTAGAATTTCAGAGCTCCTTTACCCGGAAAGGCGAGGCTCACCAGAATGATATCGGGAGTCTCCTCGGTGGCGACCGTGCTGGCGATGTGTGGTTGGGCCTCGGCTGGGCCGGGGCAGCTTGTGACCTTCCAGCCTCGCTTGGAGACGGCTTTGGCTAGAGATTCCGCGATGGCCGGGTGCTCGTCGACAACGAGAATTTTGATGGCATCCGTAGCAATGCGGGCTTTTCTGGCGGTGGGGGCGGCGGCTGCAACTGCTGGGGCAGGAGAGGCGGCAGCCTTGGGCTTGAGGGTCACGAGACGCGAGACGCGCTCGATCACATTCGCTTCTGTGAATGGCTTGACGATGTAATCCCGGACCCCCATCTTGGCGATTTTCAGGACGTTTTCCTTGCCGGCCTCAGCCGTGAGCATAATCACGGGGATGTCCTTCAGCGAGGGATCTGCTTTAAGTTTCCCCAAGCATTCCACGCCGTCCATGACCGGCATGGTGACATCGAGAAGAATGACATCCGGTTTCTCCCGAGCTGCCACTTCCAAGCCTTCCGCTCCATTGCTGGCGAAAACCATTTGAACATCGTATGGTGTAAAGCCCTTGTTAATGAGGGTGTGAATCATCCGACTGTCGTCGACACTGAGAATTTTTGGTGAACTCATGGTTGTTATGTATTAGTTTTCGATTGCTGCGAAAACGAGAACCTTCAGCGAATCTTTCGAGCCCTCGATGGCATAAGAATTGCCGACGCAGATGGTGGCATTTCTGGCTGAAACGGTGATTTCCTCGCCGCGCATCACGCTCGGAATGCTGAGAGCGCAATTGTAGCCAAGATCACACAGGCAGGATTTAAGATTTCCGGTGATCATGTTTGTCAGTTCTGCAACGACATCGGAAATTTCTTGTTCTCCAGCGCTGCCGCCCAGGATTTTCTCCGCGACATGTTTGCCAAGTGAGTCCGAATAGGCTGTGTAGACAACCCCATTGACTTTACCGCTGAGGCCGATTGCTCCCGTGATGCCTTCCAACTTCGAAGGCTGAGGATAATTTGCCAATCCGGTGGCAGGTGTGGCCGAGAGGCCGACCATGGTCTGCATAACTTCAGGCACGTATCGGTCGATTGTTTGAATGAATAAGGCGCTGCCGGGTTTTTCAGAGTTTGGCATTGTTGGTTTTTAGGGGGGCGTGGGGTTAAGCAAGAAATCCTGTAATGGGGTAAACTTTGGAATGTCCCCAGAACTACCTGAGGGTTGATGCACTTTCAAGTTCCAGGGTGCGTGTTGATCGATCGCAGACCTCGGCAGGCCCAAAGTATTGGATCGGGCCTGGGAATGTATATTGGGTCTCTCTTGCCCAGGCGGCTCGGTGTGATTCAAATTCCTTGAAAGCAGGTCCGTCGAGTTCGACGAGCGCCTTTTTGATCACAGGCACGATTTTGCCGTGGCGGCGTTCCATGTTCATCATCCGGGCCATGGGAATGCCGCCGGCCTGCCAGTCGGCGGCAGGCTTGGTCAGGCCTCTGACCGAGCAGATGTAGCCTGTGAGGCCCTCGCGCAGCAGGAGAGCGGCGGTGAAGCCGAGCGTGTAGGTGTAGTCGGCATCGAAGTTCGATGGCACGGCGCAACGGCCCTCGTAGCCGAAATAGTGCGGCTGGGGCGAGAAGCTGGCTTTGTAGGTGCCGACGGCTTTCATTTCCTTCAAGCGCGCCTCGACGAGGTCGATGAGAAGGCGCTGCGTGTCGATGCGGGCCACTTGCACATTGCCGTGGGGATCACGGTCGAGGATGAGCTGGTTCGCGATGTCATCCGGCAGGCTGCGGTAGAGCGATGCGGCGGCCGCAGTGAGCTTGCCAGCGACGAATTCGCGCTTTTGCAAAAGTGTTTCCAAGGCGTTGAAGGCATCGCCGTGGTGGGCGAGGGTTTCGTTGAGCTCGCCGATGAGGGCACCCATTTCAGGAACGAATTCGATGAGGCCCTCGGGAATGAGGACAGTGCCGAATTTTTCGCCGTTTGCCGCGCGGTGGGCCACGGTATCGGCAATCTGGTCGACGATCTGCTTGAGCGTGAGTCCGCGCTCGGCGACTTCCTCGGAGATGAGTGTAATATTCGGATGCGTCTGCAAGGCGCATTCCAACGCGATGTGGGAGGCCGAGCGCCCCATGAGCTTGATGAAATGCCAGTATTTGCGGGCCGAGATGGCGTCGCGCTGGATATTTCCGATGAGGTCGGAGTAGACCTTGCTCGCCGTGTCGAAGCCAAAACTTGTTTCAATGTGTTCGCCGCGCAGGTCTCCATCAATCGTCTTCGGAACCCCGACCACGCAGAGCGGAGCGTTGTTGGCCTTGGCAAATTCGGCGAGCTTGGAGGCGTTCGAGTTCGAATCGTCGCCGCCAATTACCACCAGTGCGGTCAGGTTGCGGGATTTTGCGGTTTCGAGGGCCTTGAGAAAATCGTCGTGCGATTCGAGCTTGGTGCGGCCGGACCCGATAATGTCGAACCCGCCCGTGTTGCGGTAGCTTTCGAGGAGCTGGGCGTCGATTTCTATGCCCTTGTTCGTTAGGAGCCCGTCCGGGCCGTTCAGGAAACCAATGAGCGAGCTTGCGGGGTGGATGCTTTTGATGGCGTCGAACAGGCCGGCCATAACATTGTGACCACCCGGCGCCGGGCCGCCTGAAAGGATTACGCCGACGCGGATCGGGGTGGATGAAATCGGGCTGGGGCCAGATTCAAAGGTGACAGCTGGCAGGTCGAAGGTGTTTGGAAAGAGGGCTCGTATTTCCTCATTCTCGAATGAAGGCAGAAGCGACTTTGTGGCGACGGATGCCGCGCTGAGCGAGGCGGGGAGCTTGGGGCGGTATGTCGAACGGGCCTGGGCAAGTGCGGATTGCTGAATCATGGAATGTAAATCGTTTGCTTTTTTAACCTGATCGATCACGAAGGCAAGCCGGTGGTTATTGATGAGGCGCTGGAGGGCTTTCAGAAGATTCCGAGTCTGCCTTTGGCGTTCCTCCGTCCGCAGGCCCGGAGCTTTGTTCCAAGCTTGGAGTTGGCGTCGGAGTGGGCCAGGGGGGGACCAGATTGGGCCAGTCGTGGAGAGGAACTTTGAGGCCGCCCAGTTCTTCGGCGAGCTGTGTGCACTTCTCTCGCCACTTGCCCAAATCGGGCTGTGCGGGGGTTTCGTCCGCAGAGCCAGGGAAAACCAGGTAGGTTACATTCAGGTCACTTGTGGCCCGGATGATATTCGACGAACGCTGACTGACTTCGCGGCAGAGTCGCAAAGAAGCCTCCCCGACCTTTTGGGAGGGGCCGGAATCGCCCACGATGGCCGGATAGGCGCGCCCAGCATGGATCACGATGGCATAGTCGCCAATTTTTGGAACAAACGGCCCGTTATGGTCTCGCATGATGAATCCCGGCAGAACAATGAAGGGATCCACTGATGAGACGAGGAAGCTCCATTTTTTGAGGTCGTGGACTCGGCGGGTCGCCAAGTCAATGCCCTCGTTAATTTGCGTTAGACGGGCTGGCTTGACGTCTGGCTTGAGTTTTTCGGCCCTGTATTCGGCGAGTTTTTTTTCCTCGACCGCGAGCATGGGATTCGGGCGATCGGTCTGCTTCGGCCAGCGGTAGCTTGTTTGCGGCAGGAAAAAAATTGAGGAGGAATCGACCTGAACATTCCGGTCGCCGTCCGATCCGTCGGTGTTCACATCCATGTCCGCAATGAGGAGAAGAGCACGACGCGAAGTCGCAGGGTTCTCAAGCTCCAACATCGTCTGGCAGTCGTAGAAATTATGGCGCGTCAGCAAGGCATCGAGATTCGCAAGCTTGCGTTGGAGGTCATTCGTTTTGAGTTCGTAAAATTTCTCGAAAAATGGAGAAACCGATGCCCCGGTGAGCAACACTGGGAGATCCTTGAAGATTTCGGAGAGGCTGGAATTGCTCGCTTCGAGATCCTCGACCGAGAGCGCAGGCCGCGGCAACTGCGCCCGGAGGGTCAGCTCGAGTTTATAGGCGTCGGCATCAAGGCGATCTTCCGAAGCCAAGTTGCCGGAGGGGGTGGTGACAGCGGCGGACTCCAGCGAGATGCCGCTGAAAAGGGTCGCCGTGGGAAGCGGCTTGCGAACGAGGGCGGGAATCGGCTTCGGCGTCGGAATCGGCGTCGGTGTGGGGACGGGTGTCGGCGTTGGTGGGGGGAGGGGAGTCGGCGGCTTGGGACAGGCGCTCAGGACCAGGGAGGCGAGAGAGACGGAGAGAGCCACTAACCCTCTGCTCCATCCGGCCGTCGTCTCCCTGTCTTTCATGTTTCAGGTGTGGGCAATGAAAGCCGAGTAAACATCGGGCGGGATGTCGAGCATCTTGTAATCACTCGAGGACACGAAGAGCAGGCTCTGCTTGCCCTTGCCGAGAAGCTGGCCCAGCGAGTCGTAGATCTCGTGCTCCAGTGTCGCGAACTTCCGATTATAGCCGGCGACGCGGATTTTCACCTGCACAGTCTCGAACTCGCGCGTCTCCCGGACGAACTTGTGCTCGAACGAGCGCGTGAGGATGTAAAATGGCGTGTTCTTCAAGTTGAATTTTGGCATGACGCGGTTGAAGAAAAGCTCGCGGGCTTTGCCCACCCACATGGCATACATGCCGAAATAGACATTGCCGACCGAGTTGGTGTCCGCATAGGTGGCGACCAGGGTGTAGACAAACCACTTGTCCTCGAAGTGTCCTGCCAGGCTGTGCTGGGATGCGCCCGGGTCGAGCACGGTGACAGGGCTTGCGACGCTCACAGCACTCTCCGGGCCGGCGACGATGGCCGAAGGCGCGGTGGAGTCCAATTCCTGCGCGTCGCTTACAAACTCCTCCGAGGAGCTCGGCTTCACCAGCAACCAAATGACGTATCCGAGCGGCAGGAGCGAGCCCACGATTTGCAGGCTTGGCGAACGCAGGAAGTAACCGAATGAAAAAATCACCACCGCAATGCTGCCGATGCAGAACATTTTCACCTGCGGAATCGCATTTGCCGGGCTCACAACAAAGCAGCGGGCGATGGCGAGAATCGAGTAACCCACAAAAAATGTGGCGTAGAAGATCATGAAGAATTCCAACTCGAAACGCAGCAGCACACCAGCCAGAGCGATCAGGCCCGCAAGCAGGTAGCCCGGAATAGGCGAAGTGAGAAGTTTCGGCGGAACCAGCGAGAAGATCGGATGGTTGCTCGTGCTAGCATTCGACTGCAGGAACCACTTCAAAGCGATGTAGCCGCTGTCGAGTGTCGTGATCACGCACACGCAAATGAAAACAGCGTAGGCCGCAAAAGTCCAAGGCGAGGCATTCGAGAAGACCATGGTCAGGACCTCCTGACCGTAGTTGTGACCAGTGATTCCCACACGGATGAACTCCCCGGCACCCCAATTCAAGGCCCACAGTGCGGTCAATCCATGCCACAGGATCAGGCCGAAAAAAAGGAGGGAGCCGATGATGTATCCTGCGGCGATGGATACGCGTTCGCGATGCATCTGAATGGCACGCTGCCATTGCTGGAGGTCAAGCCACGGGCCGATCAGGAAGCCAATAATGATCGGCACCGCATAGCCCCAGTAGTTCCAGTCATTCGTCGGCAGTTTAGGAATCGTGAGCGGTCCGGTGCCCTTGCCAAGGGTGTGGACGGTGAGAATGACCAGCGCGGGCGCCAGCAGCAAGAAAAGCGCGCCGTGGCTGAATTTGATGCGTTTGATGTCGAATTCCTCGCCGAACAAAATCGCCGCCGCCAGCACCACAAGCATCGTGAGGGGCAGGTAAAGGAGTTCCGGCCGGAAGCCCAGAGGCGCCCAAGCATAGCGGATAAACGCGAAGATCGTGAGCGTGATCGCCAGCAACTGATAAAGGAAGAAAACGAGACGGAAGGGCCTCGACCATGATGTAAAAAATTTTGCGAGGGACTCGGACCCCAGTTCCCTCCTCGCCAAATGGTGGGTGACTAGGCCAAAAATCAGCAATCCAAGAAAATTTGGAATGGCAAAGGTCAACAGGCCGAACAATCCGAATTGGGTGGTAAATTGAACCGAGAAAAACAAGCCCAGGCCCCACATCCACGAGAGCGCAATCGAGTTTCCCCAGAGCACGGCGCCGAGAGCACGGGGAATTTGAAAGGGCGATGATTTAGGCATTGAACCCTCATCCATACAACGCGCCTCTCGATGTCGCAACTTCTTAGCCTGCCGGCCAGCACTGCCGCGAGTGCCGCTCAGCCGGATGTGTCTTGGGAATCCTGATGAAGGGTTGGCGGTCGGTCCCAGAAATAGCGTTTCAGGAGGACCTTGATCGTCGCGGTGAGTGGCACGGCGAGAAGGGCACCCAGGAGTCCGCCGAGAATGAGACTCCAAGCCAGGACTGAGACGATCACGGTCAGCGGATGCAGGCCAACGGATTCGCCGACGATTTTCGGTGCGATAAAAATGCCGTCGATATTGTTGGCCAGGATAAAAATGGCCGTGACCGCCAGCGGGTGAATCCAGTCGCCAAATTGTGCGGCTGCGATAATCACAGCCGGAATGTAGCAGATCATCATTCCCAGATAGGGTATGAGACCAAGCAGACCGACCATAAGCCCGATGAGAATCGCAAAATCGAGGCCCATGACCAGAAGAGCAACGGCGATCAGGAGGCCATCGATCAAGCTGACGATGAGTTGTCCTCGGAAAAAGCTGATCAAGTAAGAGTTGATTTCGCTGACGAGGGAGACGATTTCATTCTTCAGGGGCGACGCGCGGAGCGGGAGGTAGCGGCTCCAGTTTTCAGCGATGGAGGCGCTGTCTTTGAGAAAGAAAAAAAGGAAGATCGGCACGAGGATCATGCTCAGTAGAAGTCCAAAGACGCCGAGGAAACCGCCCAGGCTCCGCTGAAGAAACTTGCCGGACTCCAC
The DNA here is from genome assembly GCA_037147075.1 of bacterium. Lineage (GTDB taxonomy): Bacteria > Verrucomicrobiota > Verrucomicrobiia > Chthoniobacterales > Terrimicrobiaceae > UBA967. Next base: position 24,740 of record JBAWVX010000013.1, read on the forward strand.
GGCCAGGTCGGGAATTTTTTGTTGCACCCAGATTCCGGCATCCTTGATGGATTTGCTCACCAGTGCGGAGAGTTGCTCGTTGGTCGATGGTTCGGCGGTATCGTTGGCCAGAATGTCGAGTGTCGAGAGCCGGTGGAGGTTTTCAAAGGTGCGCGTCGCCAGGGCTTGGGTCTTCTGCATGTAGCTCGGAAAATTCTGCACGAGGGTGGTTCCCTGGCGGTAGGCGGGTGGGATGATATAAACGAGAAGTCCCGCAAAGAATGCCGCAAACGCGATGTAGACCAGCGTGATGCTGATGAGGCGGCTCAGACCGAGGTGCATCGAGAACTTCACTACGGGCTCGAGAAGGAAGGCAAGGATGGCTGCCACGGCGATGGGCGTGAGCACCGGTTGCAAAAAGGAGATCGCCCCAACGACCAGCGAGCCGACGAGAAGAACCGCCGCCCCGATCGCAAGAAATGAAAGCGAGGTGATCGCCGCCCAGAGCGTTTTTGTTTGAAATGGAGTCGGGTGCATGGGTTTTAGCGGCCCGACTTGTTGACGAAAGCCATGCCTTGCTTCTGGCGGTCGAGAAATTCCTTCGCCAATTTGCGGTAGGCAAGCGCGCCGCTACCGTGGGGATCGTGCTCGAAGATCGTCTTGCCGTGGCTCGGCGCCTCGGCAAAGCGGACTGTGCGGGGTATGGTGGATTTGTAAACCACCTCTTGAAAGTGGCTGCGCACTTCCTTTTCGACGGCCGGGTTCAGGTTGGTGCGGCCGTCGAACATCGTGAGCAGGAGGCCGGAAATCGACAGGGTGGGGTTGGCCCCGCTGGCGCGGATGCGGTCGGTCACCTCCATGAGAAGTCCAAGGCCTTCCAGGGCGTAATACTCGCACTGGATCGGCACGAGAATCTCGTCCGCTGCGGCGAGGGCATTCGACATCAGGATGCCTAGAGAGGGAGGGCAATCGAGGAGGATGTAATCGAAAAGATCCTGCCTGCGCAGGTCCTCGAAACAGGTGCGGAGTCGCATCATGTGGTCGTCCATGCGCGCAACCTCGATTTCGGCTCCGGCGAGGTCGAGGTTCGAGGGAATGAGAGAGAGATTTTTGATCCGGGTTGGAATGATGAGTTCGGAGGCGGATTTCTCGCCGATCAGCGCGGAGTAGATGCTTGGGTTTTCCGTTTCCTTGCTGTCGAGAACGCTTGTGGCACTGCCTTGCGGGTCGATATCCGCGAGCAGGATCCGGGACTTTCTCTCCGCAAGGGCTGCGGCCAGATTGACGCTGGTGGTGGTCTTTCCGACTCCCCCTTTCTGGTTCGTGATGGCGATGACTTTCATTCCGTGGATGCTTTGTTGCACAGAGCGGGAAGCGAATGTCAACAGCTTCGGCGGTTGCGCTCAGCGTTGGCGATAATAATCAACGAGCCCCGTTGAGACACTGTCGGCGTATTCGCGGTAAATGCTAGGCCGCACGACTCCGGCGACCTTCTTTTTGCCCTCGTAGTCACCCGCTTGAACGCGGGCGTGGACATCGCGCGAGTTCATCACATAGGGCTCCACATAGACGACCGGGCACTGGAACAAGCGGTTTGCGAGAAGATTCCGGCCCCAGATGTAATCGTTGTCTCCAATGCGGACAGCCGTTTTCCCATGGTAAATAAAGGGCGGCAGCTTCGTGGCAGAGGCCATGGATTTGACCAGGGATTTTGTGACAGCGACCTCCTCGGGGTAGGTGCGATTGAGGAGCTTGACGAGCATCTCGAAGCGTTGGTCGTCATAGGCGAGTTCCTTCGCGATCCAGCCACCTGTGATCAGAAAATGGAGATGGTTTTTGGAGACGAGGGAGGGCTTGGCGGGGTTGCCCCAATCCTCGGCATTGAAATGGAGGCAGAGGACGATATCTGGCCGGATCGAGTTGTTCACGAGGGTGGCACGGCGGCGGATCTCGCCGGTCCGGTAAAAAAGGCGCTCGCTCTCCTCGGTGACGCCTCGGGGAGTCACGCTCTCGCCCTTGTCGTGGAGCGAAGCGGCGGCCTGCTTGCTGAGTTGGGCGGGGCGGATTTTTGTGAGAGGCTCGGAACCGGAGCGCGTCAGCCACACCTCCGCGCCGAGTGACTTCAGGCGCTGACGCAGGAGCTTGGCGACACGGAGCGTCATGTCGCCCTCGACGACGGGTTTGTTTTTTCCAATCTGGAACCAGCGTTCCTCCATCTGCGCCCACTTTCCGCCGATGTGGCCCGGGTCGATGGCAATTCGCAGGCCTGCGAGCGGCTTGCCGGATTCGGTAGAGATATCGCTGCGTGGCCGCCAGAAGCGCGGGGTCGGGTTGGCGGAGGCTCCGGCGAATTTCAAGATGTAGGGTGGCCTGCCCGTGCTCGTGCGGATGCGCGCGGCGTTGGGGGTGATCGTGATAAAATCGGCCGCAGCGCCGTTCGGGGCGTAGACATTGTTCAGAAGGCGGGTGAACTCTTCGCGGGTGATTGTATTCTGGAATTTGTCGAGCTGCGACCAATTCGGGGCCTCAGCGAGCGGGCTGAGTTTGGCGGCAAAGCCAAGCTGGAGGCAGGCGAGAAAAAGGAGCGGAGCGGCAAGATATTTTCGCATGGAGGATTTTTTAAATGCGTTCACCGCGCGTTGCTATAAAAAGAACGAATGATTCGTCTTCTCTTTCTTGGTGACATCGTCGGCGAGCCCGGCCGGGCTGCGGCGAAGGTGGTGGTTTCTGAAATGCTCAAGGCGGGAGAGGTCGATTTTGTCGTGGTGAACGGCGAGAACGCGGCTCAGGGCAAGGGCATTTCCCCTAAAATCGCCATCGACCTTCTGCGCTCCGGAGTGGCTGTGGTCACAACGGGCGACCATGCGTGGGACCAGCGAGAGATCGTCCCCTACTTCCCGACCGAGCCGCGCCTGCTCCGGCCAATCAACTACCCGGCCGGTGTTCCGGGAAATGGCAGTATCGTCCTCGACACAGCCAAGGGAAAAATCGCCGTGATGAATGTCCAGTGCCGCACCTTCATGGCGCAGCCGCTCGACAATCCCTTCCACGCCGCGCTGGAAGAGGTCGAGAGGCTGCGGGCCGAGACGCTGGTGATCTTTGTGGATGTGCACGGGGAGACGACGAGCGAGAAAACGGCCATGGCGCGTCATCTGGATGGCAAAGTTTCCGCCTTGGTCGGCACGCACACCCACGTGCAGACGGCCGACGAGCGCATCTTGCCGGGCGGAACGGCGTTCCTCTGCGATGCAGGCATGTGTGGCGCGGTGGATTCCATCCTTGGCCGGGAGGCGGGTCCTGTGATTCAGAAATTCCTCGACTGCATGCCCTCGAAGTTTCCGATTGCGCGGGGGATCGTGCAGGTCTGCGGTGCCCTGATCCAAATTGATCCGGAGACGGGCAAGGCGGCCTCGATCGAGAGGTTCCAGCGGCTTGTCGACCATCGCTGAAACTTTGCGGCGGCGGCCGCTTTTCCAAATGCCAAACGCCTCCTCCTTCCAAATCCTGCTTCGCGAAAACCGGCGCACCTTTTTTCTGGCTCTGCCTATCGTGGCGGGACTTGTCGGGCAGATGCTCATGGGCATCGCCGACACGATTATGGTCGGGCGGGTCGGCGTGGTGCCACTCGCCGCGTGCGCTTTTGCCAACACCATTCTCGTCGTGCCGATGGTGTTTGGGTTCGGCCTTCTCTCGGCGGTGAGTGTGAACGCCTCGCACGCCCACGGCGCGCGCCGCACACACCTGGCGGGTGACAGCCTGCGCGGCGGCGTGTTGCTCGCTTTGGGCATGGGATTGATGGCCGGAGGCGGAGCTCATGCGGGGGTGCCCCTTCTCCGGCTGTTGGGCCAACCCCAGGAGATCAATACAACAGTCGGCGTCTTTTTTCTCCTGTGCGCCTGGTCGCTGCTGCCGCTCTTCGTGAGTGGGGCTGCGAAGAATTTCTGCGAGGCACTGGGACGCCCTTGGGCTCCGTTTTGGATCATGATGTCCGGAGTCTTGCTGAATGTGTTTCTCAACTGGATTTTGATCTATGGAAACCTCGGCGCGCCTGCCATGGGCCTCAATGGAGCCGGTGTTGCCACGCTCCTGAGCCGCATCGCTGTCATGTGTGGAATGCTTGTCTATCCTGCCGTGGAGGAATCCCTCAGCGCCGCTTGGCCGCGCGATTGGCTCGCGCCGGGATTGCTGGAGGAGTCGTGGAGGCTTCTAAAGACGGGTATCCACACGGCAGGCCTGAACTTGTGCGAGGTCACCGGTTTTTCCTTCGGATCGCTCATGATGGGCTGGCTGGGCGTCGTGCCCTTGGCGGCGCACCAGATCGCCCTCTCGGTGGCGGGAACGACCTTCATGGTCCCGCTGGGCCTCGCGCAGGCCGTGAGCGTGCGGGTCGGCCATGCGCGGGGTGCGAGCCGGGCAAAAAGGATTCCAACGATCGTGCACGGCTCGCTGGGGCTCACGGCGGGCGTCATGGCTGTTTTTGCTGCGGGGTATTGGCTTTTGGGAAACGCCATCGCCGCAGGATTCACTCCGGATCTTGCTGTGCGGACGCTCACCGTCCAGTTGCTTGTTCTGGCAGGCGTGTTTCAAATTTTCGACGGAATCCAAGTGGTCTCCTCCGGTGCGCTGCGTGGATTCGCGGACACCAAGGTTCCTTTTGTGGTGGGCATTGTTGCCTACTGGCTGGTGGCCTTGCCGGTGTCCTGGATGGCGGCCTTTCATTTCGGCTTCGGGGCACCGGGCATCTGGGTCGGTTTTGTCGTGGGCTTGGGAGTTGCCGCCGTGGCGATGTGCACTCGCTTGTTGCGAAAATGCAAGCGCCTCAATGTCTCGCCAATCCCTTCTCCAGTGGGATAATCTGTATCGATGCCTGAAATCATCCATGAGACCCTGCGCGGGCTTCTTTGCGATCTTGGCAATGCCATCCGCGAGGCTGTTGTCGGAGGTCGGACGCAGCTCGACACGGCGCGCCTCTCGGCTGTGAGCGGTCATGCGGGGGGTGACACCATCTATGCCGTGGACAAGATCAGCGAAGCGGCGATCATTGCGTGGTTCCGCGCCAACTGGCCTCACAGTCTGCCGGTTCAAATCGTGATGGAAGGCCTCGAGCATGAACTATGTTTTCCCGAAGGCACGGCGGTTTCTGCCACGGACTGGAAATGCATCATCGACCCGATCGATGGCACGCGCGGCATCATGTATGACAAGCGCAGCGCGTGGGCACTCGCCGGGATAGCGCCACAAAACGGCGAAGCGACCATGCTCTCGCACATCGTTGCTGCCGCCATGACGGAAATTCCGGTCACCAAGCAGTGGCGGGCGGATCAATTCAGTGCCACGCTGGGCAGCGACTTGATCTCCACGGCCCGTGACGTGCGTGGCGGGGGCGTTGAAACAATTCACCCGCTTCCCTCCCAGGCCACCGACTTTTCGCATGGATTTTCCTCGTTGGTGAAATTTTTCCCCGAGGGTCGCACACTCACCGCGCAAATCGAGGAGAGGCTCTGGGATGAGTTGATCGGATTGAACAGTGGTCTCTCGCCGCAGATTTTCGATGACCAGTATTTATCCACCGGTGGGCAATTCCACGAACTCATCACCGGTCACGACCGCATGATCGGCGACCTGCGGCCACTCGTCCTCCGTGTGCTCGATATGGAATCCCAACTCGCCTGCCATCCCTACGATGCCTGCGCGTGGTTGGTTATCCGCAAAGCGGGTGTGGTTTTCGAGCATCCTTTCGGAGGGTTTCCCGACGCGCCCCTCGACACCGAGAGTGGTGTGGCGTGGATGGCCTACGCAAATCAGCGACTGGCCTCGTTGGCAAGGCCGGTGCTCACACGGATCTTGGGACAATTTCTGTCATGACTCGCGAACGTTTGCTGGCAGTAACCGGTGCAGCTATTCTCAGGGCGCTTTTCTTCACGCTCCGGCTTCGTATCGACGACCGATGCGGCCTGTTGGAGGAAAGCGCCGGCTCGCCGGTCATCGTGTGTTTTTGGCACAACCGGATTTTAGGCATCACATTCGCCTTCGACCGCAAATACCCTAAAAAACGCCCCGGCGTCACTGTGCTCACCAGCCCGAGCAAGGACGGCGAGATTTTGGCCCGCCTGGTGGGAGCCTTCGGCATGGAGGCGGTGCGCGGATCGAGTTCCCGCCGGGGTTCGCAGGCGTTGTTCGAGTTGGTCCGTCTGATTCGCGGAGGGCGTGATATCGCGGTCACTCCCGACGGTCCGCGTGGCCCTCGCTACTCGCTCGGGCCAGGCGTTATCCTGTTGGCGCAGTCCACCGGCGCACGGATTGTTCCTCTTCATGCCTCGTTCTCGCGGTGCGTGCGAATGAAAACCTGGGATGGATTCATCATCCCGTTGCCTTTTTCCAGGGTGTCCGTCACGATCGATTCTGCAATCATCCTTTCTGCCGAATTGACGGCGGAGGAGTTCGAAACGAAACGAAAACAATTGGAGAACCTTTTGAAACATGCAGCGGATTGATGGAGCGGCGGTCGCCGCAAAAGTGTTGGAAGAAACAAAGACCCGCCTTGTCGCCTTGGCGGAGCGGGGAATTCGCCCTGGGCTCGCCGTGGTGCTTGTGGGCGACGATCCCGCATCCCGCGCCTATGTGCGCTCGAAGGATCGCAAAGCCGCCGAGCTGGGATTGCATTCCGTGAAACATGAACTTCCCGCCGACACAAGTCAGGCGACCCTGTTGGCCCTGGTTGCCGAACTCAATGCCGACCCGGCCATTCACGGGATTCTTGTGCAGTCCCCTCCGCCGCCGCAGATCAAGGAGGCCGACGTCGTGTTGGCGATTGATCCTCGCAAGGATGTCGATGGATTCCATCCGGTGAATGTCGCCAAGCTGGCAATGGAAGATCCGACTGGCTTTGTGCCCTGCACCCCGCTGGGCTGCATCCGGTTGCTGCAAGAGGCAGGCATCGACACTGCCGGCAAGAATGCGGTCGTGGTGGGACGCAGCATGATTGTTGGAAAACCCATGGCTCTCCTCCTGATGAAGCGCGGACCGGGCGGCGATGCCACCGTGACGATCGCCCATTCCCGCACGCGCAACCTCGCCGAGGTGACGCACCGCGCGGATATTGTCATCGCCGCCATCGGGCGCCCGCATTTTCTCGGAACCGAGCATATCCGAGAAGGCGCGGTCGTCATCGATGTGGGTATCAATCGCCTGGATGATCCGGCGAATCCCAAAGGCTACCGCCTCGTCGGCGATGTGGACTACGAGGCTGTTGCGTCCAAGTGCGCGGCCATCACTCCTGTGCCGGGTGGCGTGGGGCCGATGACCATCGCCATGCTCATGTCGAATTGCGTCACGGCGGCCGAGCGGTTGACGGCCTGAACGCTCCCGTCAATCCTCGCTGGATGCCTTAGCCTCGTCGTCCTCTTCTTCGGTCGATTTGTCTTCCTTGAGCGCCTTCGCGGTGACGAGCACCTTGTCGATGCGCTGGCGGTCCATGTCGATGACTTCGAATTCGAATCGGTCCCAAGTAAATTTTTCCCCTTCGCGCGGAATGTGGCCGATCTGGTGGAGCAGGAATCCGCCGAGGGTCGAGTAGCGGTTGTCGTCCTCGCCTGGCAAGTCCTTATCGATGCCCAGGCTCGTTTTGGTTTCGTCGATGTCGAGCATCGCATCCACGATCCAAGTGCCATCCTGCCTCAGCACGGCCTTCGGGTCGTGTCGTTGCTCCCGCTCGGGAAGGTTGCCGACGATGGCCATCATGACATCGTTGAGTGTTACAATTCCCTGCAATCCGCCAAATTCATCGACAACAAGCGCGATGTGTTTGCCGGTCTTTTTGAATGCCTCGATCAGCTTCCCGGCAGGCATGGCCGTCGGCACATAGTTGGGGGGAGTCACGAGGGCGCGGAGTTCGACGCGGCCCGCGAGAGAAAGGTTTGCCCAGAGAGACTTCACGCTGACCATGCCGATCACATTGTCCCGTGTGCCCTGATAGACCGGGAAGTGGGAATGACCGCTGCCTGCGATGCGACGCCAGTTTTCCTCATCCGGGTCATCCAATGAGAGCCAAATCATGCGGGCGCGCGGCGTCATGAGGTCGCCGGCCGTCTGCTCATCGAGTTCGAAAACGCCCTCGACCATGTCTTTTTCGGCTTTCTTGAAAATGCCCGCGCTCAAGCCCTCGTCGATGAGGACCCGGACCTCCTCTTCGGAGACGACGGACTCCTTCGGCTTGCGGATTCCGAGGGCGGCCATGAGGAAATCGCTGGAGACATTGAGCAAATTCACCAATGGGGAAAAAAGCTTCGCCAAGCTGTTCATGGGGCGGGCCAGAGCGGATGCGATGCGCTCCGGGTTGTTCAAGGCGATGCGCTTGGGAACCAACTCACCGATAATCACAGACAGGTAGGTGATCGCAGCAACCACGACCGTCAGGGCGATGGCTTCGGCATAGTTTTCCAGAGCTGGGATTTTTTTCAGCGCGGAGGCCAGGCTGTTGGAGATGTTCGCACCGCCCAACGCGCTGGCCAGTGTGCCAACAAATGTGATGCCCACCTGCACGGTGGAGAGAAATTTTCCCGGTGAATTGGCCAGAGCGAGAGCGAGTTTCGAGCCGTTCATCCCGTCTTCTGCCATGCTCTTGAGCCGAGCTTTGCGGGCGGTGACCACGGCGATTTCAGCCATGGCAAAAATGCCGTTCGCGAAGAGCAGCAAGAAGATAAATGTAATTTCTAGCGTCAAAGATGACATATTGGTAAAGGCCCAGCCTAAAGGACAATGCCCCACAGTGCAAAGTGGAACGTTTGATTTTGAAAAGATTAATCCAAATTAATTACTTATAATCAATGTATTGCATTCACAGGTCATGCTGTGGCGCAAGCGTTTTGATTTGTAAAAAATGCCCGAAACAACCTTATGCGGCCATGTAGGGGAGGGTCGCCGCACGGGTGCGAACGGCGTCGATCCCCTCAAGGAGGTCGGCGATGGCGTCCCATTTGCCAGTGACCAGTGCCTCGTGGGCGTGAGGGGCGATGGTGATGGAAAAGTCGACGTCGGCGATGGAGAGCTTCTTCTCGGTGAGGTCGAGGGTGAGGAGGGCGGCGGGGTCGGATTCGATGAGTTTGGCGACAGAGCGGATGTTCTCGCCGCTCATTACCACGCAGGGCATGCCGAGTGTGATGGAATTTCCAAAGAAAATCTCGGCAAAGCTCTCGGCGATGATCGCCCGGATGCCGAAGCGGTAGAGCGCCTGCGGGGCGTGCTCGCGGGAGCTGCCGCAGCCGAAGTTGGAGCCGGAGAGCAGGATGCTGGCGCCGGTGAAGCGGGCGTCATCGAGCGGGTGGGTTTGCCCCTCGGCCTTGGCGAAGGCGCGGGCGTCGTAGAAGGCGAATTCGCCGAGCCCGTCAAATGTGATGCACTTCATGAAGCGGGCCGGGATGATGCGGTCGGTGTCGAGGTCGTCGCCGGGCACATAAACGCCGCGTCCGCCGACTTGGGTGATTTTTTCGAGAGCCATGGTTTTTTCAGGAATACGAAATGTGGAATGTGGAATGCGAAATGGGTTTTAGTTGATGCCGAAGACCTCGCGGGCGTCGGAGATTTCTCCCGAGATGGCGGCGGCGGCGACCATGAGTGGTGACATGAGGACGGTGCGGCCGGTCGGGCTGCCTTGGCGGCCTTTGAAGTTGCGGTTGCTCGAGCTGGCGCAGAGCTGTTCGCCCACGAGTTTATCGGGGTTCATGCCGAGGCACATTGAACATCCGGCCCCACGCCATTCGAAGCCGGCCTCGCGGAAGATTTCGGCCAGACCCATGCTCTCGGCGACACTGGCGACGCCTTGTGAGCCCGGGACGACGATGGCCTTGACCCCTTTATTGACCTTGCGACCTTTGATGTGGCGGGCGACTTCCTGGAGGTCGCTCAGGCGGCCGTTCGTGCAGCTGCCAAGGAAAGCGACATCGACTTTCGTGCCTTTGATTGGGCTGCCGGACCTAAGAAGCATGTGCGCGAGCGCCTCTTCGGCGGTCGAGCGGTCTTTCTCCGGAACATCGTTCGGAAACGGCACATTTTCATGAATGAAAATCGCCTGACCGGGGTTGATGCCCCAAGTCACGGTTGGTGCGATATCGGCAGCGTCAAAGGTTACGACATCATCATAGTTCGCATCGGGATCGGACGCGGTTGCCTTCCAGCGGGCCACTGCGGCATCCCAATCTGCGCCCTTCGGCGAGTAGGGGCGACCTCTGAGATACTCAAATGTCGTTTCGTCGGGGTTCACATAACCCACGCGGGCACCGCCCTCGATCGACATGTTGCAAACGGTCATCCGCTCCTCTTGGGTGAAGGCGTCGAAGGTTGTGCCCCCGTATTCGTAGGCGTAGCCGAGACCGCCGTTCACCCCGAGTTTGCGGATGATGTGCAGAATGACATCCTTTGCATAAACGCCGGGACTGAGTTTTCCGTTCACATTGATGCGGCGGACCTTGGGCTTGTGGAGCGCCATGGTCTGGGTGGCGAGGACATCGCGCACCTGGCTGGTGCCGATGCCGAAAGCGATCGCGCCGAACGCTCCGTGTGTGGATGTGTGCGAGTCGCCGCAAGCGATCGTGGTGCCGGGTTGGGTGATTCCTTGCTCGGGACCCACGATGTGGACGATGCCCTGCTTGCCGGTGGGAAGGTCGAAAAAGGTGATTCCATTCTCAGCGCAGTTCGCACGGAGGGCCTTGATCATCGCATCCGCCAGATCGTCGCTGAATGGCTCGGCGCGCTCATCTGTGGGCACGATGTGATCCACTGTGGCAAAGGTGCGTGATGGGTAAAGGACTTTGAGATTCAGATCGCGCAACATTCCGAAGGCCTGCGGGCTGGTAACCTCGTGGATGAGGTGCGTGCCGATCAAAAGTTGGGTGGCTCCATTCGGGAGAGTGCGGACGGTGTGGGCGGCCCACACCTTGTCGAGTAGCGTCTGGCTCATAGTTGGAAATCAAACACCTTATCGGTTTGGCGGCGCCTTGCAAGACACCACACTTGCAAAAGTCTCGAAATTCGCGAAGATGACACCTGTTCAAGGTTCCTTCAATACCACGAACACCCCGGTAGCCTTGAAAATTGGCTGCCCAAAATCCCTGACATGAAAAAAATTCTCAGCAAAATCCGCGTCACCAACAGCCTCTTCCTCATCGGGACTTTTATCGTCACCTGCACGGCCGTTCCGCTCTACATCTGGCAAAACGGTCTCAACTTCTTCCAAGTGGCGCTGTTTTTTTTCTTCGTCTTTTCGACAGGTATGAGCATTACGCTCGGCTACCATCGCCTTTTCTCGCACCTGACTTTCCAGGCGAATCCGCTTGTGAAGCTCTACACTCTGCTCTTCGGGGCGGCTGCCTTTGAAGGTTCCGCCCTGGCTTGGTCCGCCGACCACCGGCGCCATCACAAGTTCGTCGACCACGACGACGATCCCTACGACATCTCGCGTGGGCTTTTCCATGCCCACATTGGCTGGTTGCTGTTCCGCCGTGGGCCGGATACGCCGCTCACTTGGGTGCGGGATTTGCAAAAAGACCGCCTCGCCTGGTTGCAGCATGAATACTACGTCCCCATCGCTATTTTCATGAGCTTTGCCCTTCCAGCGATTATTGGATACATTTACGGCGGTGCCAACGCCGCACTCGGAGCCTTCTTGATTTCCGGCTTCGCCCGTGTGGTTCTGGTCCATCACTCCACCTTCTGCATCAACTCGCTATGCCACTGGATTGGCGACCGGCCCTATTCGAGCCACTGCTCCGCTCGCGACAGCTTCCTTATGGCGATCTTCACTTTTGGCGAGGGCTATCACAACTTTCACCACGAGTTTCAACACGACTACCGCAATGGCGTGAAACCGTGGCAGTATGATCCCACGAAATGGATGATCTGGCTCCTGAACAAAATCGGCCTCGCCAGCAATCTTCGCACAGTTCCGGAGGAAAAAATCCTGAAAGCCCAAATTGCGGAGCAGGACCGACTGCTCCAAGCGAAATTGCTGGCCCAGCCCAGCCCAATCTCCGACTCGATCCATGCCATGGTCGAAAGCGCCCGCGCCCGCATGGATGAAGCTCTCCTTCGCTGGGAGGATCTGCTCGTGGAATACCGTGCCGCTGTAGCTGGAAAAACGGAAATTTCGCGCCGCGAAATGGCCGAACTCCGCAGGAGTATGCAAGAGGCTGGCGAGCAATTCCGCCAATCCCTCCGTGAATGGAAAAATACTTGGCAGCGTCTTCCTGCAGCCTGCTAAGCCTCCCTCAAGGATCCCATAACCGCATAGCGCTTTTTGGCCTCACCAACCTCTGGCTTCGATGCTGTCCAGATGGAGCGAGTAGGGGGTTGATTTCGATCCCCTGTCATTGTCCTGTCTCGCTTGGTGGAATTCTGACGGTGGGGCATCAAGGCGGGCGACTTCGAACCAGTTGAGGTAGTCCGCGATTTTCTCGGCTCTTTCGGTGACAAATTGGCGTTGCTTCTCGAGTTGCTCGATCTGACGGGAGGTTGAGCTCTTGGGGCGGCGAGTCAACTGCATGGCAAGCTCCCGATAACCGCTCACGACAGGTTGCAAAAGCGGGTGTGCCCGGAATTCCAGGTTGAACAGCCGCACGGTGCATTCGCGAAGGAGATAGGCGCCTCCGCGCGCGCGGGCCGACTCGCCGATTTTCTCGGGTCCGCCGACGGTGTCCAAAATATCTGCCAGCTCTGCGTCGCTCTGCTTCACGGTGAGCGATGCCATGGTTGGTGGATTGGAACTCCCGGCGAGATCAAGAGTCCAAAGTTTGGTGAGGTTGGATCTGCTACCCAGTGAAGGGAAGGCCGCCAGAATCCGGTCCGAGTCGGTCTTCGATGGAGAAGTGGGATCGAGCCAAGCAACAAAGCCACTCTGGCCTTCTTTCGATTTCTTTAAAATACGCAGGAGGGAAACAGCCTGGGCACGATAAATGACGATTGACGCCGCATCCAGAATCCCGGGTTTCATTCTTAAAAAGGCTTCAAGATCGGGAGGCCTGTCAGTTTGGAACAGAGCGGAGTAAATTCCCTCGGGCACGCCATCCCGCGAGCGCCTCACCTCCTCAGCAAGGCCCTCGATGAACCAGCCCGGAGGCATTGCGAGGGCTCTACCCGTTTGGAGCGGTTTTTCACCATGCATGAACTGGAGCGCCAGAGCTGTGAAGACGCCCGCATCAAACGCCCCGCTGCGTATCGCGGTCGCATCGTAGAGATCGACCTGCGCTTTCATGCCCACCTCAGTTTCAAAAATCAAAGGCACAACAGGCCCGACACCCTTCGGCGGGGGCGCGGATGTTTTGTCGTTCAAAATAATCGGCGCGGAGAATCCAGCCCCGGTGCTGTGGATTTTCTCCCACTCGACCATCACACTCTCGGCGGAGCGGAGCATTTGGTTTCGAAGATTCCGGTCTTGCGAGTAGGCGATAAACACTCCACTCCGGCTTGATGAGGAGGCGGCAAGCGAAGCATTGGCGACACGCGCCGGCTCGGCGAAGAGGAGCGGGACTCCTGCAGCCAGCAAGATCAAAGTCGCCTTTTTCCAGGCCATCGAATGACGAGATTTTTCGGCGTCACCGAGGCGGCGCTGGCGGAATCCAGAGCGTCCATGATCGCGCCGAGGGAATCGAAGCACGGCCTCCAGATACCGATCAAAAAAGGAACGAGCCGCGCTGGAACGGGAAGCTTGCCAAGCGAGGCCCCGACAAAGCGGACCTTGAGATCGCCATCAACCGAATAGGGTTCCAGAACGAGTGAGAAATAGAGCGGATGGCCTTGGAGCGATTCCTCCATGACAAAATCCAGACGCCCGTCGCGCAACTCGACATAGCAGCGTTTGAATTCCGTGTGCAGACCCAGAGGCGCGGAAACGGGAACCAGATGCACATTTTCCAGAAGAAACCGGTTGATCGAATCCTCGCTGCCCATCCAAGCCCCGCCGGGAGTGACGGAGGCCTTTTGAAAAAAAGACGCCAGCGCAGCGGAAGCCGCCGCATCCTTTTGCACAGGCGGCGAGATGTCATCAGGCCTCTGCGCCACGAGATAAATCGCGAATACAAGACCGGACAAAACACCCAAGACGAGAAAAGTCCAAATCAGACTCGAAAGGCGGCGGCGGGCTTGGGGGATTTTGCGTGGAGCGGGCTTTTTGGCGATCACCCCTGAAGGAAGGGGTGGAGCGGATGCCCCTGCGGATGTCTGGATGGAGCCCGATGGAGAGCCTGGCTGGGCTTGGGGAAGACGCTCCCTGCAATTCAGGCAAAAGATGCGCGTGTCGTCATTTTCCGCCTCGCAGGCCGTGCAGACCTTCATGTTTTGGGAGTGGATGCCGGTGCAGGCGCCGCCGCGGGTGCTGCGGGCTTCGACTCGGTCTTGGGAGCCGCTGCGCCGCTGTCGTTTTTGGCGGCCTGTTTGTAGCCCTCGCTGCGATAGTCGGTGATGTAAAATCCGGAACCCTTGAAGATCAATCCCGCTCCTGTGCCCAGCAAACGCCGCACCTTGCCTTGACCCCATTGTTCCATGCGGCAGGAGGATTCCGGACAGGTCTCGAACGCCTTGTCCTTCATCGATTGAAAGACCTCAAAGGTTTTTCCGCACTTTTCGCATTCATAGTCGTAGTTTGGCATACGGCAAAAAATACCAATATCAGCGGCGCACTGCAATATTGCCGCGCTCAGCGTTCAAGCGCCTTGGCTTGGTTTTTACGACGCCTCTGGGCATCGGCGAGAAACTCGGCCTGCGCGTCAAACGGGGCCTCCCCCTCCCGGCGCTCTCGGAAACGGTAGGTGCCATCGGGCTGCATGACCTGGGCCTTGACATTGTCGCGCCAGAACCAGTCCAAAATCTCTTCCACATGGCGCACCATTCCCGGCGAAGTTACGGGAAAAACAGTCTCGACGCGGCGAAATAGATTGCGCGGCATCCAGTCCGAACTACCCAGCAGGATGCGGTTCTCGCCGCCATTCACAAAATGGAAAATGCGGCTGTGCTCAAGGAACCGGCCAACCAGACTGCGAACCTCGATCTTCTCGCTCACGCCGGGAATGCCGACCTTGATGGCACACATCCCTCGCACCAGGAGACGGATCGGCACGCCAGCTGCCGAGGCACGGTAAAGCGCTTCGATGATGCCTTCCTCCACAAGTGAGTTCACCTTGGCAAAAATCCCACACGGGCGCCCAGCCCAAGCGTGGCCGGTTTCGTTTTCGATGAGTTCCTGAAAGCCCTCGTAGAGCGACCACGGCGCCACCAGAAGCTCCTTCATCGGGGGAAAACGCGACACGCCGGTCAGGCAGTTGAAGGTTTCCGCCAGCTCGCTGGTCAGCTCCTCGCGGCAAGTCAGCAGACTCAGGTCGGTATAAATTTTCGCCGTCGAGGGATGGTAGTTCCCCGTGCCCATGTGGGCATAGCGGCGGATGCGCTCACCCTCGCTGCGGATGATTAACATGGCCTTGGCGTGGGTCTTGAGACCAGTCACGCCGTAAACGACATCCACGCCCGCCTCGCGCATCATTCGAGCCCACTGGATGTTCGCCGCCTCGTCGAAGCGCGCCTTCAATTCGATGACGGCCGTGACCTGCTTGCCGTTCCTCGCGGCCGTTATCAGAGCCTGCACGATCGGCGAGTCCGAGCTGGTCCGGTAGAGCGTCTGCTTGATCGCCAGCACCTGCGGGTCCTCCGCAGCTTGCGCAAGGAAATCCACAACCGTTTGGAAGCTGTCATAAGGATGGTGCAGAAGAATGTCACCCTTGCGGATGTGGAAAAACAAGTCCGCCTCGGTGTCCAAGGAAACCACGGAGCAGGGCGTGAAGCGCTTGTGGCGCAGATCGGGCCGGTCCAACTGCAGCGCCAGCGGCATGAGACGCGAGAAATTGAGCGGACCGTTGATCCGGAAGACATCCCCCTCCTCAAGATTGAAAATATCGAGCAGCCGGCGAAGCACATGCTCGGGACAATCCTCTTTCACCTCGAGGCGCACGGCCGCTCCGCGCTTGACCTTTCGCAACTCTTCCTCGATCGCATGGAGCAGATTGCTGGCCTCCTCCTCATCCACATACAAGTTGCTGTTGCGAGTGACCCGGAAGAGATGCGTCCCCTTGACTTTCACGCCTCGGAAAAGTGTTTGCACATGGGCCTGAATGATGTTTCCCAGAAAAACATAATCGTCCCCGTCGGTCCTCGAAGCGAATGGAACGACCCTCGGCAAGATGCGGGGGGCCTGCACCACGGCGATGTCAGTGGTCAAATCCTCCCCCTCCAACTCCACAATCACATTCAGACTCTTGTTCAAAAGCTGGGGAAACGGATGCGCCGGATCGACGGCAAGTGGTGTCAGAACCGGATAAACCGTCTCCCGGAAAAACTTCTCGAAATACTTCCGCTCGGAGTCGGGCACCTCGGGGTAGTTGTGAAAACGGATTTTCTCCTGTTCCAGCGCTGGCGCGATCTGCTCGCGCCAGCAGCGGTATTGATCATCCACCATCCTCCTCGCACGGCTACTCACCTTCGCCAGAGTCTCGGAGGGGGAGAGTCCATCAGGCCCGGTATCCTGCGTGGCGGTCTGCTGCTGTTGCTTCAAGCCGGCCACCCGCACTTCAAAAAACTCGTCCAGGTTGGAACTCACGATGCAAAGAAACTTCAGGCGTTCGAGAAGCGGATTGGAGTCGTCGAATGCCTGGTCGAGCACGCGCTGGTTGAACTCCAACCAGCTCAGTTCGCGGTTGATGAAATTGTCTTTGTTCGAGAAATCCGTGGCCATATGAGAGCGAAGGAGGGAAATGCGGCTCCGCGTCTCGTTCCCAGCGCTGCCGTATTGATAATCGGGAACCTCCGTCTTCGCAAGAATCGCGTCCACCTTCGCGCCGGTGGTTTGACGCGACCAGCAACGCTCCTTATGCTCAAAGCCATGAAAGGAAATGGCAGAAGGGTGCTGCTCGGGATGAGCGGTGGTGTGGACTCCAGTGTCGCGGCAGCTCTCTTGCTGCGCGATGGATGGGATGTCATCGGCGTGACCATGAAAGTCTGGCCGCAGGACTGCATCTCGCGCGCCGAGGACAAATGCTGCGGGCCCTCGGCCATCGCCGATGCGCGCGGCGTCGCCCACAAGCTGGGCATTCCCCACTATGTCGTCGATGAGGCGGATAACTTCGAAAAAATCGTCATCGACTACTTCGCCAGCGAATACAAAAAAGGCCGGACGCCGAATCCCTGCGTGATGTGCAACGAACGCCTCAAATTCGGCAACCTCCGCACGAAGGCCCGCTCGCTCGGCGCGGACTTCATCGCCACCGGCCACTACGCCATCATCGACCACCATGATAACCACGCCGTCCTGCGCAAAGGCCGCGACGCCCGCAAGGACCAGTCGTATTTCCTTTTCAGCCTTGGCCAGGACCAACTCCAGCACGCCCTCACACCACTCGGGGGTATGGAAAAGCCAGAAATCCGGGAGATCGCGCGGGAACTGGGATTGAAGGTCGCCGATAAGGTGGACAGCCAGGAAATCTGTTTCGTGCCCGGCAACGACTACAAGGCCTTCCTGCGGGGACACCTCGGCGAGGGCGAGTTTCACAAAGGCGGAATTTACGACACCAAGGGCAACTTCATTGCCGATCACGAGGGCATTGAAATGTTCACGATCGGCCAGCGCAAGGGCCTCCCGGGCGGCTCGCCACGACCACGCTATGTCATCGACATCGATCCCGACACGAACCGCGTGATTGTCGGCGACGAGGAGGACCTCGTGCGCGAAAGCTTCGAGGTGGACCGCACCAACTGGCTGCGCGGCGAACCCGCCGAATCCGAACGCATCTTGGTGAAAATCCGCTACGCCCATCCCGGCGCCGATGCCACAGTGCAGGCCCTGCCGGGCGGCAAGGCCCGGATTCAACTCGACACCCCGCAACGGGCCATCACTCCCGGCCAGGCGGCTGTCTTTTACGATGGCGATGTCGTCGTCGGCGGCGGTTGGATCACACGCGAACCCGCACCGGTTGCGGCATGATCCTTTTCGTCATCACCACCCTCCCCGACGAGGCGACGGCCGCAGCCATCGTCCGTCAGCTTGTCGAAAAGAAATCCGCCGCCTGCGGCACGATCATTCCAGGAGCGAAGTCGATTTACCGCTGGAAAGATGCCATTGAAGAGGCCGCCGAGGTCGTGGTCATTTTCAAAATTCCCGAACTCTCCACAGCCACTTTCGAAGCCGAACTTCGCACTCTGCACCCCTACGAGACCCCCGAAATAGCGACCTTCAAAGCCGCCCGCGTTTTCGAGGCCTACAAAGCCTGGGTGCTTGAAAGTTGCCGAAAGTAGTCCGCCTTCCAAAGGTCCGGAATTCCAGCAAATCCCTACTTTTTTTCCCAGCGTTCGAGGGATTCCTCGTGGAGGTGGCGGCGTTTGAAGTGGCGGGATATGATGCCGTAGCGGGGGCTGAAAAGGTAGGCGATGAGAAAGAAAAGCCCGAGGATCATGACAATGGCCGGGCCGGAGGGGATGTTTGCCCAAAACGAGACAAGCAATCCGGAAATCGCACCGAGGGTCCCGAGTGCCGCACCGCCCCAGAGCATGGTGTCGAAGGAGTCGCTGAGCAGATAGATCGTCGAGGCAGGCAGGATCAACAGTCCGAGTGAGAGGAGAACTCCGACCGCCTGGAGCGAGGAAACCATGGCCAGGACCGTGAGCAAGATCAGCATTCCGAGTAACATTCCCACCGAAATGCCCTGGGTTTTTGCGACGGAGGATTCGAAAATCGTGAGCAGGAGCGGACGCTGAAATGCCACGAGCAGGATCATCGCCACGCAGGTGATCGCATAACTCGTCCTGAGGTCGCTGTCGCCGACGCCGAGGATGTTTCCGAACAGGAAATGGTCGAGGCTGACCTTGACTCCGGCGTATTTGATGAGTGCGATGCCGATCGCGAAAGCGATGATGTAGAGCGCGGCTATGGCCGTATCCTCCTTGAGTCGCGAGCTTCTTGAAATCAGGTGGCCGCCAAGTGCGACGAAAACTGCGGCCAACAGACCTCCAAAAAGCAGGCCCACCGGTGAGAGACCAACGAGGATCGCTGCCAGGGCGAGGCCGGGCAGGAGGGAGTGGGAGAGGGCGTCTGCCATCAGGGCGAGGCGGCGGATCACCACGAAGGCGCCGAGGAATCCGTTCGTGAAGCCCACCAGCACGCAGGCCAGCAGGGCGCGGCGCATGAAGTCGTATTCGAAGGGTTCCAGAATCCAGTTCATGAGTGGTGGTGGGCGTGGCCGCTGAAAACATGCACGGCGTAGGCGCGGTCGAGGTTCTCTTTGGTGAACGCCTCGGCGGTCGGGCCGCAGGCCACGAGTTCGCCGTTGAGCAGCAGGATGTGGTCGAAGAGCTCTTCCACGTTTTTCAGATCGTGGTGCGAAGCCATGACGAGTTTGCCGGCCTCGCGCAGGCGGCGCAAGGCTTGGGCAAATGCGTCCACGGCATTCCGGTCGAGGCCGGTGAATGGCTCGTCGAGCAGGTAGATATCGGCTTTTTGTGCCCAGGCCCGTGCTAGGAAGGCGCGTTGCTGCTGGCCTCCGGAGAGGGCGGAAATCTGGCGATCGGCGAGATCTTCCAAATCGCAAATGTGGAGCGCCTCGTCGACGGCTGCCTCATCCTCGGCACCGAAGCGACGCCATTTCCCCAAGGCGGGGTAGCGTCCCATCTCGACAAGACCGCGCACCGTGATGGGGAAATCCCAGTCCACCGCCTCGCGCTGGGGCACATAGGCGATCTCTCGGCCGGAAGTGCCTTCGAGTTGGTGCCCCCGAAATGCGATGCGCCCGGTTTCAAGCGGGAGCAGGCCGGCGATGGCCTTTAAGAGCGTGGTCTTGCCAGCGCCGTTGGGTCCGAGCAGCGCAACGCAGGAACCGCAGCAGAGGGTGGCATCGAGATGGTGCACCGCCGGAATGCGGTTGTAGCTCACGGTCACATCTTCAAGGTGGAGTTTGTGGCTCATGGTTTGGAAATTGTCACCACATCCTCCACAAGTCCGGTTCCCCAGAAGGTCGAATCAGCGAGGGTTTTCCCTGCGACTCGCACCTCGACGCGCAGGGCGGAGTTTCCATCGGCGGGGTCGAAGTTTCCCGAAACGGCGATGTCCTCCGGTTGGGCGGCATTCATCGTGAAAGAGGCCGGTAGCGCGGTTGAAGAGCCAGCGGATTCCACGGAGGGCTGATTGGCAACACGCACGGCCAAGCGGGCCGGAGCGGACGCGGTGAGCAACACCTCGTAAACGGCCATTGTTTCGGGCTGGATCGGGGCAGAGGCCGGAGGCGGCGCTGACGGGGCGGGACTTGTGAGGAGCCAAACCGGCACACCAAGAAGCGCGAGGGCGGCGACCACCAAAAAGAGACGCAGAAGCGGGAACCCACGCACGGCTTATTTCAACGCCTCCACGATGGTCGAGACATTGCTTTTCATCATGCTTTCGTAAGTTGCCGCCACGCCGATTCCAAGCCCATCCGCGTAGAGCACGCCGCCGGGTTTCGCGCCCGTTTCGTTGGTGATTTGCTCAAGCACCTTGGGATTTTCGATATTCTCGGCGAAGATCGCTTTGACCTTTCGGGCTTTGATTTCCTCGATGAGGTTTCTCACTTTCCGCGAGGAGGGCTGGTCGGATGTGGAAATGCCCTGCACCGCAAAAATCTCAAAGCCATTGTCCTTCGCAAAATATCCCAGCGCATCGTGGGATGTGACGAGGATGCGGTTCGCTTTGGGGAGTGAGGCGACTTGCATCCGGACCCATTTGGAGAGCGCGGCGAGGCGGATCTGGAGGTTTTTGGTATTTGTTTCGTAGGTGGCCCGGCCTTCGGGATCGGCAGTAATGAAAGCGTTGCAGATCCGGGAGGCCACGGCTTGGACATTCGGAATGCTGTGCCACCAATGAGGATCGGTGGAGTTATGACTGTGTGCGTGCGAGTGATCGTGGTCTTCATCGTTCCCGCAAGCCGCCTCGATCGGCTTTACGACATCTCCTCCAACCACGACGCGGACGCCTGATTTTTCGAGACCGGGTCGGATCTTTTCGAGGTAACTTTCAAAACCCAGGCCGCTCGCGAGCAGGATTTGGGAATGAGTCATGATTTTGAGATCTCCTGGCGTTGGCTCGTAAATGTGGGGGTCGATTCCAGACTTGACGATCTCAGTGATCGTCACCCGGTCTCCGCCTACTTGACCAGCCAAGTCGGACATCACTGTGCTCAGCGAGGCAACGCGTAGTGGAGCGGCTTCTGCCATGCCGAGCAGCGCCAAAAAAAATGCAAAAACCCGTCTCATTCCGGTCATAAGTGGGTTGTGTGTCTCAACCAAGTCAATTGCAAAAATCCATCCATTGGGTTTGCAAGACGATCGGAATGCAAGCAGTATTGGTCCTCAATATAAAACCTATGGCTGAATATGACTTGATCGTGGTAGGCGGCGGACCTGCGGGATACGTAGGTGCGATCCGCGCGGGACAACTCGGTAAAAAAGTCGCGGTGGTCGAAATGGACCGCGCTGGCGGCACCTGTCTCAATTGGGGATGCATTCCCACGAAGTCGCTCCTGAAGAATGCCGAGGTTTACCAGACGATCAAAAACCACGCCGGTGACTTTGGTTTGAAAGTCGAAGGGCTCTCCTACGAGTGGGACAAAGTGATCGGCCGCAGTCGCAAGGTTGCCGACCGGCTCGCGGGAGGCATCGAAATGCTCTTCAAGAAAAACAAGGTCGATTACATCCGCGGCGAGGCCGCAATTCCAAAATCCGGAGTCGTGGAAGTCATCGACAAGGATGGTAAAAAATCCGAGCACAAGGCCGCAAAAATCCTCATCGCCACGGGCGTTGTGAGCCGCGAGATGCCCGGCTTCCCGTTCAATGGAAAGAGCGTGATCGGCAGCCGCCAAGCCATGGTCTTGGAAGCTCAGCCGAAAGAGATCATCATCATTGGAGCCGGTGCTATCGGCATCGAGTTTGCGTATTTTTTCAATGCCTTCGGCACAAAGGTGACCGTGGTTGAAATGATGCCGAATATTCTTCCGGTCGAGGACAGCGAGGTCAGTCAGGCTCTCGAAAAATCCCTCGCCAAGCAGGGCATCAAGCTGCTCACCGGCACAAAGGTCGACAAAGCCGAGACGACGAACCAAGGCGTGCGCCTCACCGTGAGTGGCAAAGCCACAGAAACCCTCGAAGCCGACATCGCGCTGGTTGCGATCGGTGTTTCGCCTCTGATGCCGAAAGGCGTGAAGCTTGAGACCGATGCCAAAGGTTATCTCAAGACCAGCGACAGCTACGAGACGAGCGTCAAGGGCATCTATGGCGCGGGCGATATCATCGGGCCGCCATGGCTCGCGCATGTGGCCAGCTACGAAGCCGTCCAGTGCGTCGAAGGTATGTTTGCAGGCAAGAAGCCGAAAAAAGTCACCGTCTTTCCTGGCTGCACCTATTGCCAACCTCAGGTCGCCAGTGTCGGCCTCACCGAGCGCGCGGCAGTCGAGAAGGGACTGAAATTCAAGGTTGGCAAGTTCCCGTTCATGGCCAGCGGCAAGGCTCTGGCGGTCGGCGAGAGCGAGGGATTTGTCAAGCTCCTCGTCGGTGAGAAACATGGCGAGATCCTTGGAGCACACATCATCGGCGCTGACGCCACAGAAATGATCGCTGAGCTGGGCCTGGCTATCAATCTGGAAGCAACCTACGAGGAAATTATTGCCACGATTCATGCCCACCCGACGCTGAGCGAAGCCGTGCACGAGGCCGCGCACGCCTCACAAGGCCACGCGATTCATTTTTGATCGGAATCCCTCTGCAAACGGGGGCATTGCCCCTGCTTTCTAGTTGCCTGGCATGATCTGAGGGGCGAGCTCCGCAATGGCTGTTTTAACCATCGCGGTTGTCTCCTCGAGATTCTTGCCTCCTGGGGTCAGCCCCTCCAACACGGGGGCATTGACGATCACGTAAGCCCAGCGATGGTTGACGTTATGTAGCAGCATATCAACACTCGTTTTGAAGACGCGCACGAAATGATGTGGTGTTGTGGTGTGCTTTCCGATGAACCAATAGCAAAAAATGGATGTCAGCTCCCTTTGAGCACCGTTGCGTAGTGTGACAGGCTTCGCGATGGTCAGCTTCATGACCCGCAAAACGCTCCCATCGTTTCTCTGCACTGGCAGGACTTCTGCGGATTTGATGGTCCACCCTTGAGCGGGCAAACAAACCTCTGGACGATGAATGCTGCGTTTTTCTGCTCCGGCCAGCACAATCTGACAGTGGATGTCGCGCCCCAAGCCGTCCGAGTAGAATTTTTTGGCAAATTCTGTGTCTGCGGGCAGTATGACTTTCTCGGACTCCGAAACCGGTTGGTCGCTCCCCCACAGCCCGACAAGCGTTTCTGGCAGGTTCATTACGACGCCTGGCTCCGATTTCTTTGGTGGTGGAGATCCCCATATGCAGGCCACGACAGTGATCGATGCGATCGAGACGAGTAGAATGCCACGCCAGAAGGGGACCGCTGTGTCGTTGTCCTGCTTTATCACATTCGCTGAGGTTTCCATAGTTTTCCATTAATCCGTTTCCTCCCGCACGGCAACATGGGAGCACTTGATTTGTGGTCTTTCTGATGAATGCTTGCAACTCCTCTTCTCTGAGAGAAAGATAATGAGATCATGACAACTGGAAACTCCCCTCAATGGTATCTTCGCAAGCACGCGGGTGGAGAGATTTTCGGCCCCGTGTCCTTCGATCAAATTCGCGAGTGGGCATTGTCTGCGCAAATTCACCCGCAGGATGCCATTTCGAATGACGGTCGCACATGGAACAAAGCGCCCCTTCTGGCAGAGTTGCAAATGGACTGGTTGGTTGAGGTCCCTGGACAGCCACTCTACGGTCCCACCACAGCGGAGACCTTGCTCGAATTTTTAAGTGTTGGTGAAATTTCTGCGGAAACGAAAATCATCAATTGCTGCACGGGAGTTGCGATGCGAATGCAGGATGCGGCCTTTTTTCCCAATCCCGCAGGATTGTCGGACGACTCCAAGAGTTGGGAAGCCATCCTCAACAAAACTCTTCAAGACAAAATTCTCGAACTTGAATCCGCCATTCTGCAGAAGCAAACAGAACTCAACGCCGCCCTCGACAGAATTGCCTTTCTGGAGCGCCGTGTCAGGGATCTCCAATCTGTCAACTCCTGAAACCACCCCTGGGGCATGAAGTGAGTGGCGGATAATCCTGTTTCGCGAAGTCCTCTGTTCAGCAAGCCTTGCCACGATGTATTCCATGCTCTCCATAGTTCTCCTTTTCCTCGCGACCTTTCCCGTGCTGAACGCGATAGAAATTTCCAAAAGCCTCGTCCGTATCGAAGCAACCGCACAGGAACCGAATTATAAAACTCCGTGGAGTCCAGGCGAAGTGTCATCGGCTGTGGGAGCGGGTTTTCTCGTCGAGGGGCACCGCATTTTGACGAATGCCCACGTCGTCAGCAACGTCAGGTTTCTTTCGGTTTCGAAGGAGGGAGATCCGAATCCCTACCAGGCTAAAGTGATCCACATCGGCCACGATTGCGATCTGGCCCTTCTCAGCGTGGAGAATCCCAACTTTTTCAAGGGCACGTCGCCGCTTGAGTTCGGAGGCATTCCGGAAATCGAGTCCGTCGTCTCCGCTTACGGCTATCCGGTGGGCGGCTCCCGTTTCTCCGTGACGCGAGGCATTGTTTCGCGCATCGATTTTCAAACCTACTCACACACGGGGATGGATTCCCACCTGGCTATCCAGATCGATGCGGCAATCAACCCCGGCAACAGTGGTGGTCCCGTGATGCAGAAAGGCAAAGTCGTGGGTGTGGCCTTTCAAGGCTACAGCGGCGATGTCGCGCAGAATGTGGGCTACATGATTCCTACGCCGGTGATCCAAAGATTTTTGAAGGATGTCAAGGATGGTCACTACGACCGCTATGTGGATTTGGCACTGACCTATCACAGCCTCTTCAACCCCTCGGCCCGGCGAGCCTTGGGGATCGAAGATGATAACTCAGGGGTCCAAGTGTGCAGTGTTTACAGAGGAGGAGCATCCGACGGAATTGTTAAGCCGGGGGATGTGATTTTGAGAATCGATGGATACCGGGTTTCAAGCGATGGCACGATTTCTTTCGAAAACGAGACTGTCCCCTTGGATGAGGTTGTGGAGCGCAAATTCAAGGGTGAAAAAGTTGACATCGATGTTCTCCGCGATCGGCATCCTCTCACGCTCACCGTCCCGCTCAAAGAGCCATGGCCGTTCAAGCTCCACTCCCTGCTCTACGATGAGAAGCCCCGCTTTCTTGTGATCGGAGGTCTTGTTTTCCAGCCAGTCGATCAAAATTTCATGGATGCCTACGATCCCTCCGATCAGCGTCTGAACTACCTTTTCGACTATTTCATCGAGGATGGGCTTCACGTAGAGCGCCCGGAGATCGTGGTGCTGGCGAACATCCTGCCCGACCAAATCAACGCTTACTCAGAGGAGTTCCGCTTCTCTGTCGTGGACGAGGTCAATGGCCGTCAGGTGAAGCGCCTCGAGGACCTCGCAGCGGCCTTTGACGAGCCCTGCGACTATTACGTCATCAAGTTCGTTGGCGCTGGAAGACCTCTCGTCTTGGGAAGAAAAGATATCGATGCGGCTCGCACGCGTATTCTGGAGCGCTACGCGGTCAAACTGGAAAAAAATCTCGAAAAATGAAATCCCATCGACTCATCGAAGCCTTTGTTTTCGCCTGTCTCGTTTGGCTGCCTTGGGATTTGTGCAAAGCCGGAGACGCAAAGAGTGAAACAAAGCTTCCGCTACCAGCCGAATCGCTGCTTCGGGTCAATTCAACAAACCAAGTCTTTGATTTTTTGCAGCCTTGGATCAAGAAGCCACCTTTCAATCGCCGCGGTCTCGGCGTGGTGCTCGATGGGGGCCGAATTCTTGTCACAGCCGAACTCATCGCGAACTCGACCTACATCGAACTGGAAAAGCCCTCGAGCGCCGAGAAATCCCCGGCTTTCGTCGAGCGAGTTGATTACGATTGCAACCTTGCTGTTTTGAAGCCGACCGATCCTGCATTTCTCGACGGCCTGCGGCATCTGCCCCTGGATGGTCCTCTCCACGTTGGAGACGAGGCAACCATCCTCCAACTCGAGCCAAATGGCGATGTCGCTCAGACGGCGGGTCGGATCACCTCTATCAGCGTGGGAGGCTATCCTTCCGAGTCCATGCCGCTTCTGTTGTTCAAACTTGGAGTTCCTCTCCAACAGCGCGATGGAAGCTTCACACTCCCGGCGGTGCGGGATGGCTGCTTGATTGGCATGGTCATGCGTTACGACAATCGGAATCAGTCCGCTGATGTTGTGCCGACGCCGGTGATCCGACATTTTCTTTCCAGTCTCGACTCAGCCGGCTCCCAAGGATTTGCACGCCTGGGGCTGTCCTTCTCTCCTCTGCGAGATCCCCAGCTTCGGCGCTACCTTGGCCTCAAAGAGCCAGGTGGAGTCTATGTCACAGAGGTCACCCCACGTGGTTCGGCGACCGCTGCCGGAATCAAAAAAGGAGACGTTCTTCTCGCAGTGGACGGGCTGCCGATCGATCAAGATGGCAACTACGAGGACCCCGACTTCGGTCGCATTCTCTTCAGCCATTTTACGAATACAGTCAAAACTCCTGGAACGACTCTGTCTTTCCAAATCTTCCGTGATGGAGCCTTTGTCGAGTTGCCGGTTCTGATGAAGACGACCGACCAGTCCGACTCCGCCAGCCCGATCCACCTGGCGGACGAGGCCCCGAAATACGCCATCGTCGGCGGCCTTGTTTTTACAGAGCTCTCCCGCCCGTATCTCAAGGAATGGGGCATGAAGTGGACATCCAATGCGCCCCAGCGCCTTGTTTACTATGATACTTTCCCATGTGAACTACCCGCCGATCGCGGTCGTATCGTCATTCTCTCACAAGTGCTGCCCACAGCCGATTCGACCGGTTACGAGGACCTGGGAAACCTTGTCGTGACCAAGCTCAATGGCCGCCAGATTAAAAGTATCGCAGACCTCTCCGACGCGGTGAAGCACCCCATGGATGGATTTCACAAAATCGAGTTCGAAGAAGATCCGAAAATCATCTTTCTTGATGCGGCATCGGTCGAGGCCAACAAGGAAGCCTTGAAAATGCATTACTCCCTTCCTGCTTTAGAACGCCTATGAACATTTATGAAAAAAAACCTTGCCTTTGGCTTGCTGTTGCTGTGTTCACTCCACCTCATCGCTGATGAACCGCTCCAGACCTTTCCAGGTTGCGTTTTCGTCGAGGCCGATTGGGCGGACGGCGACAGTTTTCCCGTCAAATTCCCCGATGGACGACAGATCACGGTGCGTCTTTACGGGGCTGACTGCATCGAGTGGCATGTGAATGACGAGACGTTGGCCCGACGGCTCCGTGCCCAGCGCCGCTACTTCGGCATCGGGGACACTGACGCGGCCTCATCTATGAAGACGGCAAGGGATTTTGGAAAACAAGCCGCACAGCGCACGCGCGAACTGCTGTCCAGCCCCTTCACTATCCACACTTCATTTGCAGGCGCTCGGGGCAACGGTGAAAAGGAGCGCTCCTACGCTTTTGTGATCACACCGAACGGGAGGGATCTCGCCACCCTTCTCGTGGAGGAGGGTCTTGCCCGTGCTTATGGCGTGGCACGTCAACTCCCCGATGGCACTACTGCCAATGAATACCGGAACCGCCTTTCCGATGCGGAACTCACCGCTGCCGCCGGACGCAAGGGTATCTGGTCGGCTACAAATTGGCAGGAACTTGCCACCGACCGTGCTGAGGAACGTCGCGAATCCGCCGAACTCCAGCAGGTGCTTCAAGAGTCCAAAGGCCTCCTTATTCTAAACCCCAACACAGCCACAGCTGAAGAACTTCGTTCGATTCCCGGAATTGGAAAAAAACTTGCCGAGCTGATCATCGCCTCCCGCCAAGAAAAACCGATTGACTCTCCTCAAGATCTGCTCTCCATTAAAGGTTTCTCTCCCAAGCTCGTCGAATCTATCACTGCAAGATTACAATTTTCAAAACCCTTGACACAATGAGCCTATCTTTCGAGGAAAACACATCCCCAGCGGTTTCTCGAATGGCGTTGGCCCCCTGCCTATTGGTCGATTTGGAAAATGATTGTCTCGATGCTGAGGAGTTGTTATCCAAAGCCGTTACTGAATGAAAGCCGCCCTCGACAGAGATGCCACCCAAATTCGTGTTGTGGAAACCCGCACGTCTATCGACGAAGGACTCGGGTCCACTTCCGAAACCCGTGAAGTTTTTCTGGAGGCGGTGATCGAGGATTTTCTTTTGAAGCTGGGCCAATCCAGCGCCCATGTTCTGGGTGTCGTCATTCAGCTCTTGACGCGCGGCAAGGTGCGTGTCGACTTCCGCGATTACAATATCCGCTTGGAGTTGGGCCCCCTCGAGAAGCTTCTTCAGCGATCAGAAGCCGTGGCACTGTTTGAAGACCATATCAAACGGCATCAAACAACCGTTTCAGGAGCAACGGCTGAGGTCACTCAAAAAATCATGGTCCAAGCACCCAAAGTCTCCCTTCCCAAAGTCTCCCTTCCGAGGACAGACCATTAATCATTGGGCGTCACGCGCCGGTCCCGATACGTCGCATCAACTCGTCCCGACGCGTGGTTTGGATTTGTTTCTCCAGAACGATGCGGTCCGCTTCGCGTGCTTTGAGAATTTCGCTCAGAGAGGTTTTGAGGATCTCGCGTTCCTCTCGCAGGGCCACAAGCTCATTGCGGGCCTCGACGATGAGCTTTTCCACGGTTTGCGCCTCCGGACTGCCAGGTGTCTCCGAGAGGAGCGGCTCGAAGGGTTTTACGGCATCGCCAAGCCAGCGCATCACGCAATCGGCACGCCGTGAGGCGGCCAGATTCGCAGCGAGGGCGAGGTCGCTGGCGGCTATTTTTTTTATGTAGTCGATCGCCTCGCTTGCCGTGGGAGTGAGCACGGCAACTTGGTAGGGACTGTTGTTCGAATTTTGTGATCGCTCGCCGGCCTCTTGTGGGGGGTGGACTGGTATGGCTCTCGCAACCATCGGCTCAGACGAGGTGGGGGGAAATGCCGGTGTCGGGTTGGGAATCGGTGTCGGCGTTCCAGTCGGAGGGACGACGGCGATGGCAGAGGGTTTGATGGGTTGGGCTGCTGGCGTGGCGCTTGGCACCGGCTCCGGAGTCTGCCGGGGTGATGGAGCGGGAGCCATCACAGGGCTCGGCAGCGCGCCGACAGGGGGTTCCTTGGGAGGTTCGGGCGTCGGAGCAGAGGCGAGTTCGAGCACGGGCGGGGTCTCGAATGGGTCGAGATCGAGCAGCGGAGGGGCTGGTTTGGCGGGCAGCGGCGGTTGTGTGGATGTGGGTGGCTCCGCGATGCGTGCGAGTGGAAGGACGGGTTCTGGTTTGTCAGGCGGTTCGTAGGTTGCCGTCCTCTCCGATTGTGGCGGTAGGCCGAGGTCCCGCATCAGATCTGTGGTGTCGTCTTCTTTGGACTTGGCTGATCCTTTCGTCAAAAGCGCGTTTCCTGCTGGTTCAAGCGACATTTCGGGGAGTGGAGTTTCAAAATCGACCTTCTGGATTTCGGCAAAAAGATCGCTGCTTGCGGGTTTCTTCTTTTTTCCCACCCTGATGTAACGGGGATCTTCCCATTGGCCCAAGAAGCGACTTGGGTCGCGGAAGAGAGGAGGTGCTTTTCCCGGTGAGTAGCGACGAGGATCGCTGATGGCCCGGCGCATCGTTTCGCCGGAGAGCTGAAGCTCCGAGCCGGATTGGGATTTTTGAAGCCATTCCAAAACGTAGGGCAGGGCGCGCACCGCGAATCCCTTGAAAGGGTTTGGCACATTGGCTTGGGGATTTGCCGCCCGAAAGTTTTCGATGGCTTGAAAGCTTCCACCCGATAGGACATTTCCAAGTCTGACGCGAAGGGGGGGCACCGATTGGCGCGAGGCCGTTCCGGATATCGGGCTGTATTGGCGGCTGGGAAGACTGTCCAGCAAGGCAAAATAGTCCAGCTGCCCATCGCGTCCTCCCTTTTGAACAAGGTGGTGGTAGAGATCGTCCAGGCGCCCGGCATAGGGTCGGACAAAGATCCCGTCGCCCACGAGAAGCCCGCCCACATCGGCAGCGTAGAGGCGATTGAAGAGGCTCTGGAGGTCTAGGAAATTTTGAGCCGCAATGCCGGCGGATCGCGTGGATGAAAGGGCATCGGCTTGTGCGTACTCCAGAGGGACGAGCCAAGCGGGAAGCTCTCGATCCAATGCGATCGGGCGTCCTCCTGCTCCGATCAGGGCATCGACGTTCCGGAAATTCCCGCCAGCGAGGCGCGAGCCATCGAAGATCAGTGTGTCTGCGGGCGGGAACCTGTCGGCGGCCAACTCCTGCTCGGAGGGGGAGGGGGTCTCTGCCAGAAAAGTTTCTGCCACCTGGTTGATGACGGTCGGCGGAAGTGAGGGCAGGAGACGGTTGAATTTTGTGAGTAGGACAATGGAAAGTGCCGCTTGGGTGACTCGCATCCGCTCCGGGGCCGGGAGGTTGCGGGCTGACTGGGCAAGGCCAGTGGCTGTTGCGGCGCACTGTTGCAGGAGCATGGTGGTGTCCTGTTTCTGAGTGGCATTGGCATCGCCAGCGCGGAGCTTGGGGATGCCAATGAGCGCTGCCGCCAAGAGAACAAACCAATGTTTCCCTGTGCCCTTCCAGGCGTGAAGCCTCCGGGGGAGAAATGGTTTCATTCGAGGGCAGGGGCGCTCAATGTCAGTGCAAACTGCCGTTCAGTAATGGCACTGTAGGGTCATTTTTTCCCCGCAACTGCATGTCACGATGATATGCCGAATACGACCATTGGCATCTGGAACGAGTTCCACCTGTGGCTCGGAAGTCGATGAGGAGGTTGCTATGGAATCCGCATCCAGTTGGGATTCGGGGTGGATGCCGCACAGGTCCACGCTGTCAGGGTGGACCTGTGGTGGATTGATGGGCGGAAGAGTGGTGGAGACGTTTGAATCGGAGCGTCGGCCGGACGTTCCGTTGGCGAGTGGGCGGCCTTGGAGAAAATCCTTCATCGGGCGGTGGGCTTGGCGGTTTCGGGAGTCGAAGCAGAGGAGGGCGATGGGGAGGGGGCAGGGGCCGATTGCGTGAGCGAGAGGCTGACGCTGATGCGTTGGTTGTCCTCGGAATCCTCCGGGACATTGGGAAGTGGTTGGGAATCTCCAAAGCCAGCGACCCGTTTCATTTTCTCGGGAGTCATGGCGTAATACTCCATAAGGCGGCGAACGGCATTAGCCCGGTCGGCGCTGAGTTCCCAGGGGGTATAATTTTTATTGGCGCCGAGATCCAAGCCCTTGGGCGTGTGGCCCTCGAGGTAAACCTGGAAATTATAGCGCTGGACAAGCCAAGAGAGGTTTTGAAAAACAAAATTCCCCCACTCGGTGAATTCGAGGGTGTTTCCTTGGAACAGTGGCTTCTTCGAGCGATTATAAATCTCCATTTTCAAGCCATCATCCGTGATCGTGACTTCGATAGGCTTCTTGTCTTCATCGACAACATTGAGGAGCCTGTTGAAGTCTCGGGCGATGGCGCGGAGGAAGCCTTGGTTTTCAATGTTTCTCTGGTCGTTGAGTGTGGCGTCCTTCTGTGTGGCCTTGATTTCCTTTTCCATAACGCCCCAAGTGGTGGGCCAGCTCTTCGTCGTGGGGTCTTTGAAATAAAGCGACGTGTAGACAAGAATTTCGGGTCTGAAATTCGCTATCCAGAGAACGAGGAAGAGAGCCATCATGGATGTCACGAAATCCGCATAGGCCACTTTCCACGCTCCGCCGTGGTGTTCGTGTTTTTTCTTTGCCATGGGGGTTAGCTGGCGGAGGTGCCAATGGTTTTGACCATTTCCTCGACGGCTTCGGCGGTGGGCTGGAAGGCGGGATCAATGGCCCTGCGGGCGGCTTCGATGGCCATGATGGGAGCCATGCCACCGGTGAATCCCAGAACGCCTTTCATGATGACAGCGTAGTATTGAAGCTCGTAGACGTTGTTCAGTTTGATACGTGCGGCAAGAGGATTGATGAACCCGTAGGCTCCCAATACGCCGAGAAATGTTCCAACGAGTGCCGAGGCAACTTTGGCACCGACTTTTTCAGGACCCATGGCGATCGCTGCCATCGTGTTGATGATACCCATGACGGCTGCAACGATACCGATGCCCGGCAAGGAGTCGCCCACGAGATTGAGAATTTGAACCGGTTGAACGGCGTCCTCCTCCTTCGCCTCCAAGTCGGCATGGAGGAGTCCGCCGAGTTGCTCGGGTTTCAGGCGGCCATCGATGACGGGTTTTAAGCTATTTGTAAGAAACTCCAGTCGCTCGGGATCATTAATGAAAGAGGGGTATTTTGAAAGAATGGGGCTGTCTTTCGGAGACATCACATCGTCCTCAATGGCGATGAGTCCGCCACGGCGGGCTTTGGTGAAGAGCTCATAGAGGAGCTTGAGAAGATCTGTGTAATCGGATGTCGGAACCGCTTGGTTGCGAAACGCGATTTTGACTTTTTTGACGATGTTTTTCAGCAGTGAGACAGGACTGGCAATCACCATGAGGCCGGTCGAAATGCCGATGATGATAATGTATTCCGAGAGAGGAAAAAGAAGCCCGATTTTGCCGCCTGCCTCGAGAAAGCCGCCGAGAGTCGCGCCTAGAACGATGAGATAACCAAGTATGAGAATCATGGATGGTGGATGTTTGTTTTGTTTTTTGAGACGGTTGGTGGAGAGGTGAACTTAGCGATCCATAGCTTTGCGGATGTATGCTTTAAGGCCTAAAACAGCTTGGGTGTGAATTTGGCATACCCGTGATTCTGTGATGCCGAAGACTCTGGCGATCTCTGCGAGACGGAGGTTTTCAAAATAATACATCGCAAGGATTTTTCTCTGCATGTCAGGGAGTTTTTGGAGCCGTTCCACGACGATTTGAATCAGTTCGTTTTTAAGCGCCAGCTCGCGGGCGTTGGGCTGGTTTTCGTCGGCAATGACCTCGTGAAGACTGGAATCCTCATCGTCGCCGGCGAGGGCGTCCAGTTCGACGTAGCTGAGCGGGCGGACCTCGTCGAGGAGCACCGAGTATTCTTCGCCAGTGATGCCGAGTTCATTCGCTATCTCGGCTTCGGTGGCCGGGCGACCGACCTTTTGCTCGAATGCTGCGATGACATCCGATAATTTTTTGGCCTTGATGCGTAGTGTGCGTGACATCCAGTCCACGCGCCGCAGTTCATCGAGCACTGCTCCTCTGATACGCACGGCGGCATAGGAGGAAAAAGTCACGCCCAGGGTCGGATCGAAACGGCGTTGGGCTTGAATGAGACCCAGAAGTCCAACGGAGTAGAGATCGTCCACATCGAGGTGTGCTGGAAGGCTGGCTCGCAGCCGATCCACAACCGAGCGGACCAATGGCATGTGGTTTTTTAGAATTTCCTCGTCACTCGCTTGGGACGCCTCTCCATAGGCACGCCAGGCCGCGACAGCCTTTTTGGCCTCGGGGATAGGAAGGGACATGGCGGGTTCAGCGAGTTGCTGCATGGTCAGGCAGTTGGGTGTGCTGGCGGGATGTTTTGACTTTCCTGCGGAGCTTGGGCATTGGCTTGATTGGCATTCTCCAGATCACGAAGCCGGGATTTCTCCGCAATAATTTGTTTGGCGCAGTATTCGAGCGATAGTCGGAATAATCTGAAAAGCAAAGCCGTAAGAAGGCAGCCCACCGTGGCACTGAAGACGGCTTCTTCGAGGTTTTTACCTGCTGCCAAGCTCACGGCAAAGGCAAGTGAGAAGCCAATGAAGCCTCCAATGAGCGTGAAATATTGCATTTGTGCCGATGGATTAAGAAAAAATCGATTTGTCGCAGCAGTTTTTGAGCCAAAAAATTAAAAACTGTTTTTTCAGGAAGATGGCGTCAAAATCAAACAAAAACGGGGCGTTTTGATCTGTCGGTGAGGGCTTCAAATGTTTGATGGAAAAATTTGCCGATTCCGGATCAGGCGGCCGCAGGCATTCGTTCGGAAGGTGCAGGCATGATGATGCCGGTGTTTTGGATTTCCGTCTGCGAGGGGAGCTCTTGGTAGGAGAGCACGATGAGTTTGGGCAGAGAGGGTTCAAAAAAGCGCTTGAAGGCCAAACGAAGCTCCGCTGTCACGATCGTTATCGGTGAGAGTCCTTGTTCTGCAAGCGAGTTGGATCGAATGGTGAGTTCTCGAAGGAGGTATTGGGCGGTGTTCGGGTCAAGCGCGAGTGTGGTTTCGAAATGGCTTCGCTGAATGCGGGTCATGAGGTTTTGCTCCAATCGAGGATCGATCGTGATGCCTTTAAGCAGGCCTGGCTCGGATTCATATTGGCTGATGAAGTAGGTGCCGAGGCGGCGACGCACCTGCTCGGACAGTTCGTCCGGATTTTTTGTAACCGGGGCGTAGTCGGCGAGTGTTTCCAAAATGAGTGGCAGATTCTTGATGGGAACTCCTTCGCGAAGAAGGTTTTGAAGGACTCGCTGGATAATGCCAAGATTGAGGAGATCAGGTAAAATTTCGGCAATAAGGGCTGGGTTCGATTCTTTCACGCGGTCGATGAGCGATTGGACCTCTTGGCGGGTGAGAATCAGGTGGGAGACTTGTTTGAGCGTTTCAGCGAGGTGGGTGATCATGACGGAAGTGGCATCCACAACGCTATAGCCGTTGATTTCCGCCGTGCGTTTTTCCTCCTCTGTGATCCAGACCGCCTCGATGCCAAAAACCGGTTCGCGAGTGGGAACGCCTTTGAGGGTGATCATGCTACCGGACACATTCATGGCGAGCCACCGGTTGGGAATCACTGAAGCTTTGGCGAACGATTTGCCTCGGAGGAGAAAGTTGTATTCATTGGGCTCGAGCTCCAAGCTGTCACGGATGGCTATCGGTGGGATGACCATGCCATTGTCGCGGGCAAAGCCCTTGCGGACACCGGTGATCCGGTCGAGGAGATCGCCGCCCTGGGTTTTGTCGGCCAAGCGCAGAAGTCCGTAGCCGACTTCGATGGATAAGACATCGGATTCGATGAGCTTGTGGAGGTCTTCAGGCGAGGTATTGGACTGGCTTGTTGGCCCGGAGGCTTGGCCTTGCTGTTTGCCTTGAGCTCCCGCTCCGCCGGGTGGGGGGAGGGCAAGTGGGCCTCCCTTGGCTCCGGTGGCCACGGCTGCCTGGGATTGCTTTTTCAGCATGTAGGCCATAAAGCCGGTGAGCGTGGCAAGGATCAGGAATGGGGCAGGCGGCATACCGGGTGCGAAGGCCAGAGCGGCGATGAGGCCTGAGGCAATGCCCACAGCGCGGGGATAGGCTCCGAGTTGTTTGCCAATTTGCGCCCCAAGGCTGTTGTCACCTTGGGCTCGGGTCACCAGGAGACCGGCTGCAACTGAGATGACCAAGGCAGGGACTTGCGAAACAAGACCGTCGCCAATCGAGAGCAGCGTGTATTTTTGGAGGGCCTGCTCGATGGGCATGCCTTTTTGGAGCATGCCGATGCCGAAGCCGCCGATGACATTGATAAAAGTGATGAGAATGCCGGCCACGGCGTCGCCTCGCACGAATTTGCTGGCACCGTCCATCGCGCCGTAGAAGTCGGCTTCTTTTTGGACCTTGAGTCGGCGGGAAGTGGCTGTGAGTTCGTCGATGATGCCGGCGTTGAGTTCGGCGTCGATGGCCATTTGTTTGCCGGGCATGGCGTCGAGGGTGAATCGTGCGGCAACCTCGGCGATACGGCCCGCGCCCTTGGTGATGACGACAAAATTGATGATGACGAGAATGATGAAAACGACAGCGCCGACGATGTAGTTGCCTTGGATGAGCACATGGCCGAAGGCTTCGATGACATTGCCGGCGAAGCCGTCGAGCAGAATGAGTCGCGTCGAGGCGATGTTGAGCGCGAGCCGCAGCAGGGTGACGGCAAGGAGTATGGTCGGGAAAGCCGAAAATTCCGGCGGATCTTTCACATAAATGATCACGAGCAGGATCATCAAGGACATGCCGATATTAACGGACAGGAAGAAATCTAAAGCCCAAGTCGGAACGGGAACGACCAGCAGGAGGATGATACCGAAAAGGCCGAGAGTGAAGATGAGGTCTGTCTGCTTGAGGAGATCACTCCACTTGAATCGTGAGGTTGGGGCGTTTGCTGTAGCCATAAGGCGGTCGGATCAGGATTTCAACCGGCGGGATTTGAGTTGATAGAAGTAGTAGCGGTGTGTGCGATAAACGTAACCAAGAATTTCCGCGATGGCCTGATAAAGTTGGGATGGGATGGGTTTGCCAACTTGTCCGAACTTGTAGAGTGCTCGGGCCACAGGTTTGTTTTCGACAGTTGGAACCTCATGTTTCGAACCGATGGCTTTGATGCGCTGGGCGAAAAGGTTCTGGCCTTTGGCCAGAACGACAGGTGCCGTATCCACGCCACGTTCATATTTCAGGGCCACTGCATAGTGAGTGGGATTCGTCACGATCACATCCGCATTGGGCACATCGGCGAGCATTTGCCTTTGCAGGAGTCGGCGAGCCATGGCGCGTTGGGCGGCCCTCACGTTCGGGTCGCCCGTAGCCTGACGCTGCTCGTCCTTGATTTCCTGCCTCGTCATCATGAGTTCCTTTTCTGTTTTCTTGAGTTGGAACACATAGTGCAGAAGGGCGATGCCCCCCATCGCCAGGGCTAGGCGGAAAAAGAGAGAGAGGGTGGAGTCATAGATGAAGCCTCCGAGGCGGAAGATCGGGACGGGAGTGAAGAAAATCGGGTCGGTGAGGATTTGCTTCACACTGCCATAGATCAAAACTCCCACCACGAGACATTTTCCCGCGTCGACCAGCAGTTTCACGATGCCCTGCTTGCTGAACACGCGCTGCAGACCGGTTACGGGATTCAGTTTGTCCATATTGAATCCAAGAACTTCTGGCGTGGCCTTGAACTGAGACTGCAGACCGCCCGCCAAGATGGAGGCGATCGTCGTGGCAAGAAACATGGGGGCCATGAGACCAAAAAGCGTCATAAAAGCCAAGCCCGTCCAGTGGGGTATGAAGTCGCTGATGATTTGGTATTTCTCGAGGTTCCCGAGGATACTTGCAACCATCTCGGTCATGAATCGGGATTGCCCGTCCAAAGAGAAGAGAAAAACAAAGTAGGCCGCGATGAGACCGAAGACGACCTGGATCTCTGGAGCCTGAGCGAATTGGCCCTTGTCATGGGCCTCGGAGAGTTTTTTCTCCGTGGGTTTCTCTGTTGCGTTGTCTTTTTCTTCAGCCATTGCCGTGCTATCTCAGAAAGTGAAGCATCAACTCCGGCAGGTATTGCATATCGCGGAGGATGTATTGAATGGTCAGGCCCAGCGTCATGGAAAAAACGGTGAGGCCGGCGAGGATTTGAACAGGGAAGCTGAGCATGAAGACGTTCAAACTCGGCGAGGCGCGGCCAAGGACCGAGAAGGCCATGTTCACCAGAAAACTGATAGCCAAAAGCGGGGCGGAAATTTGGATGGCCAGTAGAAAAATTTTACCGCTCGCGGCGATCACGGTATCCAGCGACTTTGGAGCAAAAACCGCGCTTGGAGGCAAGACTTCAAAACTGCGGGCAAAAGCCACAAAGCAGAACTGGTAAGCACCCGTTACGAGAAAAAGAACAGTGCCGAGGGAGACCAACATCGTATTCGGCGGCGTGGCATGGGCACGAGTCACAGGATCGATGTTTGAGCTCATCGAGAGTCCAATTTGCACAGCTATGATTTCGCCCGCCATTTCCAAAGCGTATAGCAGGAATCGCACCGCAAACCCCATCAGCAGTCCGGTGATCACTTCGTGCAGGACCTGTAAGACGACGATGAACCAATGCCCTGGCACCCCCCCGAAATTTCCAAAAACCGGCGCGAGAAGGTAGGCAAGGATTGCCGCCATTCCGATACGGACTGTTGAAGGAATCATACTCCCAGAAAAAAGCGGCATGATGAGAAAAAGTCCCGTTGCCCGCATAAAAACGAGCAGGCCGGGGTAGATATCCTCGACATGAATCGTGATCATCTCGTCATTTCTGGTATTTTATTAATGAAAAATACCGTGAACTGCATCAGCTGGCGCAGCATCCAGGGAGCTCCGATAATGATAATAGCCCCAACAGCAATGAGTTTTGGCGCAAAGCTCAGCGTTGGTTCCTGGATGCTCGTGACGGCTTGGAGGAGGCTGATGACGACGCCCACGATGACCGCTGCCAAAATAATGGGAGTTGTCACTAACAGCGATACCGTGATGAGCGAGCGGAGCATTTCGATGGCGGTTTCCTGATTCATGTGGCAAAACTTTGAACGAGCGAGCGGACGACGAGCTGCCATCCGTCAACGAGGACGAAGAGCAGAAGCTTGAGGGGTAGGGCCACCATCGTCGGAGGCATCATCATCATTCCCATCGACATGAGCGTGGAAGCCACAAGGAAATCAATGACGAGGAAGGGAATGAAGATGAGGAATCCCATCTGGAAGGCCGTTCTCAGTTCACTGATCACAAAAGCGGGCAAGACCACTCGCATGGGCAGGTCTTTCACATCGGTTCGCCCCATTCCCGCCAGGTCAAGAAAGAAGTCGACTTCCCCGGGTCGGGTCTGGCGGAGCATAAAATTCCGAATGGGCTCAATGGCGCGGTCCATCGCCTCATTCGAGTTGATCTGCTCATTCATGTAAGGATTGATGGCTTGGTCCTGAATCTGTTGCCAGACCGGGGCCATAATAAAAAAGGTCACAAACATGGCTAAACCGATCAGGAGCTGGTTCGCAGGAGCACTCGGAACACCCAAGGCTGTGCGGACAAATCCCAAAACGATCACGATACGCGTGAAACTGGTCATGAGCATGATCAGGGATGGCGCTAGCGTGAGTAGCGTCATCACGATCACGATTTGAATCGCCGTGCTTAGGTTTTCGCGTTCATTCCCAGTGCCCACTTGAAAATTGATCAACGGGGCCCCGGGGGCGGTTGGGGCCGTAGGTGCTCATCATGTCCGTGCCACCGGCGACGATGACGTCTTCCAGACCCGACAGGATCATGCCCGCGGCCAGGTTCGACGAAGTGATGCCGCCGCCGCAGAAGCGGTCGAGGGTGA
The DNA here is from genome assembly GCA_037147075.1 of bacterium. Lineage (GTDB taxonomy): Bacteria > Verrucomicrobiota > Verrucomicrobiia > Chthoniobacterales > Terrimicrobiaceae > UBA967. The sequence continues at coordinate 63,895 of JBAWVX010000013.1, forward strand.
CGCCGCTGGCCTTCACGTCGTAGCCGGCGTCGAGCGCAGCCATGCGGCCCAGGTCGCTGCCCTGGGTGTTGCTCTGGTTGCTGGTGCTCCAGATGATGTCGTCGACCGTGGAGGTGTCGAGCTCGTTGCGCTCGGCGATGGCCTTCAACACGGTGGCACCGACGCGCTGCGGGTGCATGTGGGCGAGGGCGCCCTTGCCGACCTTGCCGATGCCACGGGGCGTGCGGCAGGCGTCGATGATCCAGGCTTCGGACATTGGGGTTGACCTTTCGGAGAACGGGGGGACGCGCATGTTCGCAGGCGCGTCCCGCCGACGCCGAACCGGCGCGAACGCATGCGTGCCGAACGCGAGCCGCGCACGTCCTACGCTGCGGTCATGGCCACGTTTCTGTTCATGCCCGAGAGCGCCTACGGACCCACGAACAACTGCATCGGCATCGGCAACATCCTGCGCGAGCGCGGCCACACGGTGGTGTTCGCGGCCGAGGCCAGTTGGGAAGGTCGGCTCGAGCCGATGGGCTTCGTGGAGGACCTGGTCCATCTGTCGGCACCGCCCGAGCCCGACCCCGATGCACCACCGGAGGCGGCCGGCCAGTTCTGGATCGACTTCATCCGCGACACGGCACCCGTGTTCCGCACGCCCACCATCGACCAGATCACCGGGTTCATCCAGCCCACGTGGCAGGCGCTCATCGACGGCGCGGTGTACTGCCACGACCAGTTGGTCGAGATTCTCGCCCGGCAGAAGCCCGACGTGGTCATCCAGGACAACGTGAGCGCGTTTCCCGCGCTGGTCACCGCCGGTGTGCCGTTCGTGAAGAGCGTCAGCTGCCAACCG
>JBAWVX010000014.1:0-57548 GCA_037147075.1 bacterium
CTACGACACCTTCACTACCTACGGCAGGTGGTGCTCGGCGCAACGCTTACGGTGCGAAAAACTTCTTCGTGCAAAACCGGTCGGCATTCAGATCATTCTTCATCTCCTCGATCCGTTGCTCCACCGTCGCCCGCCCGTTGTAGTCCCTCCAAATCTCCAACGCCGACTCCGTGCGGTTTGTCACCCAGACCCGATAGGTATACCCCGGCACATCTAGCAACCGGCGTCCCACCGCCTCCTTGTCTTCCCGGATTTTCTCCCGCAACACCACAAACCTCCGCTCCAGATCCCACCCCGCCAACTTGACCCGCAACGAACTGACTTCGTAATTGCCTCCTTCAAAAACTCCACCACACCCCGGCCCGCCCCCGTGTTTCCCGACCGCAACCACCCCGCGTGCGCAAACCGGCTCGCTCCCACGACCACCGCGCTGATGAAAGCCATGAGCGTCTGCTCTGGCGCTATCGCATTTGGCGAGCGGTATTCAAAAGGCATCACCGCCGCTACCCCCTTGGGAAACTCCAGAGCTCCCAGCCACGCAAAAAACGATGCCATCCCTCCAAACGGCGTCACCGCCTTCGGCGTCGTCTGCAATTTCAGCTCGTCTGAACCAAGAAGCGGGTTGAAATTCAACGTCTCGTTTTGTGCGGCGTGGGCGGTGTCGGTTTTCTTCACACCACCACTTAACGACTCAAAGTGAAGCAGCCGCTTGCTTGGCCGCCGCAGCTTTGCCTGCATACCATTTCTCGTATTCGTCCACAGGAACAACGCGAATTTTGGCCTTCATGTTGTAGTGGCCGGTTCCACAAAGTTGGCTACAGGCCAGCTCCAGATCTGCCGTGCGGGTGGTCGTGAAATGAATCCACTTGATGGTGCGGCCTGGCACTGCGTCTTGGTAAAGCCGGAAGGAAGGCACGTAAAAGGAGTGGATCACATCCCGTGAGCGAAGGAGGACATGCACAGGTTTGCCGACGGGAATGACGAGCTCTGTGGAAGTGAAATCGTCCAAGCCAGCTGGGTCTGCGGGATCGACTCCGAACTTGTTTTGAACGCTGAAGCGCTTCACATCACCAGCGCCGAGTTGCCCATCCGCTCCTGGGTAGCGAATATCCCAGCCGAATTGGTAGGCTACGATATCGACAGTAATAGCATCCGGCGGAATAGGTGATGCGGTGAGTTCAAACCAAATGCGGTTCGACCAAACAGCAAGGAGGAGAAAGATGGCGGTCGGGATGATGGTCCACCAGAATTCCAAGGTATTATTACCATGGCTGTAGTGGGCGGTGTGTCCGGGGCGGCGACGGTAGCGGACGATGTAGATGATGTAAACCGTTTGGGTCAGGAACAAAACAGACAGGGTCAGAATGAAGATAAAGTTGAGAAGGGTGTCGATTTTTTCTCCGCCGACGGTGATATTTGGCGGGGCCCAGTAGAGATTTGAGGTGCGCTGCTCGGCTTGGGCGGAAATTGAGCCGCCGACGAGGAGAAGGGCCAGGATGGAGAGGATTCTCAGCAGGAAGTTCATAGTCGGTTCAAATCAAGCGGCAGGTGCGGCAGGAGCCTGGGCTGCGGGAGCGGGAGCCGGTTGTGCAGGAGCGGGGGGAGCGGCAGATGGCGAGCCTCCTCCAGCAGAAATTTTCTCTGCCGGAATGGCTTTGAGTTCTTTTTGTGTCCAAGGGTCCTTGCGATCAGCTGTGGCGGCACGGATGGTTTTCACGTATTCCACTGTAATAGGCGGTGCGGCGTTGCCCCACTCGGAGCGGATGTAGGTGAGGACGGCAGCAATTTGGTCGTCCTTGAGCTGGGCCCATGCGGGCATGGCGTTGTTGTAAGTATTGCCCTTGACTTGCACAGGACCTTGCATGCCGGCCAAGAGGACTTTCACAAGGTGGTTGTCCCCCACCCAATCTCCACCGATGACCCATTCGCTGCCAACAAGTGGTGGGAACTGGCCTGCGACACCCATTCCCGAGCCTTGGTGGCAGACGGCGCAATTTTGGTTGAAGAGGCGTTTTCCGATCACCTTGGGGTCAGGAGCTGCCGCAACAGCACCACCCGCACCGGCCCCGCTCCAAGAGACGACCGAGGGATTGTAGACATCGGCCCGGAAACCACCGCTGTTGAGTGCGAGTTGGATACCTGCCCAAAAAATGATGACGGCGGCGAGAACAATCAGCCAAAAAGGCACCGGCGCCCGCTTCTCGGAAGGTTCGGGTCCTTCGCGCAGGACGGGATCGTTTGGTGGCTCGTTCGGTGGCGTTTGAGAAGTCACGGTTTTACTTGGCGGTAGGCTCCGGGGATTCCGGCAGCGGGTAATTTTGGTTCAGGGACAACAGGTAGGCGACAAGAGCTTCAGCCTGCTGGGTTGGAACGATCTCGTATCCGGGTTTCGGGGCAAATGCGCCTGTGAGGCCCTGCAAGGCGTGGGCAGACGGTTGACCCACGATTTTCCGGTTTTCGTAGAGGTAGCTGTAGGACGGCATATTCGACCAATCTGATACGCTCTTGGGGGCGTAGAGGTGGCGGTGAATCGCAGAGGGATCGGTCTCGCGGGTGCCGAAGTTGGAGAGATCTTGGCCAATACGGTATTGCCCGAGGAAGGGTGTGTGTTCCCGAATTTCATCACGGGCCACGGTCTGGCGCTTACCAAGTTGCTTGGCGATATCTGTTGCAAGCGGGTCAGGTCGGACCTGCTGGGTGTGGCACTCCATGCATCCATTGGCTGCGTAAACTTTTTGGCCGACGATGGCGAGGCCTGAGACCGTTGGTGGAAAATACCCGTTGGTTTCCTCATCGGGAAGAGGCTGCATTTTGCCGAGATTGGCCACAGGATAAACCACCAAACCAACCCATGCGGAGCCGAAGGTGAGGAAAAGACCGGTGAAAAGGAGTGGAAGTTTGTTCATACCGCGACTGGCTCTTGAGTATTTTCTTCGCGTGCGGCAATCAATGCAGGTGCCGTGCCGGGTCGGAGGATTGCCCAGTGGAGGCCGGCGAAGAGGAGGGCGAAGGCGAGATTGGCAGCGAGGATGAGCACTGCGGCCAAAGCGGCCACGAAACGGAAGGGTGTCACAAACTCGATGGAGCTGCGGAAGGTGAGACCGATATCTTGCAGCGCAAATCCTTGAATAAGGCCACCAAGCAGGAGAACACACACGCCGAGAAGAACGCCGGATGTGGCGAGCCAGAAGTGCCAGGAAATCAGAGCGGAGGAGGGCCACTCCTTGCCGGTGAGTCGCGGCAGGATGTAGTAGATCGCCCCGAATGCCGTCATGCTGAAGAATCCGTAATGGCCAAGGAGGTGGAGGCCGCGCGTGATTTCAGAGAAATTCGTGACGGAGTTCACAGCAGGGAGTGAATTGATCGCCGTGAAGATCCATGTGAACACGAGCATCGAGACGCCAGTCACAGTAAAGCGAAGCGCGGGACTCCAGCTGACCGGGGCATAATGACCCTCCAGGGTGAAATGAAGATTCAATGCGATGGCCAAGGCGGGAATGATCATCAACACGCCGGCGGCAACGCCCACGCTGACGATCCAGGCCGGGAGAGGCCCCCCGATGAGACGGTTTGTGCCGGACCAGGCTCCGAAAAGGAGGAGAGACCAGAAGCCGATGAGGCTGAGGTGCTGGCTGTTCACCGGGCGTCCGATTGTCTTTGGAATGAGATAGAAAGCCGCAGCAAGACCCATGGGAGCGAGCCAGAGATTGAAGAATCCGCCTTCATACCAGGCAGCGATTGCGGGTTGTGCGCTGGCTTGGATGGGGTTCCAGACCAGAAGTTGGTTGGCGGTGGCGTAGAGCCACGGGAAGCAGAAGAGGCCGGCGACCAAAAACCATTGGGCAACAAAGAGCGTCCCGGATTGGCGCTGATTGAAGGTGACAATCGCCCACACAGCTATCAAGAGGAATGATAAGAGAAGGATGTGGGTCGAGTATGCCGGAAAATTCAGCAGAGTTATCGATGTGTTGTCCCCGATTAGCAGGCCGGCGACACCAACGAAGACGCCGAGATTCCAGACAATTCCCGCAGCCATGAGGCTTTTATATTTCGCGAGTTGCACCCGGCAGAGTCGGGCAGTCAGCCAGAGACCGATGCCGATGGCGGCGGGAGTCGCCCAGCCGTAGGCGAGTGCATTGATGGACACAACACTGGTGCGGCCGTAGGTTAGAATGCCGCAACCATCGAGGAAGCAAGGCCAGACGAGTTTGATGGCGCTGATGACTTCAAAAAAGGAGCCGAAGAGAAGCCAGAAGATGGAGGTGCCGAAGAAAAGAATGACAGGAGCGGCAACCGAGGAATCGATGATCGAACGATCGGCGCTGCTCAGAGTGTCCGGCTGGCTGGACTGGTCTTTACTCATGGGTTGGCTGGTTTTTTGGTTTTGGCCGGTTTGGCAGGGCTCGGATCCACTGGGGCGGCTAAGACATTCGAGGAGGCTTGGCTTGAGACGGTGGAGTCAGTCGGTAGGGAATCCGAAGACTCCGCAGGGGCGGCAGACATCGGGGCAGGCAGCGGATTGCCAGCGGAGTCAAGCACAGGGTAAGCTGGAGCAGGTTTTTTCGCGCTTAGTTCGGCCAGAACGAGTTTCATTGCCTCGTCAATCGGAATCTGGACGGAGCCCTTGGCACGATCGACCCAAGCGTAGGTTTTGAGTTTGACCTCGTTTTCCGCGCGAAGGTCCGCAAGATTCTTGACGCGCTCCGCGTCGCGTGCCGGGTCCTCGGGATTGAGCGTGGAGTCCGATTTCCCAAGGAAAATGGCGTTCATGCCAAAGAAGAGGAACAATCCAATCAGTCCGGCGACAAAAAACCAGAACACAGGTTTTTTCCGGCCAGCTGAGACCTCGTGGTGGGTGGTAAAGGGTTGCATCAGTTTTTCAGGGCGATGGAATTTTTGAGCCGTGGGTCACGAAGAGGCCAGAGTGGGGCGTCACCAAGACGCTTGAGAAATGTGGCAGCCAGCGTGCAACCGATGGCGGCCAAGCAGGCAAAGTCCAGCCAACTGACGTGGACACCAGACTTGTGGAGGGCGGGAAGCACAACCACATAAATGTCAAGCATGTGCATCGAAAGAATCCACAAAGCCATGCCGCACAGGAAGGAGGGATTTCTTTTGCCCATGTTTGAAAGCAACAAGAGGAAAGGGACAAAAAAGTGTCCGACAACGAGTGCCGTGCTCAGGATTTGCCAACTCTCGGTATTGCGGCGCAGGAAATAGATGGTTTCCTCGGGGATGTTGGCATACCAGATCAGCATGTATTGGCTGAAGCCGATGTAGGCCCAAAAAATGGTGAATGCCAGCATGAGCTTGCCCATGATATGGTAATGCTCGATGGTAATAACATTTTTGAAGTAGCCCGCGTTGCGCAGGGCTGTGATGATCAGCACCAGCACACACATGCTGCTCAAAGCGGTGCCTGCAAAGATATAGACGCCCCACATGGTCGAAAACCAATGGTAATCAAGACCCATGAGCCAGTCGATCGCCGCAAAGGTGAGGCTTACTGCAAACAAGGGCAGACTCGCAAAGGTGATTTTGCGGTTCAGTAGGGTGTATTTCGCTGAGCCCGAAGTATCTTGATTGATCGAATTCCTGCGGAGCCAGAGCGAAGCCACAGAAAAAAAGAGAAAATACAAGCCGGCGCGGATCCAGAAAAACTCTTTCGTGAGAAACGGCCATTTCTCATCGAGAAGAATATCCTGACCGGGAAGTTTGGTCATCCAATACCACAATGTCGGAGCCACGAAGATCAACGGGATGAAAAGAATGGCCATCACAATCAGGAGGCTGGCTATGTTTTCCATCTGACGACGGACGACCACGCTCCATTCGGCATCCACCGCATGGTGAACGAGAGTCCAGAAGAGACCGCCCATACAAATGGTGAGGAAAAAGGTGAAAGCAAAGAGGTAGGAAAAGGCAAATTGCTTGGAGTCGGTGAAAGCTCCAAGGGCAACAGCGCCGAAGGCTACGACGGCAAGAGCCACGAGGCCGAGAAAACGACCGCCTACATGCTTGTAGTCAAAGGTATGGCTGCCAGGTTGTGAAGGTTCGTGTCCGCTCATTTTGTCTGCGCTTCTAATTTTACCCGCTCGGTTGCCGGGACATCGTTGATCGTCGCGCCGCCTTGGGATTTTTGAAGCGCGCGGATGTAGGCGATGATGGCCCAGCGGTCTTGAACCTGAATGCGGTCTCCATAGCCCATCATGGAATTTTTGCCGTGGGTGATGGTGTTGAAAATTTCACCATCTGCCATGTCGCGGATTCGCTGCTGGTGCAGATTGGCGATGGCAACGAGCCCGTATTTTCCGGCAATGCCGTTCCCCGCTCCGGTTGCACCGTGGCAAACTTGACACGAGATGGTAAATCGCTCTTGGCCGCGTGCGATCAGCTCGGGCGTAACCTCAACAGGAATTCCGGTTCCCCATTGGTTGGCGAATTTACCCGTGTCGGAATAGGAAGGGGCTGACGAAAAGTGCACTCGTTTGTAGGGACTTTGGGAAGCACCGGTCGATCCATCGACTGGCTTGTGTTGTGGCATTGCGTAGCCGAGTGGAACGGTGCCCTCGATCGGTTGACGGTTTGCCCGGCCGTCGGAATAGAAACTGCTCGGCACCTGGGCCTTGACTTTCGGTTGGTGATCCATATCCGGAAAAACCTCGATGGGTGGCTTCGTTGACTTTTGACCTCGGAACCCAGCCACGCTCACGACGAGCACAACCAGCAAAACGAATGTGTAAAAGAAGTATTTCAGCATGATCGTTTAGTCGCCGTGGATGGTGGTGATATTGGTTGCGCCGAGGGACTCCAGAAAGTCACGGACCGATCGGGACGAGAATTTCGGGTCGTTCGCCTCGATGGCGACGAAGAATTTATCCTCGGTCACCAGCTTGAAGCGGTCCCAGTTGAAGAGCTGGTGGTTGAGACGGGGCAGGCCATTGAGGATCAACATTCCAAAGACGGCGGTGAAGGCCGAGAGAAGAATCGTCAACTCGAACATGATCGGAAAGAACGCAGGAACCGTGAAAAGGTTGGTCGGTTTGCCGGCGACAATGAGCGGATAGAGGAAGGATGAGGTGCCGAACTCCAGCGTGACCGCTGTCAGGAAACCGGTGAGGCCACCGAGGAAGACGATTTTGCCAAGGATCGAACGTTTAAGGCCCATGGCATCATCCATTCCATGGATCGGAAACGGGGAGAAGACATCCCATTTTTGAAATCCGGCATCGCGGATTTTTTCAGCGGCGTGGTAGAGGTCGCGGGCACATGAGAATTCGGCCGCGATACCGTAGACTGGAGCGGATGTATTGCCGACGGCATTCATGAGTGATGGGCCTCCCCGTGGTGCGGATCCGCCTCAGGCAGAACCGCTTTGACTTCAAACATACAGATCATTGGAAGGAATCGGATGAAGAGCAGGAACAACGTGCCGAAGAGGCCGAAGGTTCCAACAAAAGTGCAGATATCGACCCAGGTTGGGTGGAACATTCCCCATGCGGATGGAGTAAAATCACGGGCCAAAGTGGTGGCAATGATCACGAAGCGCTCAAACCACATTCCGGCATTCGGGAATTGGACGATAATCCAGACCCACACGAGGTGCGTGCGGAAATATTTAAACCAGAAGAACTGGGGCGAGATCACGTTGCAGAACATCATGGCCCAGTAAGCCCACCAGTAGGGACCGAAAGCGCGATACCAGAAAGCGGCGCGCTCGTAGGGGTTTGCGCCATACCAGGCGATGAAAAGCTCCATGAGGTAGGCATAGCCCACGATGGAGCCGGTGAGCAGGATGATTTTGCACATCTTGTCCACATGGTTCACGGTCACGAGATCATGGAGGGGTTTGTAGATCGCACACGCAGGAATCATGATGGTGAGAACCATGGCAAATCCACCGAAGATCGCACCCGCCACGAAATACGGCGGGAAAATCGTGGTGTGCCAGCCGGGAACAACAGATGTCGCGAAGTCGAAAGACACGACCGAGTGAACCGAGAGCACGAGAGGCGTTGAGAGGCCGGCAAGAACGAGATAGGCCATCTCATAGTGGCGCCACTGGCGGTTGCCGCCGCGCCATCCGAGAGCAAGGACGCCGTAGATGAATTTGCGAATCTTCGTCGTGCAGCGATCACGCAGCGTCGCCAGATCGGGAATCAGGCCGGTATACCAGAAGAGCACCGACACGGTGAAGTAGGTGGAAACCGCGAACACATCCCATAAGAGCGGTGAGCGGAAGTTTTGCCAAATACCATTTGCATTCGGAACCGGGGCGAGGAACCATGCCATCCAGACACGGCCAACGTGTAGCGCGGGATAAATACCGGCGCAAACCACCGCGAAGAGAGTCATCGCCTCGGCGGCACGGTTAATGGAGGTGCGCCATTTTTGGCGGGTCAGGAAGAGAATAGCTGAAATGAGCGTTCCGGCGTGGCCAATACCGATCCAGAACACAAAGTTTGTGATATCCCAGGCCCAACCAACCGGGTGGTTATTTCCCCAAACGCCGACCCCCGTGGAGATCAGATAGGCCAGCAGGGAGAGGCACATCAGCGTCAGGGGAACGGTGACGGCCATGGAGGCATACCACCATGTCGGAGTTTTGGACTCGACAATGGAGCTGATATAAGTGCTGATCCAGCCCATCGTGCGCTGATTGAGCACGAGCGGCGGGCGGACGATTTGTTTCTCCTCGGCCGTGAGGTGCTCAGTGTGTTCGGCTGTGGCTGTCGGATTGGACATTAGTCAGGAAGCTGTTAGTGGCCGGCGGGTGCGTGGGTATCGCCTTGTGGCGGTTGAGCGTTGTGCGAATCGTGTGCTTCGCCGTGTGAGTCGTGGCCTTCACCATGTCCGGCACCATGATGTCCGGTGCCATTTGCCATTCCCACGTGATCGGCTCCGGGCATCTTGGGGTTCGGGTTTTTGATACGGGCGAGATAAGTAACGCGTGGCGTGGTGTTGAGGTATTTGAACATCACGTAGCCGCGAGGATCTTTTCGCAAATGGGACACAGTGCTCTTCGGGTTGGCAATATCTCCAAAAACCAGCGAGTCGTTCGGGCAGGCCTGTTGGCAAGCCACCTTGAAGGGAGCGATCGGCGTCTCGCTGGACGGACTGGCCCCGGCTTCCACGAGACGGGAAATCTTGGACTCCTCGATACGCTGAATGCAGAAAGTGCACTTTTCCATAACGCCACGCATGCGAACCGTGACATTCGGGTTTTTCGACATTTTGAGGCTGTCGGCCATGCCTTTTTTGGCAAGCGGGCCCCAGTAGAGTTGGTCAATCGGACGCTGATTGTAGTCGAAGTAATTGAAACGGCGAACTTTCCACGGGCAGTTGTTCGCACAATAGCGCGTTCCAATGCAGCGGTTGTAAGCCATCAAGTTCAGGCCGTCCTCGCTGTGGACCGTGGCATTCACCGGGCAAACGGTTTCGCAAGGAGCGTTTTCGCAATGCTGGCACATGATGGCCTGCGACAACATTTCAGGATCGTCAGCTTCACCCGCGAAGTAGCGGTCCAAGCGGATCCAAGCCATGTCGCGATTTTTGCGGACTTGGTCTTTGCCGACAACGGGAACATTGTTCTCGGCCTGACAGGCCACAACGCAGGCATTGCAACCGGTGCACGTGTTGAGATCCACCGTCATGCCCCACTGTTCTTTCGAAGTCAGCGTGGGATGGGTGTAGAGGGAAATGTTAGGCGGAATGTGACTGTCCATGCCCATCGATTGGGCAAAGGCATGGTCTTTTTCGTAGCGCTCAAGCGTTCCCTCGCGCACGAGGTCGCGGCCCTCCATGCTCTTGTGTTCCTGGGTCTGGGCGAGGGGATAATCGCGGTTCGTTACCTTGAGAGTGACCCCGCTCAGGGCAAACATCGCGTCTGATGTTCGCAGCGGATAAGCATCAAATCCAACGCCATCCATCAGAGCGGAAACTCCCTTGCGACCGAAGCCGAGGGCGATAGAGAGAGAATCATCCGCATGGCCGGGAGCGACGATGGCTGCGGCTTCGATGGTTTTTTTGCCATCGGAGATTTCCACGATGTCGGCGACCAAGTCGTAATCGACTTCGTTATCCAACTTCTCGGCGATGTCACCAAGGATATTGAAGTTGTTGGCCTTGATGCCGAGTTTTTTGGCCGTGGCGGGGCTCACGAGGACGGCATTGTCCCAGGTCAATTTGGTGACAAAATCCGGGGTCTCCAAGAGCCAGGAGTTGTTGGCGTAGCGTCCGTCGTCCACACTGGAGCTTTGGAGGAAAACGAGTTCCAACGCATCGGCTTTGGCAGGCTGGGCTTTCTTGGCAAGCGCGGCAGCCGAAGAGGCATTCAGAGAGACCTGAGTCGGCGCAAAAGAGGAGTTTGGCAAGAAGCCGTCGCGCAGGAAGGCATTCCATGCTTCATCGCTGGAGTCTTTGGACACCTTGTTGAAGGAGGCACGAACGAGGGCGGGGCCAACTGGAGAGGGAGAGCCAGTGAGCTTATTGAGAATCTCCAACTCGGAAACGCCATTCCAGAGCGGAAGGATCATTGGTTGCACCGAGGTGTAGGTGCCGTCGAAGGTGCGGACATCGCCCCACGATTCCAAGAAATGCGCGGCGGGCACATGCCAGCGGCAGGCTTTTGCCGTTTCATCCTCGAAGAGGCCCAAGTGAACGGTGTTCGGAACCTTGGCAAGGAGGGAGGCGAAATCGAGGTTGGCTGGGGCGTTTTGAGCCGGATTGACACCAAGGAGGAAGAGGTTGGTGACGCCACCCTTGTTGATCGCTACAGCGAGGTCTTCGATGGAAGCCGCGTCGCGGGAGTCGGTTTTGACAGCCTTGAGGGTGGTGCCGATGTTGCCGAGGGCGCTGTTGATCGCGTTGACGAGCGTCTGAAGAGGGGCCGAGGTCAGCGGGCCGGCGAGGACAATGGAGCGGCCGGCGTTCGCTGCGAGGTCGGCAGCGCATTCTTTAACCCAATCCGCGTTGATGGCGGCTTTTGACTCGGGGAAGGCTTTGGCAACAGAGGCAAGGTTCGTGTCGTTGATTTGAGCCGCGAGGACCAAGGCCAACTGGCGAGTAAATTCACCGAGTTCCGAGGCCCTGCAGCGGAGGCGATGGTCGGCCATGCCGCCAGTGACCGTGTAGTGGTTCTCCACTGCGTAGAGGCGGTTCATCGGAGCGCCGCCCTGATCGGGATTGCGACGCGCGGCAAAGCCTTGAGCGAACCCGATGCCCGTCTCGATGGGATTCAAGAAATCACTACCAATCGCGAGAACAATATCGGCGCGTTTGAAATCAGGGACGAGGCGGATATTCGGGCCGAAAGAAGCTTCGTTTGCCTCGGCGGTGGCAGCAGGAGCCAGAGGATCATATTCCGCCCAAATGAGTTTCGGGAACCTGGCTTCCAGCACGGCACGCAGGCGGTCGCGGGTCGGAGAGTTTTTCGGCTCAGCAAGAATGGCAAGGCCATCACCATTGCCGTTGGCTATTCCTTGGATGAAGGTGTCGAACGCAGCGGCGTCCGAGGCCTTGCCTTTTTCTGTGATCTGCTTCGAGCGGTGCGGATCGTAGAGGTTGAGTATCTCGGCTTGGGCGAAGCTGTCCGTGCCGCCATTGCTGAACGGGTGCAGCGGATTGCCCTCCAACTTGGTGGGACGTCCATCGCTGGTCGTAGCAATGAGCGGAACCGCGCCGTAGCGGGCCGGCATGGAGGTGGCGTAGTAGAGAAACTTGCCGGGAATAGCGAATTCCACGCCTTTGGTGAATGGAACGAGATAGGATTCGGGACGGCGGCAACCAGCCAGGCCTACTCCGGCAAGGGCGATCGACGCGCCCATGAGCTTCATGAAATCGCGCTTCGAGAGGCCGCTGTCCTCGTAGACATCGGCTCCACGAGGAAATTCGGTTTGCAGATGTTTGAGGAATTCCGGATCGTTCTCGCGCTCGCGAAGGCTGCGCCAGATGCGCGGGTTTTGCTCCGGGGCCGGGTGATTCAAATTTTTCTTCATCGGTGACAACCTCCGCAAGTGACGGGCGGGTTGACTTCCCACTCCTCTTTAAACTTCAGGCCGATCTCGCGCTGGGTGGTATCCGTTGGCGGTTTCCAGGCCATGTTGTATATCTCCGAGGGCGGACGGAGGTGATTTTCAGGAGCGCGATGGCAATCGAGGCACCAGGACATGCTCTGCGGCTCATGCTGATAGACGACTTTCATTTCATTGATCGCGCCGTGGCAGCTGTAGCAACTCACACCACGGTTCACGTGGACGGCGTGGTTGAAATAGGTGTAATCGGGAACTTTGTGGATGCGAACCCAGTTCACAGGTTGGCCGGTCTTCCAGCTCTCACGAACGGCTGCGAGTTTTGGGCTGTTGGCCTTGATCTGCGTGTGGCAGGCCATGCAGGTCTGGGTGGTCGGGACATTCGAGTGCGAGGCAACCTCGACAAAGCTATGGCAGTAGCGGCAATCCATGCCCAACTGCTGAACATGGATGACGTGCGAGAAAGGCACAGGCTGGGTTGGCTCGTAGCCGACGCGTGTGTATTTGGGTGTGAAGTAATAGGTGAGCCCGCCGGCAATGGCGGTGACCACAGCACCGACGCAAATGACCAGCTTCAGCGGAAGCCAGTTTGTCCATTTTGGAAAAAAATTCGCCATTGAATCAGAGCGTCACGATCGAAAGTTGGAATCCGAGTGTCCAAGAGGTTTTCGCATCCTTTAAAAAAGCCAAAACGCTGGTAAGAGCGAAAGGGAAGTTTGCTTGGAAGCTTCGAATCGAATACATGTATTTTTGAAAATCCGGTATGTCTCCAAATTCCATTCCATCTGTCAACAAATTCGGTAAAAATTCTTTTGTGCGCCGCATCGTTCTCTGCGCGATTCTCCTTGTCGCTGCAGCATTCCCCGGACGCTCGCAGACACAGGCCCAGCCTGAATTACAAACGATGCCACTGACAATCGGCGGCAAAACAATCCGCGCGGAAATCGCGGATGATGAGGATGAGCGCGCAACGGGTCTCATGTTTCGGAAATCGCTCGCTGCCGATGCAGGCATGCTCTTCATTATGCCTCAAACCGGCCCGGTGGCATTCTGGATGCGCAACACAGAAATTCCACTGACCATCGCTTACATTTCGCCGAACGGCGCGATCATGGAGCTTCACGACCTCGACCCCCACAATGAACAACCGGTGCCCAGCCTCTTCCCTCAAATCGCCTTCGCCCTCGAAATGCCGCGTGGATGGTTCACACAAAACAATGTCTGGCCTGGAGAGCGGGTGACAGGCTTGCCGAAGGTTGGAGGAACATCAAAATAGACAACTGAGGCCCTTCCTGAATCCTTCAGCAGGTCTCACAAAGGAATCTTCCGAGCCTTCGTTGGCTCACAAATCTGGAGATCGCTTGGACTACTCTCCAAAGAACCGGTTCTAGTTCGGCATATTTTCCGTTTACAGAGATTATTCTTTTTTCTATAAAAGGAAGTTTTTTTCTGCACATGAATATTACCATCATTGATTGGACCATCATTGTCATTTACCTACTCGGAGTCGTCGGCCTTGGCTGTTGGGCTGGATGGAATGCGCGCCGCCAGGGAGCCCAACACGGCGAGTCGGTGGCGGGCGATTACTTCATGGCCGCCCACACGCTCCGGTGGCCGGTCATAGGACTGGCCCTGTTCGCGACCAACATTTCCTGTGTGCATCTGATCAGCCTCGCACAATCAGGCTACGACTCGGGCTTGCTCAATGGCAATTTCGAGTGGATGGCCGCCTTTACACTGATCCTGCTGGGTTTTTTCTTCGCGCCATTCTACCTCAAATCCAAAGTGGCCACGCTTCCGGACTTCCTCGAGCGCCGCTACTGCCGCGCCTGCCGGGACTGGCTGGCCATCGTCTCGATCCTTGCCGCCATCATTTTCCATATCGCCTTCCCGCTCGCTGCCGGGTGGCTGATTCTGCATGACATTTTCGGAATCGGAAAATGGGAGTGCATCCTGCTCATGTGCCTCCTCACCGGGATCTATACGGTAGCTGGCGGTCTCGCAGCGGTTGCCATCACTGAAACAATCCAGACCGTTGTTCTCTTGGCCGGCGCCTGCATCCTGACCGCTTTCGCCTGGATGAAAACCGGCGGGTGGACCGGCATGCTGGCCGCATTGGAACCGACAGCAACCGTCGCCCAAGGTTCCACCGACGCCCAACTGATGAGCATTCTTCGTCCCCACGGCGATGCGAGCGGGATGCCATGGTATGCCATTTTCCTCGGCTATCCGGTGCTGGGCATCTGGTATTGGTGCGCCGACCAAACGATCGTCCAGCGCGTGCTGGGCGCGGAGAGCGAAAACCACGCCCGCGTCGGTGCCATCTTCTGCGCGATCCTCAAAATCCTGCCGGTTTTCATCTTCATCGTTCCTGGGCTTATGCTCTACACCAGCATCAAGCAGGGCCATGTCGAAGGAGTCCTCCAAGCCCGCGTGACCCATGTGATCCAAAATGGACAGGGCGGCACAACGCGAACAGTGGCGATCACGGGCGATGGTCTTGCGAACGCCTCGATCCCGTCCGTAACCCTGCGGAACGACGAGCCTCTTGATCTCACCAAGCTCGCTCTACCCGCCGACAAGTCGGAACTCGTTTTGGGCCCCGGAGTGGTGGCTGCCAAGGACGGCACCGGCGAGATTCTCAAGCCAGATGGAATGACAGTCATCCAGTCCAAAGAAGTCTATGCCGTCATGATCCGGAAGTTCCTTCCCATGGGCGTTCTTGGCATCATGGCCGCGGCACTCATGGCTGCCCTCATGGGCAATCTTTCCAGCGCCTCGAACTCGATCGCCACCATGGTGAGCTACGATGTGGTCAAACGCTTCCTGCCCCAGACCAGCGACCGCCAATTAGTCATCGTGGGCCGCGTGGCCACGATCTGCGCCATCGGCACCGGGATCGCTCTGGTCCCCCTGCTGGACCGCTACGAGAGCATTTTCAATGGCCTCAACGACATCATCGCCCACATGGCTCCGCCGATCACCTGCGTCTTCCTTCTGGGCATCTTCGTGCCGGCCGCCTCGGCCATGAGCGCCAAGTGGACGATGTGGCTTGGATCCTTGATGGGAGCCGCCCTCTTTGGCTTGAAGACCCTGCACGCTTGGCAACCGACAACCTTCGGCTGGGTGCCTGCCTTCATCTATGAAACACCATTTATGATGATGGCCTTTTACATGTTCGCGGTTTGCGTCGTCCTCCAGATCGGTCTCTTGATAGCCTTCCCCAAACAATCCCGAGAGGATGCGCAACAACTTTACTGGCCGAAACCGCTGGACGCCCTTGCCTCTCCTGGCTGGCCGGGCCTGGGCAACTACAAGGTGCTTGCCGTGATCGTCTGCGTCGCCATGGGCACGCTTTATTTCATTTTCCGTTAAACCCCATACACTCCATGAAAAAGCACACCCTACCCCTCCTCGCTGTCGGGCTAACCTTGAGCGCCTGCCAAACACTTCCCAAGATCCAAGCTATCCATGGTCCGACCAATCCCCCTGCAAACATCGCCGCCAAGGCGAAGGTCAGATACTACGGATCGATCATTGAACTCCGCCCCGAAAAAGAAAAAGAATACCGCGAACTCCATGCCAATGTCTGGCCCGAAGTCCGAAAGGCGATCACCAAAGCGAATATCCGGAACTTCAATATCTACGTCACCGAGGTGGCGGGGAAGCGCCTACTCGTGAGCCAATTTGAATACATCGGCACCAATCCCGATGCGGATTTCGCATCGATCGCCAAAGACCCCACCACGAAAAATAAATGGTGGCCGCTCACCGATGCCTGCCAGATCCGTCTCCCGGGAACACCCAAGGGCAGCCAGTGGTTGGCCATGGAGCAGGTCATGCATCTGGACTGATCCCGCCGGGCCCAACCTTTAAAAAGATATACTCAGAGAAAGCCCATGCTGCTCCTTGACAAAATCATTTTCCTGACCGGTGGGTCCACCGGCATTGGTTTGGATTGTGCAAAAGCCTACGCCGCCGAGGGCGCCTCGGTGGTGATCGTCGCGCGCAACGGCGAAGAGGCCGCGCGCCAAGCCTCAGCACTCGGCGAAAGGCACCTCGGATTCGCTTGCGATGTTTCCAAGGATGCCGACGTGAAAGAAGCCATAGCCCGCACGATGAATCGCTACGGCCGACTCGATGCCATTCACAACAATGCCGGCATTGCCACACCGAGCAAACCACTCCACGAGACGAGCGACACGGAGTGGGACGCCCTCTTCGACATCAACCTCAAGAGCGTTCTGAACACAACCCGCCACGGCTTCGAAGCGCTCAAGGCCAGCAAAGGGTGCATCCTGAACACCTCCAGCCTCGTCGGTGTCATCGGCCAGGAAATCCATGCCGCCTACACCGCCACCAAGGGCGCGATGAACACGCTTACGAAATCCATGGCGCTCGACTACGCCCCGCTCGGCATTCGGGTCAATGCCGTCTGCCCCGCTGGCACCTGGACGCCGATGCTCCGTAAATGGGCCTCCGAACAACCCGATCCGGCTGGAATCAACCGCTACCTCGACGACATCCACCCGCTTGGCTACTGCCCGGAGGGCGAGGTGATCGCCGACGCCTCGGTCTATCTCCTCTCGGACAAAGCCCGCTTTGTCACTGGCCACATCATGCATGTGAGCGGCGGCGCGGAACTCGGGTATCGGCGCATGGGCTGACCGACACACAACGGCAGATTCTCTTTTATGATCACACGCATCACAACACGCGACGCCCGGTTTCCCATTGGCTCCGGCCACGGGAGCGACGCCATCCACAAAGACCCCGTTTACTCCTACGCTGTCACCGAACTCCAGGACGACTCCGGACCCACGGGAACGGGCTTGGCCTTCACGCTGGGCGAGGGCAACGACCTCGTCTGCCGCGCGGCGGAGTTCCTCGCCGAACGCCTTAAGGGACGCGACATCGAGGAGATCATGGCGGATTTCGGGAATATCCAAAAGGGGATGGCCGATGAGCAACAGTTCCGCTGGCTCGGGCCCCACAAGGGCCTCGTCCATCTGGCGCTCGCCTCGGTTACCAATGCCTGCTGGGATTTATGGGCCAAAATGCGGGGGCTGCCGCTTTGGAGACTGCTTCTCAAACTCACCCCGGAGCAGGTCGCCGCCACACTCGATCTTTCTTATCTCGAGGACGAGTTGACCCGCGCCCAGGCCAGCGCCCTCCTGCGGGATGCGTTGCCATCGCGTGCGTCCCGCGAAGGCGTGATTCACTCGGGCTATCCCGGCTACGACACTTCGGTGGGCTGGTTCAACTACTCCGACGACCAAGTGCGCGAAAACTGCCGCAAAGCGATCGAAGCCGGATTCACCGCGATGAAACTCAAAGTCGGTGCCAAGGACTCCGAGCGCGACATCCGGCGCGCCCGCATCGTCCGCGAGGTCGCCGGACCAGACGCGCGCGTCATGGTCGATGCCAACCAACAATGGAACCTCCCGCAGGCTCTCGATGTCTGTGCCCGCCTCGCGGAAATCAATCCTTTCTGGATCGAGGAACCGACGCATCCCGACGATGTGCTGGCCCATAAAACCCTCGCCGACGCCATCGCGCCTGTGAAGCTCGCGCTCGGTGAGCATGTGCCAAACCGGGTCATCTTCAAAAACTATCTCCAGACCGGTTGCGCCGGGTTCATTCAAGTCGATGCGGTCCGCGTGGCCGGGGTCTCGGAGTTTGTGGCGGTGAGCCTGCTGGCGAGGAAGTTCGGCATTCCTGTTGTCCCGCATGTGGGCGACATGGGCCAACTCCACCAGCACCTTGTTTTGTTCAACCACATCGGCATGGGCCACGAGGCGCTCTTCCTCGAACACATCCCGCACCTGCGCGAACATTTCGTCCATCCCGTCCGCGTGGAAGGCGGAGTCTACCGCACACCAGAGGAGGCGGGAAGCGGTTGCGACTTGAAGTGACAACAGAACATCAGACGGAATGAAAACACATACAGCCCGCCGATTTGAAAACCGAAACGCCCTTGTGACAGGTGGAGGGTCGGGCATCGGCCAGGCTATCGCCGTGCGGCTGGCCTCCGAAGGGGCCTCGCTCACGATCCTCGAACTCCGCCCCGAAGCTGGTGAGGAAACCGCGCGCCTCATTCGCGCGTCCGGCGGCCAGGCAAGCGTCATCGCCGCCGATGTCTCGCAGACAGAATCAGTCCGCGCGGCATTTTCCGAAATGGGACGCTTGGACATTCTTGTCAACAACGCAGGCATAGCGCATGTCGGCAATGTCCTCACCACCGCTCCAGAAGACCTCGACCGCCTCTATGCCGTGAATGTAAGGGGTGTTTACCATTGTCTGCACTTCGGGGTGGGAAAAATGCTCGCCGGCGGCGGAGGCGTCATCCTCAACATGGCCTCGATCGCTTCGAAGGTCGGCATTGCAGACCGCTTCGCCTATAGCATGACCAAGGGCGCGGTGCTGACCATGACACTCTCGGTCGCGCGCGACTTCGTGGAGAAAAAAATCCGTTGCAACTGCATCTGCCCCGCCCGCGTCCACACCCCCTTCGTCGATGGCTTCCTCTCCAAGACCTACCCTGGTCGCGAAGCGGAGATGTTTGCCAAGCTCGCCGCCGGCCAACCGATCGGCCGCATGGGAACGCCCGAGGAAGTCGCCTCCCTGGCCGCGTTCCTCTGTTCCGACGAGGCCGCCTTCGTCACAGGATCCGCCTACGATCTCGACGGCGGATTCACCCTCTTGCGTTGAAAATAATCCTGACGCGACTTGAGAAACATTGACCACAGAAGACACAGAAGACACAGAGGATTATTCAAATGAGCATCGCGCGTTTTATGACGCCTTCCTGCATGACCTTTAAATCCTGTTATCCCGTCTAAAATCCAACCCAACCTGACTCACCATGAAACTCATTCAATTCGGTCCATCCGGCAGTGAACAATGCGGCGTCATCCTGGCTGACGGCCGCCACGTCGATGTCTCCTCCGCCTTTGCGCGTTATGACGAGGAATTTTTCGCCTCGGGAGGCCTGAACCACCTAGCGGAATGGCTCACAGCCAACGCGGAAACGGCACCCGCCGTTCCCACAGGAACGCGCCTTGGTTCGCCGATTGCCCGCCCGAGCAAGATCATTTGCATCGGCCTGAATTACCGCGACCACGCCGAGGAATCCGGAATGCAGGTTCCCAGCGAACCTGTCGTTTTCTTCAAGGCCACCACCGCCCTCACCGGTCCCAATGACGGCCTCGTCATTCCGCCCAATTCCGAGAAAACCGACTGGGAAGTGGAACTTGCGGTGGTGATCGGGAAAAAAGCCTCGCACATCTCCGAGGCGAACGCCCCGTCCCACATCGCGGGCTACCTTTTGCACAATGACTACAGCGAGCGCGCTTGGCAACTGGAGCGCGGCGGCCAATGGGTGAAGGGTAAAAGCGCCGACACTTTCGCGCCCCTCGGACCTTGGCTGGCAACGCCAGACGAGATCGCCGATCCCCACAAACTCCGCCTGTGGCTCAAAGTCAACGGGCAGATCAAGCAAGACGGCAACAGCTCGAACCTGATCTTCGGGATTCCCTTTCTCCTCTCCTACCTCAGCCAGTTCATGACTCTCCTGCCCGGCGATGTCATCTCGACCGGCACGCCTGCAGGCGTCGGACTCGGCTTGAAACCGCCGCAATACATTCAGGATGGCGATGTCATCGAACTCGGCATCGATGGTCTGGGAACCCAGCGCCAAGTCGCCCGCCATTTTGCGATGGGAGGAAACGACCGCACTTGTGAGTGATCGGGGCAAATTCCTCACACCGATTAGCAAATCTTTTCGGGATTCATCGGTTCTTTTTTGGAACCCCGTAGTTGACCACCGGTGAAGATTCGGTCGGAGTGTAGGAGGTCAATTCCGCGAAGACGTAGCCGACGAAGACCTGAACCTCGGCGCGGAGGAGGATGCGATCGGCATCGTTGCTGAGCCAGAGAGTGCCCGAGCGGAATTTGCGGTGTGGCTCGAGGGCGTTTCCTTTTTTGGTATTCACGCTTTGGATTTTGAGATCGAGGCGGAGGGCATCGCGTCGAGATCCGGCAACGGAGATGCTCTCGGGTCCGAGGGATTCGATATCGACTAGAAAGGGAGACCCGCCAGGGAAGACCAAGCTACGGACCTTTTCACCGGGATTGAGAGATTGGCTGCGGATGAAGAGAGAGGCTGCGAAGAGATCGCGGATGGGGGAAATTTTGACGGGCTTCCAGCGGCTGGGCTGCGATCCCGGCGAGATCCACTCACGCAGACTCGTCAGTCGGCCATTTTGGCCCTCGATGCGCGTGGACAGGGTGCGGGTGGCGTATTTTTCGGTTTGCTCAGAGCGGATTGTCTCCAGGCTGGAGCGGTCAGCGGCGGCCTGAAGTGTCGCATCCATTTGATAGAGGGTGCGGGCGAAGCCGATCGTGCCACCCGAGCCGCTGAACCGCCCTTCGCCATGATCATAGGAGATGGCCGCGCTGGCTTTTGCAGCCTCGATCTCCGCCCAGCCAAGGCGGTATTCCGCTTGGAATGGACGAATCGCGGGAAACGACCCGGGCGCACCGGGAGTTAAGGTGGATTGCCACGCACAGGCGTTGGAAATCACGAAGAATAATGCGGCCAGGATAGCGGGCACAAAAATCAAGGTGCCGAGCGGAACCATCCGAGCGGCTGCGGATTGATGCACTGGGTGATCTGTTTGACCTCGGTGTAGGCCTCGTAGCCATAGGTGCCGAGTTCGCGCCCCATGCCGCTTTGTTTGTAGCCACCCCAAGGAGCCTCGTTGAAGGTGGGATGGTAGGTGTTGATCCAAGTGATCCCGGCACGGAGTCGACGGACAACACGCTGGGCTTTGGCTCCATCCCTGGTGAAGACGCCGGCGGCAAGGCCGTAGGCGGTGTCGTTTGCGACACGCACGGCTTCGTCCTCAGTGTCGAAAATCTGCACGGCGAGGACCGGCCCGAAGATTTCCTCCCGGACGATGTGCATGGTGGGTTTGACTGCGGCAAAAATCGTGGGCTGCACGAAATTTCCAGTGCTGCGCTGGTCGTTGTAGGCGGAGCCTCCCGTGAGGAGCTGGGCCCCTTCACAGCAGGCGCTTTGGATGTGATCGAGGACTTTTCTCTGGTGCGCTCGGGAAATGAGCGGGCCCATTTCGGTGGCCTCATCCATCCCGGGACCAACGATGATTTTCTCGGCAGCGGCGGCAAGTTTCGGCAAGAAGGAATCTGCAAGACTGCGCTCCAGCAGCAGGCGGGAACCGGCACTGCACACCTCGCCTTGGCCCGCGAAAATGGCGAAGAGAGCATACTCCAGGGCGTGGTCGTGATCGCAGTCGGCGAAGACGATATTCGGGCTCTTGCCACCGAGTTCGAGTGAGACTTTTTTGAAGTTGGATGAGGCGGCTGCGAGGATTTTCCGCCCGGTGTCGCCTCCCCCAGTGAAGGCTATTTTATCAACTAGCGGACTCTCGGCGAGACACGCTCCAACAGGGCTTCCCAGCCCATAGACAAGCTGCACAACGCCCGGAGGGAATCCGACCTCATCGATCAGCTCAAACAGCAACGAGGCGGTGAGCGGGGTGAACTCAGAGGGCTTCAACAGGCAGCAATTTCCGGAAGCCAGGCCGGGAGCCAGTTTCCACGCAGCCATGAGAAGGGGATAATTCCACGGAATGATCTGGCCGCAGACACCGATCGGTTCGCGCACAGTCTGGCACACGATGTTCGGATCACCCACCTCAAAGGTCTGACCTTGGGGCTTCGTGGCGAGACCGGCGTAGTAGCGGAAGCAGGCGGCCGCATCCGCGACATCACAACGGGATTCCCGGAGCGGCTTGCCGCAGTTGCGGGTTTCCATTTCGGCAAACTCCACGGTCCGCGACTCGATCAGGTCGGCGAGCTTGAAAAGGCGGCCAGCCCGCTCCATAGCGGGCGTGCGGGGCCATGGGCCATTGTCGAAAGCCTCGCGCGCGGCCCGCACGGCCTTGTCCACATCCTCGATCGCGGAATCAGCCGCCTCGCCGAGCACCGAGTTGTCGGCGGGGTTGAGAAACGGACGCAGGTTCCCGTTCCAAGCCGGAGCGAAAGCACCGTTGACATAGTTTTTTAATATCATGACATCCTCCCAGGATTCCAGAGAGCGGCGTTGAGACAGGCCCAGATGTGGATCGTCCAACCAAGCGTGCCAAAGCTGATAAACCAGACAACGCCCGCGCCCACAAAAAAGAGCAAGGCCGCAAGCGGACGTCCCTGGACCAACTGCCCGAGGCCGGGAAAAAAGAAGCTGCAAACAGCCGCGATCACATGGCCTGCCGAACCTTGTTTGTCATTCATGCAAAAAACATCCGGCCAGTCGGAGGCTTTCGCAAGCGATTCCAGAATACTATCGCATCAGGTTTTTCCATGACAAAGACCACCGTTTTTGGAACTGCTGGGAGGTGAACCGGCAGGGAACGACAACTCAATGGATGGTGCCAATGCTGAAAGCGGCTCTCATTTTTGTGGCCTGCTTTTGGATTTACTCGCCTGTCTACCATGGCGAATGGCTTTGGGACGACGATTACCTGCTCACCAACAATGCGGATGTGCAGGCCACCGATGGACTTGGCAGGTTGTGGTTCGCGCCCGCAACGGCGGACTATCTGCCACTCACCATGAGCGCACTGTGGCTGCAATGGCGGTTGTTCGGACTCGATTCAACCGGCTACCACATCGTTTCGATTGCCCTCCATGCGCTCTCCTCCTGCCTACTTTGGGGACTCTTGCGGCAAATGCGCCTTCGCGGTGCGTGGTTCGCTGGGCTGCTCTTTGCCGTTCATCCGGTCTGTGTGGAGTCCGTAGCCTGGATTTCAGAGTTGAAAAACACGCTCTCGCTCCCGTTTCTTCTCGCTGCGGCTTGGTGCGTCGTGCGCTTCGAGCAGGGCGCCGGGCGCCGGTTTTACTTTGCCGCGCTGGGGCTCTTTCTGGCAGCAATGCTGAGCAAAAGCTCGGTCGTCATGTTCCCGTGCGTGATGCTCCTCCACGCGTGGTGGCTGCGGGGTCGAATTTCTTGGTGCGATGTTCAGCACAGCGCACCGTTTTTTGTCGTTTCTCTCCTGCTCGGCCTGATCACTCTGCACTTCCAACTCGACCGCGCCATCGGTTCAGAGCCAATTCCCATTGGCGGTTTTGACTCTCGGCTGGCGATTGCCGGCATGGCGGTGCTTTTTTATCTCTCCAAAATCATCTGGCCGGTGACGCTGCTGCCCATTTACCCGCAATGGAAAGCAAATCCCCCCGAGGCTTACCAGTTACTGCCTTGGCTACTGGTTGCGGCAGCTCTGGCTTTCTTTTGGATCCATCGAAAAACGTGGGGGCGGCACGCGCTAATGGCTTTCGGATTTTACCTCATCACACTCCTGCCGGTGCTCGGCTTTGTTTCGATGTCCTACATGCGTGTCGGGTGGGTCGCCGACCATTTTCTTTATTTGCCCATGATGGGAGTCTTGGCTTGGATCGTATCGACGGGGGCAGAGATTTGGAAAAACCAGGGCGAAGCCGTTCAACAATGGCTCTTGAGCCTCTCCATCATCGTATTCGGGGCGCTGGCCATGCTGAGCCTGGAGTATTCCCAGATTTGGGAAAACGAGGACAAACTTTGGAGCTACACGCTCCAGCACAACTGGAATTGTTGGCAGGCCCACAACCGCCTTGGCTCAAGAGAATTCAACCGTGGAAAAGTCGATATCGCACTGCCACATTTTCGCGAGGCGGTTCGACTGAGACCCGATTTGGCCGAGACACGAAACAATCTGGGATCGGGAATTCTTGCCACGAAAGACACGAAGGGCGCCATTGCCGAATTCCGAGAAGCCCGCCGCTTGTCGCCGACCATCGTGGCGATCGATGCAAACCTAGCCCGCGCTCTTTTGCTGGATGGTCAATTGGAGGAGGCATCCGGGATTTATGCCGATCTGGTGCGTCGATTTCCATCAAATCCCATCTTCCACTGCAATCTCGGCGTGAGCCTCTTTCACTGGGGGAAAAAGCAAGAAGCGATTCAATGCTTTGAGGAGGCCCTGCGGCTGAATCCTCATTTACCGGATGCACAGAGCAATTTGGACTCCGCACGCAAGTCATTAATCGAAAATTAAGTCTCGAACCCTGACGGCGGCAGGCTTTTCATAGGAAGCGATTTTTGCAAGGAACCCTCGCCACTCCAGGCGATGTAAAAAGACCCGCCTTCCATCCAAACGCCCCTCCGCAGCGTCGACGAGGATCGCACGCTTCAGGCCGCCAGAAATTCCCGTTCCTTCAAGTTTTAACATGGCCTCTTTAGCCGTCCAAAGCTCCAGGAAGCGCAGGTTCGCAGCCTGACGTTCGCCCTCGACGTCGGCGAATTCATCGGGGGAAAAAAAACGCCGTGCGAGTGCATGAAAATCTCCCCGACGGCTTTGATTTTCCATATCAAAGCCAACAGGAAAGCGCGAAAATGCAATCGCCAATTCACCTTGGGAGTGACTTAAACTAAAGTGAAGATGCGGGTTGTTAACTAAAAATGGTTTCCCGCTGGCATGCGTTTGAATGGCATATTCCACAGGTGGTTGAATGGCGTAATTTTTTACTATTTTGCGAATAGCCGTTCGACTTTGCACGAAGGTTAAACGGGCTTTGGGATTTCTGATCGCCTGGAGAATATTCATTTCTTCGCAACTTAAATCATCGACAGCAG
Source organism: bacterium (assembly GCA_037147075.1). Lineage (GTDB taxonomy): Bacteria > Verrucomicrobiota > Verrucomicrobiia > Chthoniobacterales > Terrimicrobiaceae > UBA967. The sequence goes on from JBAWVX010000014.1 coordinate 24,721, forward strand.
GGTGACCCTGAATCCTCCATACCTCAAACTCCAGAGTTTCTAATGTGTTGGAGACGTTGCTCATTTTTGATATTTGCATTTTTTCTTGCGGCTGAACTCAAATGATGGTTTCATTGAAATCCACATGAAAGTTACTGATATTAATACTCAAACCTTGACGGAGCTTCTTTCTCTGACCAAGAAAAAAGAAACATTGCTCGCCAAATTGGCTGAAATTGAAAATGAAATCGCAGCACTGGCTTCAGGAGAAGTCCGTGTCGCGACACGCATCCTGCGAGCCAAGTCCATGAGAAAGCGCCGCAAGGTTACGGATGGGCCTAAAAAACCCCGCTCTCCCAAGGGATTCATGCAAGAAGAAATCACCAAATTTTTGACAGAAGCCGGGGAGTCGGGTTTAAGCGTCAAGGAATTGGCCGCGAAAACCGAGAAACCCACCGGTCAGGTCCAAGTGTGGTTCAGCACAACCGGCAAGAAGCTCGGCCGCTTTGAAAAACTCGAGACCGGCAACTGGCGGATTCTTTCCGGAGAAATCCACCAAGGATAGAACATTATTCACTGAACGAAAGGCGTTTCGCTGACGAGCGGAGCGCCTTTTTTTGTTTAAAAGGCTTTCGCGATTTCCTCGCCGATGATTTTCAGTCCCGCACGCACATCTCCATCCTTCATTGCAAAGGAGATACGCAGACATTCTTTGCGGTGGCGCCAATCGTCATCCGGCAGACCAAAAAAGAAATAGTCCCCGGGCACGACGAGCACTCCACGTTGTTTGAGGGTTTCATAAAGCTCGAGTGAGGTTTTTTTTGCGCCCTCCAGCCAAAGCCAAAGGAACAGTGCGCCCTCGCTCTCGTGCAGGGCGTAAGGCGCGTCTGACGGGAAAAATTCCGCGATGGCCTCCAAAGCGGAATCTCTTTTGCGAATGTAGAAAGGACGAATCAGCTCACGGCTAAGCCGCACGACTTCCCCACTGGCGATGAGCGGACCGGCTATCGCCTGGCCGAAATTTCCATTGGCGAGGCCGGTGACGGCCATCATCGAGGAAACCGCAGCGGCGACTCGAGGCTCAGCCACCACGAAGGCCGTGCGCGTGCCGGGCAGTCCAAATTTCGAGAGACTCATCACATGCACGGTATTCTTGGTCCACATTGGCTTGGCCTCGCCAAACACGATTCCAGGAAATGGCCAACCGTAGGCGTTATCGATAAGGAGCGGTATCTCGCGCTGCGCGGCCATATCAGCCAAGCGCCGAAGCTCCAAATCCGGGATCAGGTTCCCGCTCGGATTTGTAGGCCGCGAGACACACAGGGCCACCACATCGGAGCCCGGATTCAGGTTCTGAAAATCGACATGGTATTTGAAAAGGTGCGTTGAGGTGCGGGAGATGCCCGGTTGCAAACCAACCAGTGTCCCCGGTTCGAGCGCTTGGTTCGCGTAACCGATGTATTCCGGCATCAGGGGAAAAAGAATCCGCCCGGCACTCCCATCGGCACGGCGGCCACCGAACAGGTTGAAGAGGAAAAAAAAGGCGGTCTGACCTCCTGGCGTCACCGCAATGTTCTCAGGACCAACCGGCCAGCCGAATTCTTGCCGGAGGAGACCAGCCAGGGCCTCCAAAACACCCGCATTGCCCCGGGGAGGGTCGTAGATGGCCAAAGTCCGCCGCAAGACTGCAGGATCGGCTAGGATTTTTTCCATTCGATCTCTCCAGACGGCTTCCATCCCGGGAATGTGTGCGGGATTCCCACCCCCGAGCATCAGGGGGGCCGGACCGACCCCCGAAAGCGCCTTGCCGAGGTCATCCATGAGACGCTCGATTCCACTGCCGCCGGAGAGTTGATCGCCCAATACTGAAAAATTCATGGCCTACACCATGAGTGAATGGCGTTCCCCGTCAACTCCCCGCTTTTGAGTCTTGAGGGCCAGTGGACCGTTTGCTTTGATTGTTGGGACTTTGAGTCGCACTGCCACTTCGATCCACACAAAAACCCTTCTGAGCCTCACTGCGGGGCTGGTTCTTGCAGGTGCCTTGCTCGGCCTCTCGGGATGCGCCTCAATCAGCGTGGCGAACATCCGCGACACAGGTCCAAACCCGCCGGAGCGAGCACCCGATGAAGTCCTGGTCCTCCCCTTCGCCCTCAACGAGGACGGACTGCGCGTGGATCGAAAAGGCAAGGACTTCGAAACATTCCGGGCCGAACTTCAGACGCGCCTTGAAGAGCACCTGATAAAGTATCTCACCAAGCATGTCGCACCAGCAAGGGTGATCTCCCCGCAAGACGCACTGCCACGTGGAAACTACTGGCTACTCAGCGGCCGCTTCGCTCGGATCAATCAAGGAAGCCGCTTTCTCCGCAGCACGCTCGGCCTCGGAGCCGGGGGAACCAAAATGGAGACCATCGTGGTTGTGCAAGACCTCTCGGGATCCACCCCCAAAAGGTTTCTGGCTTTTGAAACAACGGGCGGCTCGAACATTTCCCAAGGCATAGGGGGCGTTGCAACCCTTCCTGTGAGCGGTCCAATGGCGCTCACCTCGCTGTTCAACGCGGTGGATGGTATTCGCAGCGGCGTGAGTTTTGACACCATGCGAACCGCCCGCGAGATTGCCGCCACCCTCTCCGACTACCTCTACCTGAGAAACGCCATAAGCAAAAAAAAACACCTCCAACCGAAGCGCCTCGGTGAAGTGCCACTCCCCTTCGACAACGCAAAGCCTCCTGTCCCAGCCCGCTGAATTCAGCCTTCCAGCAGGCACTCCAAAACACGGCGCGTGTCCGAGAAATCCTCGAAGAGAAAATCCGGCCGGTGAGCGGCCAGTTCAGTCTGAGCGTAATGTCCGGTGGCAATGGCAACCGTTTTCGCTCCGATGGCGCGCCCGCACTCGATGTCGCGAGGAGTGTCTCCAATCACAAAGATCCTCTCAGGCGGAAACTCGACGCCATGCCTCTCCAGCGCCCTGGCCCGTGCGAATTTCCCGAGTTCGTTGCGGTCGTGGTGATCGTCCGCGAAGGCACCAAACTCAAAAAACTTCCACACGCCATAATGGGTGAGCTTGATCTCCGCCCCTCGCGTGAGATTTCCCGTAAGAAGAGCCAGCACGGCTTCGGGCCGATTCACCAAGGCCTCGAGAACGGCGACGATTCCGGGGAGGAGTCGGCCATTGTGAAGAGCCATACGACTGGAAAGATGGAGAAGATATTCGTCCAATAGAGCCGTGACATTCTGTGCAGTCCCTGCGATGTCGTGCTTCGCCAAAAGCTCACGGGCGATGCGGGCGTCCGTGGCACCGGCCAGGAGAATGCCCTGCAGGTCCTCGTCCACCCCGAAGCGCGCCTTCATGGCATCCTTCAAAGCCTCTTCTCCAGCACCGCCGGAAGTGATCAGCGTGCCGTCGATGTCGAAGAGCAAAAGGCGCCTCTCAGTTTCCATCCGCCTCGGAGGCTTCGTCCGCAGTGTCGTCCTCATCGTGAGGAGCCTCCTCGGGCTCAGGCTCCAGAATCTCGCCGTGCTTGGTGAATTTCCGGTGGCGCTTGTTTGCAGGAAGCGGACTCAGTGTCATGCCAACCGCGCGGCCGACAAGCTTCGGCTCCATGTCCACGTGCGCCATACCGGCCAGATCGTCGCGCACTCGCTGGACAACCAGCATGCCCAGCTCCTGGTGGGCCATCTCACGGCCCCGGAATTGAAGTTGGATTTTCACCTTGTTTCCCTTGTCCAGAAAATCCTCCGCATGGCGGATCTTGGTCAGATAATCATGGGCATCGATGTTCACGCGGAACTTGATCTCCTTGACCTTGCTCACCGCATGCTTTTTTTCCTTCTCCTGCTTGGCGAGGTCGTAACGGAACTTTCCGAAGTCCACGATGCGACATACCGGCGGCTGGGCGTTGGGAGCGATTTCGACGAGGTCCAAGCCGTAGCTTCTCGCACGGCGGATGGCCTCATCCAGGCGCATGACACCAAGCTGTTCATTGGTTGCGGCGAGAATCACGCGCACCTCGCGGGCGCGGATTCGTTCATTGATGCGAATGTCCTTGATATTAATAGATGCTCCTCGGTGAGGGGTGTGGATTCAGCGCACGGGTGGAATGCATCGTGGCGCCGGGGTGTTGGAAAAAAAACGCAAGCCGCGCTTCGAAAAAAAGGAATTCAAGCGCCGCATGCAGACGAAACAGAAACAGGAAAATGGCAGGTCTTTTGACGAAGCATCATTTGCACCTTCACGTAGATAGCAATCGTTGCCACACAGCAAGAAGATTTTGGAGTTTTTTTGTCGTTTGCCAACATTTCAAGTGCCGCCCGTGTCGGCTGTCAAACAAGGAGGCGCGCGAAGCTCGAATCCTCGAGTGCTGTTCGTATCGGCCCCCAAGCTGTCTTCGCGGGTCCGCCAGAGAGCTTGAAATCGGGATCCAAACAGGCGCGGAGGACATCCAAAAAAACGCCGGGTTGCTCGTCCAAATCAACATCCGCCTCTGCCGGAAACACGACATCTAGAATCGCAAAACCAAAATCCGTTTCGTGCAACAGCTCCTCCACCCAGCGGAAAATCGTCTCCATGGGATGAGCTTCAGGAAAGCGCTCGTGAATGAGCGAGATCACACCCTCTCGACTCCTGGCATTCAAAAGCAAGGCCAGAAAAAATCGATGCTCGGGATCGGCGGTGGCACCGCGCAGCCCTTTGATCACATCACGCCTTCGGCACTCGTCCAATGTCGGCCCGACACCCTCGGCCAAGACGCCGTGCCTCTTGTGAAATGCCGCGATGACGCGGCTCCATTCGCCCAAATCCCGAAGATATCCCATGCTGCCTCGCAAGGTGTGGAAGCCACGCTCAAAGTCCAACTCATCGATCATCCCGAGCACGAGATCCCCATAGGCAGGGTCTTGAACCTGCTCCAGAACCTCCAGCACCTGACGCCGCCTGAGTATGAGGGGATCACTGAAAACCGGATCATAGGCAACATGCGGCGGGAGGTAATTGAACTGCGGTCCCGTGCCAGGATCGTGCTGCGTCCGCACGACCACAGTCACAGAGGGGGTGTCCAGGTGGAAAAGGGAATGGATGCAGGTGGAACCTGAAACAATCGGGACCGTCATCCCTGTTTCCAACAGCGCCATCTCGCGCATCCGCAGGTCGCCCATCCGAAAATACGGGGTCACCGGATTGGCGTTTTGAAAATCGAATCTCGTATGGATACTCGAACCGCGCAGGACATGAAACGCGCCCGAGAATTCGTGCTGGTGAATGGCCGTGGTCCCGTCCAACCAAAAGAGAAGCTGAATGTAGAAGCGGGGGTTCTCGTAGACAATGATCTCAGGCTCGCCGAATCCCGACTCGGTCTGCGAAGGCTGGGCATCATCTAGCAGGAAGACGCGTAAAAACTCCTCCACATCGAAATGCAAAGCAGGCGGGCGCTCGCTCAACGCGGATTCAGCAATAGCAGGAAATTTCGCCAACGAAAAATTCTCCGCCTTCCAGCGCTTCAGCACAACACTTCCCAACTCGTGAAAAAACACATCCATGCCACACTCTCCCACCGGCCACACACAAACCACAAGAAAGATCAAGTCTCTTTTTTGGATGAAGAGTCAGTGAATCTCCACCGGGCATTTCGGCATGGCTTTCAGAAACGCGCGGCCATAAGGCTTCGAGACAATGCGGCTGTCGAGAATCACGACCGTGCCGGTATCCGACTTGCTACGAATGAGACGGCCAACGCCCTGACGGAGTTTGAGAATCGCCTCGGGAAGCGAGTAATTTTCAAAGGCCCGACCTCCTTCGGCCTCGATGGCCTCCAGCCGCGCCTCGGTGAGCGGGTGGTCGGGTGTCGTGAAGGGGAGCCTGGTAATAATGACGCTGGAGAGCGCCTCGCCTGGCACATCGACTCCTGTCCAGAAGCTGGAGACGCCGAAGAGGATGCTATGGGGGTTTTCTTTAAACTCGACGACCATCCGTTGCGTGGGCATTCCCCCACCCTGCACCAGGAGTTGCCAGCCTCTTTTTTCAAAGACGGGCTCCACCAGTTCCGAGACCGCGCGCATCGTCTGGTAGCTGGTGAAAAGCACGAACGCCCGCGCTTCGCTTTTCTCAGTGAAATGGGCGATCCACTGGGCCAGCGAGGTCTCGTAGTCCGGCGCCTTCGGCTCGGGCATCTTCTCGACCAGATGCAGGCTCATCTGTTTCGCGTAATCAAATGGACTTCCAATCTGGAGGGCAGGCACATCCTCGGCACCCACGCGATTCCGGAAATACGATAAATCCGGCGCACCGGTGGACAGCGTGGCGCTGGTCAGCACAGTGCAAGCCCCGTCGCGAAAGATCAACCTCCGAAGGGCATCGGCGAGATCCACCGGCGCGGCGCGCAAGGTGCAAAACTCTTCGGTGCGGCCATATTGCTCAACCCAGTAGACATGGTCCGGCTCCTCGAGGGCGAGGAAATCCGTGATCGCCGCCCGTGCCGAACGGAGCTTGCGGGCGGCCTCTTGGAGTTCCGAGGCATGGGTTTCATCCTCGCATTTTCCCGCTTCGATGCCAATCACCTCCCCGAGCCTCGCCAAAGCTCCGCAGACCTCGCCGCCTTCGGCCAAGCCCGGCTCGCGGACACGGTATTCCCGTCCTTTTTTGAAAACACATTGCTTCGTGATCTGTTGAAAAAACGAATCCGCCACCGGCAGGATATCGCTCACAGCACGGCATGCAGGGCCGTTTTTCAGCATTTGAAAGAGGCCCTTTTTGCTGCGCGGGTTGTATAGGCGCTGGATGACCCGTCGCAGGCCGAGCTGCGACACCTCCATGCCGATGTGGCGGGCGGCGACCTCTTCCATGGTATGGGCCTCGTCGAAGATCACGAAGTCATTCGCAAAAAGAAGCCCGCCGGTTCGGCTCTCAGCGTCCTCCACGGCATTCAGGAGCGTGAAAAAAAGGGCATGGTTCAGGACCACCATTTTGGCATTGGCGACTCGGCGGCGCAGGTTTTGATAAAAACACCCGCTCCCAGGTCCACACATCTTCGGCGTGCACAGGTGCTGCTCGCTGCGAACCTCCTCCCACACTGCGGGGTCCGGCTGCTCCAGAAAATCGCTCAGCGAGCCGTCCTTCGTTTGCAGGCTCCATTCCCGGATGCGCTCCAACTCGGCATGCTGGGGCGTCGTGAACAATTCCTTGGACTGATTCAAAGCCCGGGCGAGCCGCGTGGTGCAGAGATAATTCTGCCGCCCCTTGAGCAAGACCGCCTCGAATTCGTCAGGGACGATTTTCTGCACGAGGGGAATATCCTTGAACATGAGCTGCTCCTGGAGCGCGATCGTGTGAGTGCTGATCACCGCCTTCCGCTTCGTCCGCACCGCATGGAGTGCTGCGGGCACAAGATACGCGAGGGATTTTCCAACGCCCGTGCCGGCTTCTATGACCAGGTGTCCGCCAGCCTCGATCGTCCGGGCCACGGCCCCTGCCATGCGCTGCTGCTCGGCGCGATACTCAAAGGAGGCCGCGCCTGAAAGTGTCCCGGTTTCTGAAAAAATCGCTTCCACCTCGCGCTGGAATGGCGACGCGACCCCTCCCAAGTTATCTTCCCGAATCGAGATCATCGACTCATTTTAATACGCGGCACTTGAGAAACCACCTCAAGAACGAGGAAGAAACCTTCCAAAGTCAAGCTATTTGCCGGCGGAGCGTGACGTGATAACCGGCGGAGGCAGATCTTCAGGCAAACCAAGAGGCTGCACGCTCTCCTCTTCATCATCTTGCTGAAGCAAAGGCTGGCCCTCTGCGTTCATCAGACGCGCTGTCACGAAAACAATGAGGTTTTTCTTGATTTTTTGATCCACATTGGACCGGAAAAGACGACCCGCGAGAGGAATGTCCCCCAAGATCGGCACCTTGTCATTGACTTTCTGCACGTCTTCGCGAATGAGCCCCCCCAGCGCCACCGTCTGCCCGTCCCAGATGCTCACGCTGGTCGTCACCTTTCTCACCGAGAAAATCGGTTGATTCATCACATTCGGCGTAAGAACGAATGTTCCAATGCCCGAGCGGTTTCCAGCCAAAATGAGGGCCGGATCGTAGCGTGGACCCACAATGGGCGAGCCATAGTTGACAAAACCATCAAACTCAACTACCTCCGGAGACAACGAGAGGTCTATCGTATAGTTATCCGCGCCAACCTGAGGTTCCACCTCCAACCTGACGCCAATGTCTCGTTTTTCAAATTCTGAAGGAGTGGAGGGCGTAACGGCTCCACTTGTTACGACGATACCACCGGCACCTTGAGCATTTCCTTGCTGATTGGTAGACGGCGGAGGAACCTGCGGCGGCGTGAAAGCAGTGGGGTAGGGAAATTCACGAACTACTTTGATGGTGGCCTTGATACCGCTCTTGGTTGTGACTTTCGGAGCCGACATGAGATCTACTCCTTTTTGCTGGCTGATAGCGCGGATGACCATCTGGAATTGCGGATTGGTGAAAACACCGGCGATCCCGAAAACGCCAGGCGAAGCCACATTCGTGCCTTGAGGGATCCCGCCAAGTAAGGCGTTCAGGCTATTCGCCGTGATGGCTGAATTATAACTTGTTCCAATGCCGTTGCGGTTTCCTCCCGTGACAGGGTTGGTGCCGACTGTGCCAAAAGGATAATTTGCGTAATACTCGGAGGAAAGGGCTTGGCCACCATTTCTCGTTCCACCATCACCATATACCCCTCCGCCTATGGCAAATGGGCCGAGCAACCAATCAAAACCCAGTTCGTTGAGATTGTTCTGAGAGATCTCCACGAACTTCGATTCGATTTCCACTTGGGTCGGGGCAACGCCCGTGGCACCCTCCACGATGGTATCAATCAAATCGACAGCCGCTTGGGTGTTGCGAACGATGAGTTTACTTCCCGAGGCAATATATTGAGCAAAGGCACCAGTAGGAAATGGAACACCCTGATCAGTAAAATATTGAGTGGCATTACGGCGACCAGTGATGCGCGTGTTGGCATCTCCTGTCGCTTGGCCACCGGGCAGAGGACCCGTAGGAACGCTTTCTCCAGCCGAGGCGGGGATGAACCCAGGAGGCACGCGGTATTCTTTAGTCACCAACTCCTCGGTGTTCTCGGTGATCGGAATAATGGAGACAGCAAAAGGCTCTATTTTGTATTTGAGACCAGCCAGTTCCGTCATGTAACGCACGGCCTCGATCAAGGGGACATTCTTGAGCGAAATGGAAATTTTTGTGTCCTCACTCACGCTGGGAGTAGACGGGGTTGAAGTTTGTCCCTCAGCAGGAGTGGCCGCAGGATTGGGGGAGGCCAGTTTGAGCACGATATTGACACCTTTTTTCTTGGGATCGTCGGTGCTGGTGTCCATCTGTCGGCTTTTCTGTTTCAAAAAATCCACCACTTCGCGGATGGAGGCTTGGTCAAGATGAATCTTGTCAATAATAATCTTATTCAGCTTGTTGTTAATCGCGTCTTTTGAAGTGGAGGCCGGGTTGTTGCCAAACGCGGAATTTGCGGTATCGCGTCCTGTGGGCGCCAGCTTTTTAACCGGCCGCTCCCAAGCGCGATCCGACAGCCAGAGCATGCGGCTGCGGGCTTCATTGTAGGCGGAATCGTAGTAGGTCTTGCGTTGTTTGTTAACTTTTTCCAATCCATTCCGGGCAGCTATACTGTAAGGATCCAGATTTAATACTTGCTCGTATCGTTTGGTCGCCAAATCATTCCGACCAGTGGCATAGTAGCCTTCCGCTTGGTTGAGAAGCATCTTGACTTCATCCCGTTTCGAGGCGAAGGCCGGCGTAACGGTGCGATTATAATAGCCCGGTTGCTCGAGATTGGCTAGTAATTGAGCAGCTGGTTTGAAGCTCGGGTTGATACCAGAAGAGAGAATGGTCTTGGCGACATTTTCCGCGTCTTGATAGCGACCATTACTGATCAACCAGTTGGCATAATCGATGCCGGTTTTGGAGAATTCGGCCACGAGAGATGTTCGCTGCTTGTCAGCAGCCGCACCGAACCGGGTTGCCTGCAGGGCTTGGAGGTAATTGGAATACGCCGCTTCAAGATTTTTGTCGGCAAGATCATTTCGGGCTTTTTTGATGAGTTCGTCCGCCATTCTGGCTTCCTCTTGGCGCTTGAGAATTTCGCGCTCCGATATTGCAACCAAATCTGCCTCAGCACGCACAGTCTGCGATGATAAAACAAAAAATAAAAAGGCTGTCAGCGCGGCAACGACGCATGAGGAGCGCATTTTCAAAAGGTTTGTCGGAAGTGGCAAAGTCATTGTTGGTATGTTTTATTGGGGCAGCGGGGCGGATAAGGCATCCGAGGGTATCACGTCACTCAACATGGCATTCACATTCACCTCCGGAACAAGATGTGCATCTTCATCCGCTTCAATGATAGGCTGCCCAGCAGGATCCAGCAGCCCGGCAGTCACGAACATGAGCAGGTTGCGCTTGATGTGTTGATCGACATTGGTTCGGAAGAGACGACCTGCCAAGGGAATATCGCCCAGAATCGGAACCTTGTCTTGAACCTTTTGCACGTCTTCCCTCATCAATCCACCCATGACGACTGTTTGGCCATCGTAAACGGAAACTTGTGTTTCCACTTCGCGAGTTGAGAATACGGGTTGGTTGATCACGTTGGGAGTGGCCTCAAAGGTTGACGAAGGAAGCAGGAAACTAACGATTGGCTCTACTAGAGTCGTGACGGTGGCGGCCACCGAGGCGTAAATCGGGCTTCCATAGTTGATGAAACCATCAAACTCAATCACACGCGGAGCCAAGCGCAATTCGATCGTATAGGAATCAGGACCCACAGTGGGCTCCACTTCCAAGGTGATTCCGGTGTTTGTCGTTCCCCAGCTACTCGGTGAGTTAGGAACAACGGGAGCGTAAGTGGAACCAGTGGTGGCAGAAAGTTGGGGCGGGTCGAACTGGGTTGGGTAGCGGAATTCACGGACGATTTCAATTTTTGCCGTGCTTCCGCTCTTTGTTGTGACTTTTGGCGCACTGACGAGATCGATACCTTTCTTTTGACTCAAGGCCCTGAGGACGACTTGGAATTGAGGATTTGTGAAAACGCCTGCGACGCTCAAAACGCCTGCTGCTGGGCCGGCGGGAGATCCGAGAAGGATGGCATCCAACGCATTCAAACTGATCCCTGTCGTGCCACCGCGGTTACCGGCGGTCATCGGCCCCGATGTTCCGGAATTGGCACCAACTGGAACGCCTGTGGAGGGATCTATGTAAGGATAGCCGTTGTTATTGATCGTCCGGCCGAGTCCGATCGTGCCACCGCTTCCAGAGACACCGGAACCGCCAGCCATCGAAAACTGGCCCAGCAACCAGTCAAAGCCGAGTTCGTTGAGGTTGTTTTGAGAGACTTCGAGAAATTTAGCTTCGATTTCTACTTGGGTTGGCTTGGCGGCTATAGATGTATCAACCAAAGCATCAATGAGTTCCAGATTAGCTTGGGTGTTTTTAACAATCAGCCGGCTTGTGAGAGAGATGTAATTCGCACTCGAGCCCTCGGGAAACTCCACACCTTGCGTTTGGAGAAAATCCTTAGCCAGAGAGCGGGCAGCGATGACGGACTGGGAACCTGCGGCGACTCCGCTGACGGTCGGAGGCGCGCTGCCTGGTGTGGATTGAATAAATCCTGGAGGAACTTTGTATTCTTTAGTGATGAGGACATCGGTATTCTCGGTGGCGGGAACCACGACAACGGCGTGCGTTTCAATTTTGATCTTGAGATTTGCCGCTTCAGTAACGTAGCGCAGAGCTTCCCGCAGAGGAACATCGGAAAGGGACAACGTGATCGGATAAGCCGCATCGGGCGAGTCCGGCGGGAGTTTCAGGACGATGTTGATTCCCTTGTTGTCGGAATCACCCTCATCCAAATCTGCCGCCCGTTTTTTGATAAAATCCAAGGCTTCTTTGATCGATGAGTCCGTGAAGTCAATGCGCGGAATGATGATGGAGTCCAACTTGTTGTTGATGGCTTGGCTGCCGCGCGAGTCCATGCGCGGCTGCTCAACGATGGCGGTCGGGCCATCAGTGAATTTACGTGGCGGGAGTTCCCAGGCCTTGTCCACCGCCGTGAGCATGGCACCGCGCGTCTCGCTATAGGCCGCATCGGCATATTGTTGCCGAGCAGCATTGATTTTTTCCATCAGGCGGCGCGCTGCGATATTGTATTTGTCGATGTTCAAAGCCTGCTCGCAGCGTTTGAACGCGATATCGTAACGCCCTGTCGCGTAGTATCCCTCGCCTTCTTGGATGAGACGCTTGACTTCTTCGATGTTGGCCACATGGCGCGGGGTGGTTGTTCCCCGGTCGGAGAACCCTTGTGGGTCGAGAAGCTGGCTCCTGAGTTTTTTGGCTGGGCCGTAGTCCGGATCGTATCGATTTTCCAGCACCACTTCCACGATGCTGCGGGCATCGGCATACCGGCCTTCGGAGACGCGCTGGCGGGCCAGTTCGACAGCCGCATTGCAGAAGCCGGAAAGCGCCTGTTGACGAACATCAGCCGAAGCGACACCACCCTGAGGAAGCGTATCAACCGCACTTTTGTAGAGCGCATAAGCCGATTCGTAGTCCTTGTCGGCCAGAGCCGCTTTGGCTTTCTGCACCAGCCCATCGCCATAGGCGCGCTTCTGTTCGAGCAGTTGAATATGGGATTCGACCGAACCCTGAACACCGGGATATTGTGCGTTGAGGACGGCAGGAGCGACAGCGATCAAAAAACAGGTCGAAAGCCAAGGAGAAAGTTTAGTCATTTCGTGTCAGGGAGATGAAGTGTCGATCGGGAAGACGGTAATAATCTCCCCGGTGGAAAGGTCCCGTATTTGGGCTCTGGAGGAGGAAATGTCAACAAGTTTTAACTTGCGGGATGTATCTGGTTTCACGCTGAACTCCTCGCCTTTTTTCAGAGTGAGATCACCATCTGAGAGAGCCAAGAGATTACGGAAGATTCCGAAGGACGTCGGGTCGTTTGCTTCCTTGTTATAGACAAGCACGAGTGATTCGCCAGTTTCCGTGTTTTGAACGGTGAGCTCAGACACATTGACGGTCACAGCCGCATTGCGTTCGCTGGTGGCTTCCTTGGCCTCGAATTTGAGAATTTTGTAGGGAGCACCCTCGATCTGTTCGCCGATTTTGCGGTATTGCGTGCGCGCCGTTCCCTTGAGGTCTTTAAAATTGATCTGGAATTCCTTGCCCTCCCCGGATGGGTCGCCCTTGAATTCCAAGCGGAAAGGCACGGGTTTGAAGGCCACAAGTTTTAGTTTGCTGAAAGAAGGCGGGGCATCATTCGGGTCATTAGGACTCGTGTGAGCTAAAAACTCCTCGAGGTTTGAGAACCCGTCACCATCGGAATCTTTCTCCTTGATGTGGATATCCGTGTAATCGAGACCGTTGGCGAGGAGCCATTCATTAGTGATTGGCGGATGGAGTTGCTCACTGCCTTCGGCAAGCGGATCGATCAGTTTGCCCTCTTTCAAAAGATACCTGCGTGAAACCAGCAAGGACCCACGCGGTGGAGCCTCTTTGGGAACATCGGACGGAGCTTTCCACTTGACGGGGGAATGCACAAGCGCGGATGCTTTAGCGATGGTCTCCAGATCAAGAGGGGGGATTGATTGATCTTTCGAAGGAGAGAAGGCTGGTTGAGCAACTGTCGGTTCCAAGCGATTCATCGCCACCCACCCGGCTGACGCAAATACAAGCACAGTGGCAAGAGCAAGGAGAACAAGATCAAATTTTTCTTTTACCCAATTCATGGCTTCTGTTTGGGTGCGGTTGGTGATTCCCAATTGGGGAAATCAAGTATTTCAATGGTGAGAGCCGTCACGACCGATTCGCGACCGAGTATCGCCTGAATCGTATCCTGCGACTTTTCCGGAGTCTCGAAAGAGGGCGTGTTTTGAGATGCGGAGGCATCTGGGGGTTTGGTTCGGGACGGAGGCGCTGGATTAGAGTTATCCATTGTCAATGAACGGATAATAAGAAACTCCGGTGAGCTTTGTATCAAGTTGAAGGCCGAAAGAAGCTTTTCTTGGGGTGCGGTGAAAGTGAGCGTGAAAGTCTTCGTGGAGAAGGCTGGGGCTTTCGGCACTTGTGGCGTGGCACCTGGTTTGGCAGGTGTGGGGGCCGCTTGGTTCGGAGAAGGGACTGCCATTTGTAACCGCTTCAGCGAATCGAGAGACCCTATTTTCAAGTCAACGATCTCGTCGGTGATACGGCGAATGGTTTGGAACTCCCTGTTGAGTTCTGACACCTCCTGCTGAGAGGGTGGGATGGCCTGGTATTCTTCAAGACCGTAGAAAAATTTATCTGGCAAGCCAACGCCTTTTTCCAAGGCCTTCTTGCGAAGGTCATCGGCGGCCTTGCGGAGTTCATCTTGGAACTCCTGAGGGTTGATAGGCACCTGAGGAGCGTTCATGGCCGTAAGAGCCGCACGATACTTGGCTATTTCATTCCGGTATTGCTCAAGGCTTTCCTTGACAAGCTTCAGGTTTTGCTCGGTCGGAAAAGGCTTTTGGGATTGAAATTTTTTGAGCTTTTGGAGTTGCTCATCCAGAGCGGCTTGGGCCTCATCGCGTCGCGAAGCCGCATTCACGGCCAAATAGGAGGTAACACCTGTTCCAACCAATGCGATTAGCAGAAGAAAAAGACCGAGAGGGTGTTGTTTGAACCAGTTCATGGAAGGGCAAGAGGCTGTTTCAGAGGCAGCACGAGGGTGTAACCGTAGGCCCATGACTCACCGGTGGGCGTCGTGCGGCGGGTAATAATTTTCGAAGGGTCTTCGCCCATCGCAAAGACGCTGGAGGTTTTCAAATTCTCGAAAAAACGATCAACCACCCCGGCGCCCTCGGCGTTTTGGGGTATGTCAAGGTAAAGACCATTGATTTCGATGGCCGTGATGGCCTTGTGACCTGTGGCCGGGGGAGAGGATTTGGTCTGTGCAGTCGATCCGGGTGCTGCTGAGGGCTCTGAAGCAGAGATAACACCTTCCACTGGTTTGATTTGAGTGACCCAGACATGGCGTTGCGGAATCGCCGTCGCGAGTTCCTCCAAAATGGATGCCCACAAGGATTTCTCAGCCGCTATCGAAAGAAACGGGGCGGCTTGTGAGACGAGCTTCTCTCGCTCGGCCATCGCGCCCGATATTTCTTGGGAAAGCTTTTCCAAACGGGAAACCGCATTGGTTTGTTGGGCGACTTTCTCTTGGATGCCAGTTGCGGTTTGGTTGAAGTTGAGCCACAGAAGGGCGGGAGCCGTGATGAGAAATACAGCGGCAACAGAAAGAGCAGGGAGCCTCTTGGCAAAACGTTGAGCTTGCTGAACGGCGGGAGGAGTGAGGTTGATCTCGATGGGACAATCACGGAGAAAGCGCAATGCACAGCCAACAAGCTCGCCAACGCCGGACGAGCAAGCGGAGGAGTCCTCTGGAAGCGCACCATGGTCCACGAGCACGTTACGAAGTGGGTTGAAATACTCCACCGGAGCCTGAAGTTTTTCTCCAAAAAACTCGGACATATAAGGCAGTCCCGTTCCACCTCCACAGAGCAGAATCCTCGTGGGAGTGGAGCCTCCATGCGTCGTCCGGTAGAAATTGATCGAGCGGGCGATCTCGGCGTGCAGACGCGTCATCGTGTTGCGTGTCACTTTAGCCAGACGAGCCTCCGTGGGGTTCTCGGACTCCGCATACGCTCCGCCGAGTCCAACGCTGGCTTTTTCAAGTTTGAGCTTCTCCGCAGCGGTGATATCCAGAACAAACTCCTTGGCTATCGTGGAGCTGATCGTGTTTCCACCGATAGGGATGCTGCGGCTGAAGAGGCGACCTTCTTCGCTGAAGACGAGATTGGTGGTGCGGGCACCGAGATCAATCAGGAGCGAACAACCATGGGCGTCTGGGTAGTTGTAGCGAAAAGAATTGAAAAGGGCCGTTGGCGCGATGTCGATTTGATCGGGCACAATGTCTCCCTGGCCTACCGCCGCAACGGCCTCACTCAGTTGATCCGCCTTGATGGCGACAATCGAGACATCCCATGTCTCGCCTCGCCGGTCACCCATGATCTGGTAGTCCCACACGACCTCGTCAATAGGAAAAGGAACATTCTGCTGCGCCTCAAATCCGATGATCGACTCGACGTCTTGCGCCGTGGCGCCGGGAAGTTTCACGAAGCGTGAGAAGACCGTCTGCGAGGGGAGGCAGATGTGCGTCTTGGCCTTTTTGGGGATCTTGAGCAACGCACGCAGTTCGGTAACGGCGGATTCTATCTGGCTGTTACGGGTGGCATCAGCGGCGGGATCCACGAGGAGGGTAATGCTTTTCAAAGCCGCCAGCTTCAATCCTCCGGAGGGCAGTCCATGAAACTCTGCCATGCTCACAGTTTGCATGCCGAGGTTCAAAGTGAAAATGCGGGCGGGGCGGGGCATTGAGATAGGGAATCAGTTTGCAGATTGAGATTTGGAGGGGAGGTAGTAATCCCATGCCAGCGGGGCGAAGGGTGTCTGGCTTTTATCCAGAATCCGTCCCGAGACCTTGTTCATCGCCGCGTCCTCCTCCCACCAACCTTTGCCTTGTCTGGCGACTTCCGTGCTCTTCGAGGAAGAAATGGCCACTACGCCGTTGGCATTGGACAAGGTGGCCCCCACATCGACAACCGCTTGTTGAAAGCTGGCGGGCGGTTTGCCTTCGAAAAAGCGGGCGAGCGATTGTGGCGAGACAAATGCCGCAACGTGCAGCCCCTTGCCGTATGGCACATCAGAAACTGTGACTGCGCCAACGAGGAGGGTTGGTTTCTTGTCCACGCTCAGAGACCCGTTGTTAAGCAGGATGTAGAAATTGACCACTAGGTTGTCCGCGAATTTGGATGCCTCTTTGGAGACCTCGTCGCGTTCAAAACTCAGATCCACTTCAAGCCAAGGCAATGGGCGCTGCGCTCCAGGTTGTTGCTTGCGGTAACTGCCTGCGGAGAATTGAGGCGTTTCAACAAAGGCCGATTCGATTTTTTTGATCGAAAACTCCGGCTTCGTCTGAGCTTGAAGGGTGCACCCGCAAAGGGCGAGCAGCGTTGAAAGGATCAGCGTCTTGGGGAAACTCTGTTTATTCATCAGGGAAATTGTAACAAGAATGTGGAAAACGTAAATCTCAAACGCGACCCCGGAAGAACTCGATCGTCTCGCGGATGCCTTTGTCAAAGTCAACCTTCGGTTCCCAACCGAGGATCGTCTTGGCACGCGTGATGTCTGGCTGCCGCACTTTGGGATCATCCACCGGAAGTGGCTTGTGCTCGATCTGGCAGTCTGCGCCAGTGATGCGGAGGATTTCCTCGGCAAATTGCCGGATCGTCATCTCGCGTGGATTACCGATATTCACGGGCTCGTGGAAATCACTCATCATCAGACGGAAGATTCCATCGATCAAATCCGATACATAGCAGAAACTGCGGGTCTGCGAGCCATCACCGAAAATCGTGAGCGGCTTGCCAGTCAAGGCCTGGCCGATGAAGGCCGGCACGACGCGGCCGTCATCGAGGCGCATGCGCGGCCCGTAGGTATTGAAGATACGAACAATGTGCGTGTTCATCCCATGATAGCGGTGGTAGGCCATCGTGATGGCTTCGGCAAAACGCTTGGCCTCATCGTAGACGCCGCGCGGCCCGATGGGGTTCACGTTGCCCCAGTAGTCTTCTGTCTGCGGATGAATCAGCGGGTCGCCGTAGCACTCAGAGGTCGAGGCGAGGATGAATGCCGCCCCTTTGGCCTTGGCGAGACCGAGCGCGTTGTGGGTTCCGAGCGAGCCGACTTTAAGGGTCGGAATCGGAATGCGCAGGTAATCGATCGGGCTGGCCGGGCTCGCGAAGTGCCAGACATAATCCACCTCGCCGGGGATGTAGATGAAGTTTGTGACATCGTGGCAGATGAATTTGTAGTTCTTATTCCCGGCGAGATGCTCGATATTCGCGACATTGCCGGTGATGAGGCTGTCGATCGCGATGACGCGATGGCCTGCGGCAAGCAAGCGGTCGGTGAGATGGGAGCCCAAAAAGCCCGCTCCGCCTGTGATGACGCTGATGGGTTGTGAGGTGGTCTCGGCCATGGAAAGGAAAATTAGTTGGAGTAGGAGGCTTGGGTGCCTTTGAGATTGCGCTTTTTGATCCAAGGCATCAGGCCGCGGAGGCGCTCGCCGGTCTTCTCGATGCCATGTTTTTCGCCTTCCTTGAGGAGTGCGCTGTAGCGCTTGTAGCCGCCTTCGTATTCCTTGATCCAATCCTTGGCAAATTTACCGGTCTGGATGTCCTTGAGCGCGGCTTTCATGCGTTTCTTCACCGAGGCGTCAATAATTTTCGGCCCGACCGAGACATCGCCCCACTTGGCGGTTTCACTGATCGAGAAGCGCATTCCGGCGATTCCGGACTCGTTCATCAGATCGACGATGAGTTTGAGTTCGTGCAAGCACTCGAAGTAAGCCATCTCGGGCGAGTAGCCGGCCTCGACGAGTGTTTCGAATCCGGCTTGCACGAGTGCCGAGGCGCCGCCGCAGAGCACGGTCTGCTCGCCGAAGAGATCGGTCTCGGTCTCTTCCTGGAAGGAGGTTTCAATGACACCGCCGCGTGTGCCACCGATGCCCTTGGCCCAGGTGAGGGCGATCTTTTTCGCATCCTTCCCGGGGTTTTGGTAAACAGCGATGAGGGTCGGAACGCCCTTGCCCTCGGTGTATTGGCGGCGGACGATGTGACCCGGCCCCTTCGGAGCGACCATGACCACATTCACAGTCTTCGGCGGAACGATCGTCTTGTAGTGAATGCTGAAGCCATGGCTGAAAACGAGGGTCTTGCCAGGGGCGAGGTTCGGCTCGATATCAGCCTTGTAGGCGGCCGGCTGCTTGGTGTCAGGAATGGCGACCATGATGACATCCGCGCGGCGGACGGCTTCTGCCGTGTCAAAAACCTCGAAACCCTGTTCGGCGGCGACAGCGCGGCTCTTCGACTTGGGATAAAGACCGATGATGACGTTGCATCCGCTCTCTTTGAGGTTCAGCGCATGGGCATGGCCTTGGGAGCCGAAACCGAGAACCGCGAGGGTTTTTCCTTTAAAAAATTGGAGATCGGCGTCTTTGTCAGTGAGGATTTTGGCAGGCATGGTTGTTTGGTTTGTGAGTGTAGGGTTGAGTGTCAGGTGGGTTAGTTCGTGCGGGCGAGGGCGACCTTACCGGTGCGGGTGAGGTCGCTGATGCCAAAGCTCTCCATGAGACTGAGGAATTTGTTGATCTTGTTTTCGGTGCCGGTGACTTCGATGGCGAGCTTCTCAGGTTGGACATCGATGATCTTCGCGCGGAAGATATCGCAGATCTGCATCACCTCAGCGCGGGTCTTCGAAGTGGCATTCACCCGCAGTAGCACGAGCTCGCGGTCCACATACTCCTCGTCGCGGAAGTCTTGGACATCGATCACATCGATAAGCTTCTCGAGCTGCTTGGTGACCTGCTCGAGAACCTTGTCATCGCCGCGCACCACAATCGTCATGCGGGAGGCCGAGGCATCCAGCGTGGGACCGACATTCAGAGTGTCGATATTGAATCCGCGACCGCTGAACATCCCCGCCACGCGGGTGAGCACGCCGAATTTGTTCTCAACGAGAATCGATATGGTATGACGCATGAAATGTGAATAGGAGGCGCATAGTGGGCCAGCACAGCGCAGGCGTCAATCCTTTCCGCGAGCAACTAGGGTCTCGAAATTCAGTAAAAGTCGACGCCTTTTGAAAGATCGAATTTGTGAGCCACGACATCGATCGGATCGATTTTTCCTTCTGCGTTCAAAAACACATTTCCGGAATGAATATCTCCTATCTCGATCACCAGATCGAATGTTCAGAGGCTATCGTAGCAGGTGCCTCGAGCGCTCCAATATATACCAAGGCATGCTTTTCTCGTCGCAGATGGCTTGCCGTTCGGCATCCCAGGCGGATGCGCCGGGTTGTGCCGCTTGAATTGCGCGACTGCTTGCTCCCGCGTCACGAGCGATTTTTTGCGAGGCTGTAATGGCGATTCCTCCCTTGGGACTTTCGATCATCCAGCGCCGGGCCCGAGTCAACGCGTTCAAATTTTCAAGCGCCTGCGCCCCTCTCGCTTGGGCATGAACCCGTGCCAAAAAAAGCCCGGAGCTTGCGGCTCCGGGCTTGTTTTTGAGGGTCGGCGCGTCAGGCAAAAACCCCGGCCGATTTTTCGGCGCGCTTGCGCGCGTTGGCGTCGAGGATTTTTTTGCGGAGGCGCAGCGATTTGGGAGTGACCTCCACATATTCGTCGGGCGCGATGTATTCGAGCGAACGCTCGAGGCTCATCACGATCGGCGGCGCAAGCGAGATGCCCTTGCCATCGCCTTGGCTGCGCATGTTGGTCAATTTTTTCGCCTTGCAGGGGTTCACCGGCATGTCGTCGGGGCGGGCGTTTTCGCCGATGATCATGCCCTCGTAGATTTCCTCCTGCGGCCCGATGAAGAGACGGCCACGCTCCTGGATGCTGTCGAGTGCGTAGGCCATGCTGGTGCCACCTTCCATCGAAACAAGCACGCCATTGTTGCGGCTTGGAATCTCGCCCTTGTGCGGCCCGTATTCCTTGAAAAGATGGCTGCAAATGCCGTGGCCCTTGGTGAGGTTCACGAGATCGGTTTCGAAGCCGATGATGCCGCGCGTGGGGATGGTGGCCTGCACGAGAACGCTGTGCGGATTGTGCTCCATATTCACGATCTCGGCTTTGCGACCGGCGAGGTTTTGCAGGATGTCGCCGAGGTTTTCCGGTGGCACGTCGACATAGAGCAATTCCATGGGCTCAAGCACAGAGCCGTCCTCAGCGCGTTTGAAAATAACCTCCGGACGCGAGACGAGGAGCTCGAAACCCTCGCGGCGCATCTGCTCGACGAGCACGGCGATTTGCATTTCGCCACGGGCCTTCACATCGAAATGACCCGCGACATCAGTGTCGGCGACTGTGATGGATACATTGCCGCGCGTCTCGCGGATGAGGCGGTCGCGAATCTGGCGGGCGGTCAGGAGCTTCCCTTCGCGGCCGGCGAGTGGCGAGTCGTTCACGCAGATTTTCATGGAGATCGTCGGCGGATCGATTTCGACGAACGGCAAGGCCTCGCGGTCCTCGGTGTCCACGAGCGTCTCGCCAATGAAAATCTCCTCAAACCCGCTGATGCCGACGATGTCTCCGGCAGAAGCCTCCTGGATTTGCACTTTCTCCAAACCCTCGTGCGAGAAAATCGCGGTGACCTTGGCCTTTTCCTTCTGGCCGTCCTTGTGAATGCAAACAATCTGCTGGCCGAGTGAAACCTTGCCACTGATGATGCGCCCGTAGGCGATACGGCCCAGATAATCGCTGTAGTCGAGGTTTGACACGAGCATCCGGAAAAAATCGACGTCCGCTTGCGGTGGTGGCGGGATGTGCTTCACGATGGCCTCGTAGAGCGGCTCCATCGTGTCACTCGAATCGGTAACCTCGTTTTTGGCGAAACCCTGCTTGGCGCTCGCGTAGATGTGAGGAAAATCCAGCTGAGCGTCGCTCGCGCCGAGTTCCATGAACAGTTCGAAAACCATGTCGAGAACCTTGTGTGGACGGGCGTTCTCGCGGTCGATTTTGTTGATGACGACGATCGGCTTCAGGCCATTTTCCATCGCCTTGCGAAGCACGAATTTGGTCTGCGCCTGCGGTCCATCGTGGGAATCCACCACGAGCAGCACGCCATCCACCATTTTCATGATGCGCTCGACCTCCCCTCCGAAGTCGGCGTGGCCGGGAGTGTCGACGATGTTCACGTGGTAATCCTTCCAGCGGAAGGCGGCGTTCTTGGCGCGGATGGTGATGCCTTTTTCTTTTTCGAGATCCATCGAGTCCATCATGCGCTCGTCGGTCTTCTGGTTGGCGCGGAAGGTTCCAGCCTGCTTCAAAAGCTGGTCCACGAGGGTCGTTTTGCCGTGATCGACGTGGGCGATGATGGCGATATTGCGAATGTTTTCCATAAATTGTAGTCCGCCCGGCATGGAGCGGGCACGGAATATGGGGAGGACAGCGGTCGCTGTCAACAAAGCCTGCGAAACGGAAATGCCTTATTTTGCAGCGGGCAGGATTTCGCGAATCCGCCTGCTCAGATCGGCAAGGCTGAATGGCTTGGCAAGCCATTCTCCAGAACGGGAAGTCAGCCCAAGCGCGGTGATCGTTTGATCCGTGTGACCTGATGTGTAAAGGATTTTGAGATTGGGCGACGCTTTTTGCAAAAGCCGCCCCAGCTCGCGACCACTCAAAAGGGGAAGGACAACATCTGTGATCAGCAACACAGGCGGTGCGGCCTTGTGCTCCTCAAAAACTTCCAATGCATCAATGCCCGTCGCGGCTTGAAGCACCTCATAGCCAAGTTCCCCGAGTTGCGCGGCTATCATGTCGCGGAGAATGTGGTTGTCCTCGGCAAGCAGGATTTTCTCCGAACCGCTCAGGATCAAAGCCATCGTGCAAGGTTCCTCCTGACCCGTTTCACCAAAAGCAGCCCGGGGCATCAGAACACGAAACCGGCTGCCGCGACCAAGCTGGCTTTCGACCGTGATCCGTCCCTGCATCGATTCGATCAAGCGTCGGCACGTTGCCAAACCCAGTCCCGTGCCCACTCCCTCCGGTTTGGTTGTATAAAACGGCTCGAACACTCGCTCCTTCACCTTGCGACTCATGCCGCAGCCGTTGTCATCGACATCGAAAAAAACAAAATCCTCTCCGCCTTCGCGGACAAGACCTGCCTCCAGGCGGATCGTGCCGTGCCCTCGGATGGAATCGCGGGCGTTGAGAACGAGATTGATGAGCACCTGCTCGATGTCGCCGCGATCGGCAGTGATCAAAAGCGCGGAAGGAAACGCTGCAACAGCGAGTTGGGTATTCTCGGGGAGGAGACGCCTCAGCATGGACTCCGCATTTTTCAGAATGCCGTTCAATTCAAGAACCCCAGCATCGCGTTCCCGTTGGCGGTTGAAAAGGAGAAGCTGGCGGGTGAGCGATGCCGCGTGGGCGCAGGCGTATTCGATCTGTGTGGCGTGCTTGTGCAGGCGTGTCCCCTCTTCCAATCCAGCCGTGAGGAGCCCGCTATTGGCCATGATGATTGTGAGAATGTTGTTGTAGTCGTGGGCAACGCCTCCGGCGAGTTCGCCGAAAATTTCGACCTTCTGCGCGCGGGTGAGCTGATCGCCGAGCGTTTTTCGATCCCGGCGCAACTCGGCCTCGTTCAATGCCCGCCTTACAGCGGGAGCCAGCCGTGACAGGCGATCTTTCAACACATAATCCGTCGCGCCGTTTTTCAGGGAATCCACCGCAGCCTCCTCGCCGATCACTCCCGAGACGATGAGAAACGGAACCTCCGGCCTCACCTCCCGGGCCAGCCTCAATGACTCGAGCCCCTCGCATCCCGGCAGGGAAAAATCGGCGAGCACCAAGTCGATGCCACCTTTCTCGAGAGCCTTTAGAAAGCCAGCCTCGGAATCGACGCGCTCGATCCAGCAAGCCACACCATCCTCTTTCAACCGCCGGGCGATCAGCTCCGCGTCGAGGGGATCGTCTTCCAAATGCAAAATCCGTGCGACAACGCTCATCGCAAGGGGCGCACCGAGCGCGCCGGGGGAATGTTTAACACCGTCCAGAAATGTCCAATCGCCTGGAGGGTTTCCGCGAAGGAGGGAAATTCGACGGGCTTCACCACATAGGCGTTCGCCCCGTTCTCGTAGCACAGCGCGACATCCCGCCGCTCGCCGGATGAGGTGAAAATAACCACGGGAATGCTCCGCGTGCGTGCGTTGCTTTTGATGTTTCGGAGAACCTCGATGCCCCCGATGCCAGGCATTTTCAAATCGAGAAGGACCAATGCTGGCTGCGCGGCCCCACGACCCCTCCAGCTGCGTCTGCGGTGCAGGTAATCGAGTGCATCCTCGCCATTGTTGACGACCTGCACACGGCGAGCCGGGGCTGTCGCCTGCATGGCGGAGAGAGCCAGCTCGACATCCGCCGGATCGTCCTCCGCGAGGAGAATCTGTGCAGGTTCGACAGTCATGCTTCCACGCTGCGGGGGAGGGTGAAATAAAAGGTCGCACCGCTGTCCACCTTGCCCAGCGCCCAGACCCTGCCGCCGTGGCGGCGGATGATACGCTGCACATTGGCCAGCCCGATGCCCGTGCCTTCGAACTCGTCGGCGTTGTTCAACCTCTCGAAAACGCCGAAAATTTTCCGCGAGTAACGCGGATTGAATCCCACGCCGTTGTCGCGGATGTAAACCGTGTCCTCGCTCGCCGCGCCGGGTTCGGTGCCGATTTCAATCACAGCGCGGCTGCGGGTGGAGGTGAACTTGATGGCGTTGGATAACAGATTCACCAGCGCTTGGCGCATCAGCGAGCGGTCCACCGTGACCACTGGCAGATCATGGATTTTCCAGCTGATGATGCGGTCTTTCGTCTCGGCCTGGAGGTCGTCCAACGCCTCCATCACGAGCGTGAGCAAATCAACCCGGACCTTCTGCATTTCGGAACGCCCGATGCGGGAGAAGGCGAGAAGGTCGTCGATCAAATCCGCCATCCGGCGGGCAGCGCCGCCAATGGTTGAGAGGTGCCTGCGGTGGGGCTCGGTGAGATTTTCAGCGGCCTCTTTTTCAAGTATCTCGACGAAGCCCATGATGTGCCGCAGGGGAGCGCGCAGATCATGCGAGACCGAGTAGGTGAACGCCTCCAGCTCCCGGTTTGCGGATTCGAGTTCGCACGTCCTTGCCGCCACACGCTGCTCCAATGTCTCGTTGAGGCGGCGCACCTGATCCTCGGCCTTCCGATGCTGCGTGACATCGCGCAGATTGCATTGGATAAACTGGCCGCCTCCGGCGTGGAACAGGTTGCAGATGGCCTCGACCTGCATGTGCAGGCCATCGCGGTTTTCGATAGCCATGTTTTCCCTGCGAAACACAGGATCGGCTTTGATCTCTTCGAAGAACATTCCGTCCGGGCCAAAAAGTGTTTTCAACGCCGCCACGCCCTCCGGCTTGGAACCGATCAAGTGCTGACGGGAAACCCCGGTGAGGAGGCAGATTCCGGGATTCGCGTCCACGATGCGCTGCGTCGTCGTATCCAAGACAAAAATCCCGTCCTGCGATGTCTCAAAGAGCCTCCTGTAGGAAGGCTCCGGCTCATAGTTGGGAGGTAGTTGAACATCCCTCGGAATCTCTTTCGCACGGCTTGGCCGGGCTGGCGGTTGTTTTGTCATAGAGCGTGAGAACCATTAAGATCGTTGACTTCCATCAACAATGGGGGCAACGCCCCATTCACCTCGAATCCCGGCAAACAGAACCCCCGGCAGAGTCGCCTGCCGGAGGTTCTATTCTTCCATGGAAGATGCAGGGAATCGCCACAACCCCTCACCGCAAACCGGGCAAGTCGCATTGGGGTGATCGCCTGCCAAGGGCGCAACGGACTATTTCCGGTGGCCAAGCTCCCAGAGCTTGAAATACTTCAGAAAAACATAAAACGCCTCCATGCACGCCACGAGCAAGCCGGGCAGGCCCTCGCGATAACCCCGGCGGAGGACGAGGAACTTGAAAAAACGCGCCTTGGGTTTGAGGAGGAGATCCACAAGGCCGGCATGCTCCCCCTTGGCCTGGAGCGCCCGGGCAGCGGCTGTGGAGTGGGCATTCAAGCGCGATACATGGTCGGCAATATCGCGATAGGTGTAATGTCGGAGTTCCCCTTGCATGCGACCGGTGGAGCCCGTGACACGGGCGTGTTCGTGCGGTTCCTCACCGTGCCAGGTGACCCGTTCGCGGCGGGCCAGTCGCAAGCGCCGCTCGGGGTGCCACCCCCCCTGGCGCCACCAGCGCCCGAGATAAAAAACGACGCGCAGCAGTTCGTATCCCCCCTCTTTCACCTCGCCGCGTGCATCACGTTCGAGCATGGCACGGATTTCTTGACCCAACTCCGGCGAGACTTCCTCGTCGGCATCCAAATTCAAAATCCACGGCCGGGTGCAGAGCGAAAGGGCGAACGATTTCTGCTCCACATAGCCGTTCCACTCGCGGTGCGCGATGCGGCAGTTGTGCCTCGCGCAGATTTCCAGCGTTGAGTCTGTGGAACCCGAGTCGACGACCACGATTTCATCGCACCAGTCCAAACTCGCAAGACAACGCTCGATGGATGCGGCTTCGTTTTTGCAAACGATGAAGGCGGAGATTCCGCTCATGACGCCCCTCCACTCCGCAGGCGGGCGGCGGTTTTTTGGAAAGAAAGAAACTCGGTCGCCCGTCGCTGCGAGGCCTCCACTTCTTCCTGCCAAGCCTTCTCATTGGTGAGCAGAAGACGGGCAGACTCCAACAAGTCCTCCCGCGATGCGGGCGAACTCAGGCCCGGAAAGGCAATGCGCTCGACGGCGCCATTTCCCCCGATGCAGGGAATGCGGCACAGCAACGCGGAGGATGCGGTCCCTCCGGCCCCCGCATCGGCGTCGAATTGCCAAACGATGCGATGGAGGGACATCACACGCAGCATGTCGGCATAGTCCACGGGAGCCTCCACAATGAAGAAAAGCGGGTTGTTCTTTCGAAGGCTTTTCAAAATCATGCCGCCACGCCGTCCCTCGGTATTCACAACCGCGAGAGGGCATTCCAACTCGCGCGAGAGGCGGTCGGCGGAGAGCAGTGCCGCCATATGATTCGCCCCGCCGGAGCCAAAGGAAGTTGTTCCGATAAAAATCCCACGCCGCTTGCCCGCCGGCTGGCTGAAATCCCATGCCGGAAAATCCACCGCGCACGGCGGGGGGAGGAATTGAACGTCCGCCGCACCGGCATCTTGGAAGAGACTCACTGTCTCAGGAGTGGCGGCGATAGCTCCGTGGGCCGCGCGCGACGTCTCACGAAAAAGTTCCAGTCGCGTCACATCGCCGAGCAGCCCGGCCAATGCCTTCGAGCTTGGGTCGGCACAGGCCACGCGGACACGGACTTCGCGCCGTCGCAAGGTTTTGAGGTCGGCCAGAGCCCTACGCAGATTTTTGTTGTCCAAGATCAACAACACATCGTCTGTTTCGGCTGGAATCGAGCGCAGGCTGCGGTGGAACGCCCCCTTTCGACAGGCGGCGTAGGCACAAGCCCCCACAGGTGCAGGGCCGACATCATCGGGGTTTCCGGGGCCGTCCGGGAAGGCACGATGGCGAGTGCGGGCGCCCGGATGCAAGACGACAAAGCTCATTCCGCCTTCACCTTTTCCCAGAGGCGGTCGAGTTCCTCCAGCGGGGTCTCCTCGACCTTGCGACCGGTGGATTGAAGTTCGCGTTCGATGGCTTGAAAGCGTGAAATGAAACGGTTCGTCGAACCGGCAAGCGCCGTTTCGGCGTCGACTCTGAGTTTGCGCGCGAGGTTCACGGCGGTGAAGAGCAGATCGCCAACCTCGGCTTCGAGGGATGCGGCATCGCCCGCTGCGATGGCCTCGCGGACTTCGGAGATCTCCTCCGCAAATTTTCCGAAGACTGGCTCAACATCAGGCCAGTCAAAACCGACGCGGGCCGCTTTTTTCTGGACAGTCTGGGCTTTGAGCAAGGCTGGAAGCGCCCCGGCGACATGGTCCAGAACACCGGCTGAGCCACCTTTTTCCGCGCGTTTGATTTGCTCCCACTGCCGGAGAACGGCTTCGGAATCTCCCGCCAACTTGTCGCCGAAGACATGCGGATGGCGACGGATCATTTTCTCACAAACGGTCGCCGCGACCTCTTCCAGCGAGAAGGCGCCCCTTTCCGCACCCAACTGGGCGTGCATGACGACATGGAGCAGCAGGTCGCCGAGCTCCTCACGCAGGTTGGCATCGTCGGCGCGCTCGATGGCGTCGATGACCTCATAGCACTCCTCGACGAGCATCGGCCTCAAGCTCGAGTGCGTCTGCTCGCGATCCCACGGGCATCCCTCAGGCGCGCGAAGCCGGATCACAATTTCCCGCAGGCGGGTGATGCCATCTAAATTTTCCATAGCGAGCTGTTCGAGTTGCCAAATTCGTTGACCTCCTCGCTGCTGGACCGAAGCACGAAAACCATGAGGAGTGAAATGGAAAGAATGGTGCCAACATAAACGCCAAAACCAAGCCACGAGGGCAATTGATGCACTGCCATCGCGTGATAGAAGTCCCAAAACGAACGGATTGGCTCCTTCGTGTGGATGAAAATTTTCAGCGTCCAGGCCAACATGACGAATCCGAAAATGAACGCATAGTTTCGCTTCAAGCGACGGGCGACCGCCTCGAGCTTGGTGATTTTGAAGGACGGGAGGATGAGATCCTCGCAGACCAAACGCCGCCACTCGCCATCGAGGATTTTCGGGCTCTGGGAAATCATCGGAACGAGAAAGTGCGACTCCAACATCCGCACCCGCCCGCGGAAGGCGTCGTAGAAGCGGTAGCGCCGCGCCTCGATCCATAACATGATCCAGACGAGCGCCAGATTGAAAAAGAAAATGATGTGAGGCACATCGCGGATCGAAAACGCAAATCCGATAATCGTGGTGCTGGTCGTGATGGCCCACGTCGTCGTGACATCGAGCCGCTGGCGCCAGATCATGATGCGCCCGAGTTCCCCGCGATAAAAGTGCGAGAGCGCATTGACATAACAAGGATCCTTGAGCTTGGGATCGGCTTGAAAAGTTGGCTGGGAATTTTCGGCTTCCGGCATTTTTCAGGAACCCCCATCCTTGGCTATCAAGCGGGCCCGCGCCTTTTCGAGGCGCTCGCGTTCGCGCTGCGTGAGACTTCCCATGCCTTGACGGGAAATTTTTTCCAGGATCGGATTGATCGCGTCGATCGCATCGCCGTCTGTGGGCTGTGGTTCAGGCTTGGAAGCCTGGCGGGCGACACGCCGTGTCGGAGTCTGGCGCTGCGGCAGGCGGAGGGTGAACCGACCCTGCTGGTAGCCGATGAAAAGACACGCCGACACGCAATCCACTGCAAGCACTGCGAGAGCCTCGTAATTCGACATGGCGAGGCATTGGAGCGAGTTGACAGCCAGCAGCGCAAGTGCGATCCATTTTGCCTGAATGCTGAAAAGGATTTCGGCGGTCGGGTAGATCAGGGCGAAGGCAACAAACACCCCGAAATGCAGTGCGCTCGATCCGTCATACATCGTGCGCCAGCCGACAAAATCGCAAAGCGCCAGAAATACGGTGGGGGCGAGCAGGAGGATGAGGTAGAGTTTGAGGAAAACCGCACGCCCGAAGTAGGTCTCGATCTCCCGCCCAAAGGCCACAAGCAAGTAGAGTTCAAAGAGGAACACCCAATAGGGCGGCGTGTGGATGAATGCGTAAGTGAAAAGCCGCCAGAGCGACCCCTCATGCGCCACGGCATCGCTCGAAAACATGAACGATTGCAAAAAAGTTTCCGCCCCCGCCGCCATCGCGAGCGCACTAAGGATGAGAGCCACCCCCTGCAACCCGGCCACCACCGTGCTCACGTAGACGGGGAAGTTTCCCATCCAAGTCAGTGGGCCGTTGTTGTCTGGACTGCGTTGCGCAATCATTTCAACTTTCACACTATGCCCTAATGCAGGGCCTCACAAGCGGGAAGTCGCGCGGGCTTTTTCCTGTTGCGAAGAGCCAGGATGAACTGCAAAGTGCGCCCTATGGGAGCTTTCTTGATACCACTGATCCTTCTCGCCGTCGTGGCAGGATTTGTCCTGCTTTTTGCCGCAGGTCAATACAACCAGCTCGTGACGCTGCGGAATCGCTTTAAAAATGCCTTCTCGCAGATCGATGTTCAGCTTAAACGCCGATACGATCTCATCCCGAACCTCGTCGAAACGGCCAAAGGCTACCTCCAGCACGAAAGCAAAACGCTCGAGGCCGTGACCCAAGCCCGCAATATCGCCCAAACAGCCACCGGCCGCGCCGCAGCCAATCCCGGCGACCCGCAAGCCATGCGCGAACTCGCCGGAGCCGAAGCCGGCCTCACCGGCGCCCTCGGACGCCTCATGGCCGTGGCCGAGGCCTATCCCGATCTCAAAGCAAACCAAAACATGCTCCAACTCACCGAGGAGCTGACCTCCACCGAGAACAAAGTCGCCTTTGCCAGGCAGGCCTACAATGATTCTGTAATGACCTACAACACGAAGCGCGAGGTTTTCCCGACAAATATCATCGCAGGCCTCTTCAACTTCGCTGCCGCCGAGTTATTCCAAGTCGAAAACCTAGCCGAGCGCGAGGCACCGAAGGTTTCGTTCGCATGATGCCAGTCACACCGTCGCGCTCCGCTTTTCTTGAAAAGGCGGCCACCGACCGCGTTGTGCCCGTGATGTGCGAGATCGTGGCGGATGGCGACACGCCGGTCTCCGCCTTTGCCAAGCTCTGCGGCGACGCCCCATCCTTTCTCCTCGAATCCGCGGAGCAAAAAGACCAAACCGGCCGCTTTTCCTTTCTGGGCTTCGGCGCACGCGCAACCTTCACCGCCACAGGAAAAACCCTCACACTGACCGAGGGCGACACGTCCCGCACTTATGAGACCGACAGCGATCCGCTCGATGAACTCGAAAAGTGGATGGCCCCCTACCGCACTGCCACAGACCCCTCGCTGCCACTCTTCCACGGCGGCGCGGTCGGCTACCTGAGTTACGATTGCATCCGCTGGTTCGAACCCACCATCCCGGCACCGCCGAAAGACGAACTCGGAATTCCCGACATGTTTTTCATGGTCACCGAGACGGTCGTCGCCTTCGACCACCGCCAACGCCGGATTCGAATCGTCGCGAATGCCTTTCCAGTAAAAGAAAACCCCGGCGCGGCCTATGATGGGGCTTGCCAGAGGATTCACCGCATCCTCGAATCGCTGGCGAAGCCGATCACCTTCGACCCGATCTTCACCGAATCAATCCCAGCCGCCGCTCCATCCACCTCGAACACCACCCGCGAGGAATACCACGCCATGGTCCACCGCGCGCACGAATACATCCGCTCGGGGGATATTTTCCAGATCGTGCTCGCCCAGCGTTTCGAAACCGAATTCCACGACGACGCCCTCGACCTTTACCGCGCCCTGCGTTTTGTGAATCCCTCGCCTTACATGTTCTGCCTGCGTTGCCCCGGCGGATACTCCCTCGTGGGCAGTTCGCCTGAGGTTCATGTGCGCCTCACAGGCAACCTCGTGGAGATCCGCCCGATCGCTGGCACCCGACGCCGGGGAGCGACAGTCGAGGAGGACAACGCCAACGCCGACGACCTCATGGCCGATCCGAAGGAATGCGCCGAACACCTCATGCTCGTGGACCTCGCCCGCAATGATGTCGGCCGCATTGCGGAATACGGCTCGGTCAAAGTCACCGACTTCATGACCATCGAGCGCTACAGCCATGTCATGCACATCGTCTCCCATGTCTCGGGCAAACTCGCCGGAGACCGCACTGCCTTCGATCTCATGCGTGCCACCTTTCCCGCCGGAACCGTCTCAGGAGCGCCCAAGGTGCGCGCCATGCAAATCCTCAACGAACTCGAAAAAAGCAAACGCTGCTCCTACTCCGGAGCCGTCGGCTACTTCGGCTTCGACGGCAACCACGATTCCTGCATCGCCCTCCGCACCGTCCTGCTCAAGGACGGCAAAGCCTTCGTCCAATCCGGCGGCGGCGTCGTCGCCGACTCGACCCCCGAGGGCGAATACCAAGAGACCGTCAACAAAGCCATGGCCGGCATGCGCGCCATCGACCGCGCCAGAAAATCCAAATGAAGAAGACTTTTTACCACGGAGAGCACGGAGGACACGGAGAAACAGAAAGAGGGGCGGGGGTAGAATTTTTTTGGAAAAAGCAGCCCCTAAATTCTGATACTAACCAAAAACTCTTCTTCCACTCCGTGCTCTCCGTGTCCTCCGTGGTTAAAACTCTTCGCTTCCCACTCGCATGATCCTCGTCATCGATAACTACGATTCCTTCACCTACAACCTCGTCCAGTATTTCGGCGAACTCGGCGCCGACCTGCTCGTGAAGCGAAACGACGAGATCACAACCGCCGACATCGCCAAGCTCGCGCCCGAAAAAATCGTTGTCTCCCCCGGGCCCTGCTCCCCCACCGAGGCCGGCATCAGTTGCGACACCATCCGCGAATTCAGCGGAAAAATCCCCATCCTCGGAGTCTGCCTCGGCCACCAGAGCATCGGCCAGGTCTTCGGCGGCGAAGTCATCCGCGCCCCGCGCCTCATGCACGGCAAAACCTCCCCGATCCTCCACACCGGCGAGAATGTCTTCACCGGCCTACCCTCCCCCTTCGAAGCCACCCGCTACCACTCCCTCATCGTCCGCCGCGAAACTCTCCCCCCCTGCCTCAAAATCACCGCCGAAACCGCTGAAGGCGAAATCATGGGCCTCGCCCACCGCGAATTGCCCGTCTACGGCGTCCAATTCCATCCCGAATCCATCCTCACCCAACACGGCAAGCAGATGCTGAAGAATTTTTTGGAGATGCAAACTCCCTGAATGAATCCGCGGCAGCCGCACACCTCATTGAGCTCGACAAATAGACCCCCGACCGCCTCGCGGCACTCGTGCCATGGCACGACATCGCGCTTGTGAGCTGGGCCGAGATCCACCCCACCATCGCCGACGCACTGGCCGCCATGCCCAATGATCCGAACCTCATCTGGATCACAGGCCATCCAAAACCGCCGATGCCGAAGGCCTCCTCATTCCAGGCGTCCACGGCCCCGAGGCCCAAGCGTGTTTGATTGTTTAAGCACGAGCTGTGTCAGTTTTCGGGAGTAAAATGAAATAAAATGAACCCTTCTCTGAAAAAGCGTTGTCAAGAGGGTAAAGTTCTTTTCATTT
>JBAWVX010000015.1:0-53211 GCA_037147075.1 bacterium
GGCCTTGGGGGGGCACCCGCTCCCCGAAAAAATTTTCCGTTCAAACTCTTTTTAAAGTCTAGGAGCAAGCTGACTTTGGGATGAGAAGTCCAATTGAACCTCAAAACGGATGTTTGACAGGAGGACAGGATGGAAAGGATTCACAGAAAAAGCCGTAGCTGTTGTTTGATATCGCAAAAATCCACCACATCGAAGCGTAAACTACTCATTCTCTGTGATCTCTGTGTGCTCTGTGGGCCGGTGCCGTTGTGGGCGATGCTGTTGCGCTGCAGTGACAAGGAGGTGGGCGCGGGAACGGTGGAGGCGTTGGAAAAGATTGTCGCTGCCATCCGGAGGCGAATGCCCGGGGTGAAGATTTTGGGGCGGGCGGATTCGGGCTTTTCGCGGGAGGCGATCATGGCGTGGTGCGAGGGCCAGAAGGATATGTTTTATCTCTTGGGCATGGCGCGCAATGCGCGGCTTGAGCGGCTTGCCGGACCGGCCACACTGAAGGCTGCAGCCGGCCTCTCCGGTCGGAGACTCGTGCCTTCAGAACGAGCCAAACAGGGGCTGGAACGCGCGGAAAGGCCCGAGGACCGGGAATTCGAAACAAAGTCACACCCCGGAGGAAAATTTCCGCTCAAGCTCGGGTCATTTGCATGCCTGCGAGGCCCTGCCAGGAGGACGCCGAGCGAGCGGTTATTTTTTCGGGCTAGGGAAGACCTTTTTTTCAGCACACTGCCCCTCCAGTCGCGTTTTCCCAAACCCTTCCAACCATCGACCGGGTTGGGTCTCTTGAGTCGATTTTTTCATAAATTTTTTACAAATTCTTAATGAATTTTACGGAGGGAGGATTTATGATATAGATGACCATCCCTCCCAGTCATCCCTCCCAGTCATCCCTCCCAGTCATCCCTCCCAGTCATCCCTCCCAGTCATCCCTCCCATGAAAAAATGCATTGCTTCGGTCGCCCAGCTGTCTCCTGTTGATTTCTGTTCGCCAACATCCCTTCTTCGAGTTGTCTCGGTGACGATTTTGATCGGCATCGTCCCAGTTCACGCCGCCACGTATTATTGGGACAATAATGATGCAACGGCAGGATTTGGCACCGCCAGCGGAACTTGGGCGGCACCAACTACGAATAACTCAACCCAAGGCTGGAGCACGTCATCCGTCGGGAACAGTTCCTTGTCTGGAACCACAACAACCCTTGGCAGCAACGCCACGACGGATGCCCTCTTTTTCGGAACCAATACCAGCGGCCTCGCGAGTGGCACGATTACGGTCTCCGGCACCGTGGGTGCTGGCTACATCACAGTCGGCTCCCAATCCGGAGCTCTCAATCTCAGCGGTGGAACTATTTCACTAAACGGATCAGCTACGGGGATCACAAACAGCAGCGCGAACATGCTAACGGTGGATTCTGTCATAGACTTTGGATCTGCAGCCAGCTATCGCTACGGGTTTGCAGGCTCTGGAGGAATCACATTTAATGGCTCAATCACTTCAGGAAATGCGAGCACCCGTTTCAACACAACTGGCAGTGTAACTCTCAACGGAAACGTCACAGCCGTGGCCCTCCAAATCAACAGCGGCACAGTGAGCGTGGGAAGAAGTGGCCTCACATGGTTGAACGTGAAATCGAGTGACACAAACGGCCAAGGGGGCACTTTAAATCTCAACGGACAAGACCTATCCACAGGTGGAATTGCGGGGGGTATAACAATCACTGACAATGCGGCTGGCAGCGGAACCAGCACACTCTCCATCACGGGAGGCACATCCAGCCAAAACTCTTCCACCACGGGGATTATTGCAGATGGGGCGTCCCGCAAAGTGGCAATAGTCTATTCTGGATCAACAACCCTGACGCTTGATGCCATCAATACCTACAGTGGCAGCACGAGGGCGACAGGATCAGGAAAAATCGTTTTAAACAACAACCAATCCATCCAGAACAGCGCGATCGACACGTCGGGAAATGGAACATTCACGCTTGGTTCAGGCATCACCACCCCAACCATTGGCGGTCTCATTGGCAACAAAACTCTCAGCACGGTTTTTTCTGGCAACGCGACAACCTTCGGGCAAATGACATCCCTCACGCTGAACACTGTTTCCGGAAGCAACTACACCTACAGCAGCAACATCACCAACACGACGGCCGGCTTGAGTCTTACCAAGAACGGCACCGGCACCCAGGTCCTCTCCGGAGTGAACACCTATACCGGCAACACAACGATCAACTCCGGCACGCTGACACTCGGCGCTGGTGGTTCGATCGCGAACAGCACGAATATCGTTGTCAGAAATGGCGCCACTTTAGATGTCGCTTCTGCATCGGCCTTCAGCATCGGATCAAGCCAGAACCTTATTGGCAACGGGACCGTGAACGGGAGTGCGACTGTCAATGGCGGGCTTCAAATCGGCACAAGCCCAGGAGTCTTGAGCTTCGGCAACAGTCTCACGCTCGGAGCCACAGCCAACGTCACCCTCCAAGTCAACGGGACTGGCCGCGGGACTGGCTACGATGGCATCAACATCACCAACGGACTCACCTACGGAGGCGCGCTGAACATCGCGATCGGGAGCCAATTTTTGAGCTCCAACCAGACATTCTCGCTCTTCAGCTTGGCAAGCCAGTCTGGCGATCTTGGCTCAGTCAGCTTGTCCGGTGCCTATGGCTCAGGCTCGTTCGTTCTGTCGAACAAGATCTGGAGCTACACCGACTCGAGCAGCAATCAATGGACATTCGACGAGACCAACGGCCAGCTCGCCTTTGCAGTTCCCGAACCCTCGACAGGGATTCTCGTGGCTCTAGGCTTTGCATTCCTCTTCCGGCGCGTCCGTCGCAGGTCCGGGTCGTGGTAATCCACAGCTCGTATCAAAGTCACTCTGAAATTCGACTTTGCATGGCAAAAGCAGGGGGCATGGATCTCGT
The DNA here is from genome assembly GCA_037147075.1 of bacterium. Classification (GTDB taxonomy): domain Bacteria; phylum Verrucomicrobiota; class Verrucomicrobiia; order Chthoniobacterales; family Terrimicrobiaceae; genus UBA967. The sequence goes on from JBAWVX010000015.1 coordinate 2,922, forward strand.
CCTTGTGGAGACTGGATCTTTTCAACACCGTCAACCTCTCGGAAACATCGAGCCTTCCGACTCTCACAGGCGGGACGCCTGTGCCCCTCTCCAAAATTCCAAAAGCGGGCTGAATTTGGTATACGACCGACGCACTTCTATGGTGGAAATTCGCGAGGGGCGGTTGTAACCTGACTTCATGAACCGCCGTGGTAGCCTGATAATGCAAATTCCGCTGGCCAACCGCGATGCGTGGGGGCGATGGGTTTTGCCTGCCTTGGTTGTTTCTCTGTTGTTGCATGTTCTGTTTTGGAATTGGTCAAAGCACGTGCCTGTGGAGCGGGCAGGCGGTGAGTTTGAAGAAAAAGACACCCCGCGTGCCTTTCAAGTGCAGCGTGTGGAGATGGATCCAAGGGTTATGGACCCGGAGCGCGATGAATCTCCAAAGGTCTCGGTGTCGACTGCCGCCGTTCGACTGCCCGAGGAGAACTTCTCCCCCGCCACGCCGGTTTCCCCGCCAAAAAACGCTCCGCGATTGGATTCCGCGATTTTGAATGAGAAGCCGGTTCTTGGTGAACCATTGAAGCCCGGCCCATCGGTGGCGAACGCCCCTCCCTCCACAGCGGATCAATCGATCACAGACATGATCCAAGAAATGCCCGCGCTGAAAGCCGACCCGCTCGCCAGCCTTCCGCAAACCCTCCCCGCAGCAGAGACCGGTCAAAGTCTTGTCGGACCAGCTGGCCGTGGGCGTGGTTTCACAAACCTCGATGAGCTTTTGGCAAAGACCGGTCCACTGACGCCCGAGACAGCGCCGATCCTGCTGCCCGGGGATTTGCTTTTTGAATATGATGCCTACCGGTTGCAACCTGTGGCGATTTCCAGCATGCAAAAACTCGGCCAGATTCTGCTGCGGAATCCGCGTTCGCGTTTTCTCATCGAAGGCCACAGCGACTCGTTCGGGCCGGATGACTACAACCTCCGGCTTAGCGAACTCCGCGCGGAGACGGTGAAGAATTGGCTGATCTCATCCATGGGCATCCCCGCCGAATCCATCGAGACACGCGGCTATGGCAAGTCGCGCCTCATCGCGCCAGCGACCGGGACCATTGAGGAACAGCAAATCAACCGACGCGTCGAGATCGTTATCCGCCCACCCGCTCCATGAGCAAACCGTCCGAAGCCCACTCCCTCGAGAAATCCGCTCTGGAGCTCTCCAAAAACGCGCGCTCGGACCAGGAGAATCCAGTGCCGCTTTTCAAAAACTTCCGCAAAGAGGAGGAAGAGCGCCTGCGCGCCTGGCATGATGCGGGCGGCGGGGGGCGCGAAATTGCGCGGCAGCGTTCCGACATGGTCGATATTTTATTCCGCGAGCTTTTCGACGGCGTGGCGCGTCTTGTGGCGAAAAAGTCCCTCGCGGGTCGGCTCTCCGTGGCGGCATTCGGAGGCTACGGACGTCGCGAACTCACGCCCATGAGCGATGTGGATATCCTGTTTTTGCAGGACAAAAACAGGATCGACAAAGAGGTGGAGGAGATCATCCGCCGGACGCTTCTGGCTCTTTGGGACATCGGCTTCAAAGTCGGGCACGCCACGCGCTCGATCAGCGAGGCGGTCGCGAAGTGCAACGAGGATCCCATCACAAAAACCTCGATGCTCGAGTGCCGCTATCTCGCCGGAGAGCGGGAGGTTTTCAATCGCTTCAAGGACCGGTTTCAGGACGAGTGCGTGCGCGGCCATGCCGACCAATACATTTCCTGGCGACTGGCGAACCAAGCCGAGCTGCGAGTCAAATACGGACGCACGGTTTTCATGCAAGAGCCGAATATCAAAAGCGGCACGGGCAGCCTGCGGGATTATCAGAGCCTGCTTTGGATCTCGCAATTCAAGCTGGGAGTGAATTCGACCTTGAAGCTCGTGGAAGCCAAGGTGCTCCGCGACAGCGACCGGCGGCGGCTTGAGAAAAGCTACGACTTCCTGCTTCGCACCCGCGCCGCGATGCAATATCTGAACGGACGCTCGGCGGATGTCCTGACCCTCCAACTCCAGGGGCGCGTCGCCAACGAGTTCAGTTACCCGCAAAAAAACATCCTCCGCAAAGTTGAGGCGTTCATGCGCGACTATTATGGCCATGCGCGAACGATTTACCTCATCACCGAGGGTGCCTTGCGAAAAATGGAAGCAGCCCCTGATACCCGGACCAAGGGCATTTTCAGCCTTTTTGGCGTTCGCCAAAAGCCGGAAAAGCTGGACCGCTTCATTATTCGGGACGGGATGATCGAGCCCGAGTCGCGGGAGATTTTCAACGACGACCCCTACCGGCTCATGCGCGCCTTCCACCACGCGCAGGTTCGCCAGTTGGAATTCCATCCCGAGCTGGTCGATCTCATCCGCCGCAGGCTTCATCTCATCGACCGCACTTTTCAATACGCCATTGCCGCGCGGGAGACCTTTTTCGCGATCCTCTCGCGCAAGGGCGAGGTTGGGCGGATTCTGCGGCTCATGCATGATCTGGGAGTGCTTGGTCGCTACCTCCCGGAGTTTGGCGCGCTGGATTGCCTGGTTCAGCACGAATTCTTCCATCGCTACACGGCGGATGAGCACACGCTCGTCTGCATCGAGAAATTGGATGCGGTTCTCTTCGCGGCGGAAAAAAAGCTCGTTGGCTACCGGCAGATTTTCCAGAAGCTCGAGGACCCGTCCATTCTTTACCTTTCGTTGCTCCTCCACGATGTCGGAAAGTCCGCAAATACCCGCCACCACGAGGAGGCGAGCGCGGTGCTCGCCCACAAGGTCGCCCGCCGCCTCCAGCTCACGCCCGAGCGCCGCCGGATGCTTCTGACGCTCGTCGACTCGCACTATGTCCTCTCCAAAATGGCACAAAGCCGGAATCTCGAGGACGCCGCGACGGTCGAGGAGTTCGGACGCATTATTCGAAACAGGAAAAACCTCGACGCCCTCATGCTGCTCACGCTGGCCGACGGCATGGGCACGAGCGACCAGAACTGGTCCGACTGGAAGGAGGGGCTGGTCTGGACGCTTTACCGCCGCGCCGGCCAATGGCTGGAAGGCGGGGTCGATGCCATGGAGCAAAGCCGCCGCGACCGGCAAGACCAAAGACTCATGGTTCTCGAAATGCTCGGCGACGGCTATCGGGACGAGGCCGACGCCCACTTCCAATTCATGCCGACGCGTTATTTTCAAATGTATGAGCCGCTCGAGATCGCCGAGCACATGCGGCTTTTCCGAAGCTTTTTTGAAAACCGCGCGGCGGATGACAGCATCGCCCTCTCAGCCGCTTTCAAATGGATTCCACGTCCCGAGAAGGGCTACACCGAGGTGTGGGTCTGCGGTTGGGACAGGCCGCGCCTGCTTGAACGCCTTGCCGGAGCATTTCTGACCGTGCGCTTGAACATTCTCAGCGCCGACATTTTTACCCGCACCGACAGTCTGGCTCTCGATATTTTCCGCGTTGCCGGCACGAATCTCATGCCCATCAGCAGCCCGCGCGACATCGTGAGCGTGGAGAAACATCTCAGCGAGGCATTGCGATATGAGGACTACGATTTCCGCCCGCTCCTGAGCAAGGAGACACGCCTCCTCACCTACCGCTTGTCGCAGGAGTTCGACCTCCCCACGATCATCAAAATCGACAACGAGTCGCACCCCGTCTACACGCTCATTGACATTCAGACCCCCGACCGGCTGGGCCTTCTTTACGACCTGCTCCGGGCGATGGGCGACTGCGGGCTTCGCATTGAAATTTCGCGCATCACCACCGAGATGGATGTCGCGATGGACTCCTTCTATGTCTACGGACGAGACGGCGAAAAAATCACATCCACCCCTGCCATCAAGCATCTCCAGGAGGTCTTGCACCGGGCCGCTGTGAAGAATCCGGAATGACGCCTCGCTTTGCGGTTTTATTCTGGCGGCAGATTGTTCGCCCCTGGGCGGCTCATCCGCTGCTGCCCGTGCTCAACATCCTGGGTATCGCGATCGGCGTTGCCGTTTTTCTGTCGATCCAAATGGCAAATCGCGGCGCGCTGGCCAGCTTTCAAAATGCCGTGGGGCTCGTTGCCGGGCGGGCCAATCTGGAAATACGCGGCAACCTGCCGGAAGGGCTGTTTCCGCTCGTTGCCAAGACGCCGGGAGTCACTTCGGCCACCCCTCTCGTGGAGGGCATCGTCACGCTGCCGGACAGGCCCGGCGACTATTTCCGCATTCTGGGAGTCGATCCCTTCACGGGTTCCAGCCTGCGGGTTTTTGAACTCGCAGATCCCGCTGGCGGTTCGCTGGATCTGGAGAAATGGCTTCGGGAGCCGGATGTCATTGCGATTCCCCCCGGACGGGGTATCGGGGAGGAATTTCGCGTTCTTGCCGCCGGCCGCTCGTTCACACTGCGGCATGGGTTTGATCTCGAGACGGACGACGCCGCCGTGGCCTCCGATCCGCGTATTGCGGCGATGGATATCGGCTGGGCGCAGCAGCTGCTCGACCTCGAGGGCCGGCTGACTTCCATACAAATCCAAGTCGGGGATCCACTGGCCCTGGATGCCGTCGTGGCGGCGCTTCGAAAAATAGCTCCGCCCGACGCCCTCATCGGACCGCCAGCGCGTCGCGGCACCGAGACGGAGTTGATGCTCGCCGCCTTCCAACTCAACCTCACCGCCCTCAGTCTGGTTTCCATGGTTGTGGGTGCGTATTTGATCTACAACAGCCTTTCGGCGGCAGTCGTTCGCAGGCGGCACGAAATCGGCATTCTGCGGGCCAATGGCGCAACGAAAATCGAGGTGATGTCTCTCTTTCTTGGCGAGGCCGTTTTCAGCGGCTTCCTGGGGACGACGTTCGGGCTGGTCATCGCCGGTCCTCTGGCGGGCATCTTGGCGGCACCGATGAGCCAGACGGTTTCTTCGCTCTACACATTGGTCACCGTCGAGCATCCCGGCGCATCCCCGGCCCAAGTGCTGCTCGCTTTTGGTGTGGGTCTTGGGGCCTCGCTTCTTGCGGCTTGGCGTCCAGCCGCCGAGGCCGCGGGCTCCGATCCCGCTATCATTTTGCGACCCGGCACCCGCTGCGATTCCTTTGCGAAGGAATCCCGCCACTGGGGGCTGTGGGGCGTGGGCTGCCTCGCACTCTCCACCGCCTTTTCATGGGGCGCATTGCATGGAGGGGGAAAATTCCTCGGCTTTGCATCCGTTGGGTTCCTCATCGCGGGATTTTCCCTGTTGGTTCCGAACTCGGTGAATCTTTTCGTGCGTGTGGTGCATGGTCCGGGATGGATGATTCGCTTGGCATCCCAGCATCTCGGGCGCTCGCTGCACCGGAATGCCGTGACGATTGCCGCCCTCTCCGTGGCGGTGGCCATGACTGTGAGTGTCTCGGTGATGATCCACTCTTTTCGAGCCAGCGTGGTCTCGTGGCTTGGGAACACTCTTGTGGCCGATCTTTTCATCGCCCCGGCCGCCAACGAAATTGCCGGGCTCCAAAGTTTCCTGCCAGCCGACGCCGTCGCGTGGGTGCGCCGCGATCCGCGCGTGAGGGAGCTTGGCACCTTCCGGGAAATGCGAGTGCCATGGGGAGATAAAACCGCCAATCTCGCCGTGATCGATGGCCACGCCCGTGGAGAACTGGACTTTCTCGCCGGTCTTCCCGACGCCCGCTCGGTTTTCCACCAACCCGGCATGGTGGCTGTCTCGGAGAGCTTTGCCAACCGGCACGGCACGAAGCCCGGCGATGTGCTGGAATTCTCCTCTCCCAAGGGACCGGCTGCATTTCGGGTTGCGGGAGTCATCAAGGACTTCACACGCGACAGCGGGCTGGTCATGATCGAAAGGACGAATTTTCGGCCATACTGGAACGACGAGCGCCTGCACTCGCTCTCGGTCAGCGTGTTTGATCCATCAACGGCCGCCGCGCTTGCAGAGGATTTTCGCGCCACCTTCGGGCGCGAGGGGGAGTATTCGATTTACACGAACTCCGATCTTCGCGGACGGGTTCTGGAGATATTCGACCAGACGTTTGCCGTGACATCGGTTCTGCGGGCCATTTCCGTTTTTGTCGCTATCGCGGGGGTGCTCCTCTCGCTGACAACACTCGTCGTCGAGCGGGAACGCGAGATCGGCATCCTGCGCTCCCAAGGGGCATCCTGCGCGCAAGTCCGGGGGCTAATTTTCTGGGAGGCTGCCATGATCGGCTTTCTTGCAGCCTGCGTTGGTCTCCTCTGCGGTGCCGCGATGGCGATGGTGCTCACCTGGGTCATCAACAAGGCGTTTTTCGGATGGACCATCGCACTCCGCTATCCCTTGGGCGTTGTTCTGACCACGCCGCTTTGGATCGTCCCCGCCGCTCTGCTCGCAGCCTGGCTTCCCGCACGCCGGGCGGCGCTCATTCCTCCTGCGCGGGCGTTGCGATTTGAATAAAAGAACGCGGCGCGTTTATCTGGCCGGTTTGTGCAGGTCGTCGAAATTCAGGTAGGTGTAGAGCGTGAGGCTCTTTTCGTAGGCGTCGAGAAGGCGCATCGCTTCGTTGGGTTTGAGGCGGTCGCTTTTGATCGCAGCATCGGTCTGGGCCTTCATCTGGCGGGCGAGTTCGTTGACATCCCATTGCGTGAGGGACAGAACCTGGCCGATCGTGCTGCCGGGCAAAACCTCCTCGACATAGTGCCCGGAGTCCTCGTCTTCATCGAGGTAGATGTGCATTTCGTTCACTCGTCCGAAGAGGTTGTGCAGGTCGCCCATGATGTCTTGGTAGGCCCCGGCGAGGAAGAAGCCGATGTAGTAGGGATCGCCAGGGTTCCAGCGGTGCAGCGGAAGCGTTTCCTTCACATCCTGGAGGTCGATGAACTTGGCGACCTTGCCATCCGAGTCGCAGGTGATGTCCACCAGCGTGGCATTGCGGTCCGGACGTTCGTTCAGGCGGTGGATCGGCATGACAGGAAAGAGTTGTCCGAGCGCCCAGTGGTCCAGGAGGGATTGAAAAACGGAGAAGTTGCAAAGGTATTGGTCGCCTATGGCGATTTCGATCTCACGCACCTCCTCCGGGACGTGCTCGGCGTCGCGGAAGAGTTGCACAATGTCTGCGGCGATCTGCCAATACACCGTCTCGATGTTCGCTTTCGCGCGGAGATCGAGCAGGCCGAGGTCGAACATCGACTGGGCACGTTCCCGTATTTCCTGGGCGTCATGAAGGTTCTCGAGGCGGTTTTGCGGATTCAGGTTGTTTCGAATTTCCAAAATGTCGGCCAGCAGGGGAATCTCAGCACCAGTGGTTGGGGGAGGCGGATCCTGTCGGCTGGCTTTCTCGATGGCTCCAAAGGTTTCCACAATGAGCACGGAATGCTGCGCGACGATGGCCCGTCCACTTTCGCTCACGAGCGTGGGATGCGAGACCGACTCCGAGTCACAAACGTCCTTCACGGTGTAGACGATGTCGCGCACATACTCATCGAGGGAATAGTTCACCGAACTGTCGAAGGTCGTGCGGGAACCATCGTAATCGATGCCGAGACCGCCGCCGACATCGAGGTAGCCGAGTTCATGGCCCATTTTGGAGAGCTTGGCGTAAAAGCGCGCCGCTTCGCGCACGGCACGTTTGATGGTGCCGATGTCGGGCACTTGCGAGCCGACATGGAAATGCACGAGCTTGAGGCCATGCGCGAGTCCGGCCGCGTGGAGCATGTCGCTGGCCTCCACGAGGTCTGCGGTCGATAGGCCGAACTTGGCATTCTCGCCTCCGCTGGTGGCCCACTTGCCGGCGCCTTTTGAAAGCAGGCGCACGCGGAGTCCGATCAGCGGCTCGATTTTCATAGTCTGTGAGACGCGGAGGATGTGGGCCAGCTCCTCGAGTTTTTCGACGACGAGAATGACCGTCTTTCCAAGCTTGCGACCGAGGAGCGCATTTTGAATAAAACTGGTGTCCTTGTATCCATTGCAAATCACGAGGCTCTCGGGGTCCGAGTGAACGGCCAGCGCGGCGAGGAGTTCAGGTTTGCTGCCCGCCTCGATTCCGAAATGCCAGGGCTTGCCGGCATCGATGATCTCCTCCACGACCTCGCGAAGCTGGTTCACCTTGATCGGAAAAACCCCCCGGTAGGGCGATTTGTAGCCGGCCTCGGAGATGGCTGTGGCGAAGGCCTTGTTGATCGTCTCGACGCGGTCGCGCAGGAGATCATGAAAACGAACCACGAGCGGGAATGCCAGATTGCGGCTCCGCGCCTCGGCCACGACATCCATGAGATCGATCGTTTCCCCATTGCGCTTGGGAAAGACGCAAACATGTCCATCGTTGTTGATGCCGAAATAACCGCCGCCCCAGCGGTTGATGTTGTAGAGTTCGCTGGCTTCGGCCATGTCGAATAGTGTGGTGTTTTCCATGGGTTGAGATGCTCGGAATGTTGTTGAACCCCGTCTTGCTGCGGCCACGTTGCCGTGGGATGCAGGGGCTATGGGATTCATGAAAAGAGACGGCACACTAAGCGGACGGGATTTTTTTTCCATTCGAATTCTGCAACGTTTTGTTTTTTTAAAAATCCACGACTCTTCCATGGTGACAGCAGAGGTCTAGCGAGTGTATTCCATCGCCGATCCATCGATCCACATCACCTCAAAATGCACCGATCCAAACCCGCAGAATTCAACGAAGAGCAGGGCGTTTTCTTTCCCGAACTGGCATCGGCCGACCGCGCCCGTGCGGCGGGCGCCGTCAAGAATTTCGTCTTGGATACGAATGTTCTCCTTCACGACCCGAACTGCCTGAACCGGTTCGAGAACAACCACGTTTTCATTCCCGTGGATGTGCTTACCGAGTTGGACAACTTCAAGAATGAACAGACCGAACGGGGAGCCAATGCCCGGCGGGCCCACCGGTTGCTGAGCCGGATCTTTGGACACGACTCGGTCAGCGTGACCGGCGGGGCTCCCACCACTGGCGGAGGAACCGTGAGAATTCTGGTGAACAACTTCCTCGAGAAAAGCCGCCAGTCGGCGGGCATGAAGCGTTTCATGAGAATTTTTCCCGACCAGAGCCGGATGGACCACCGAATCATCGGAGCCGCTCTGGCCCTACAAGAGCAAGAGAGCGCCCCCACATTTCTGGTTACGAAGGATATCAACATGCAGCTCCGGGCCATGGCGATCGGCCTGCCTTGCGAGGATTATTTGAATGACAAGGTCGCTGTGCCCGAAGCCGAGAGCGGAGAGTTGCGATCCTTCGAGGTCGAGCCGCACGAGCTGCAGCGCTTTGGGAGTTCAGGCTCCATCGAGTTCCCTCCTTCGCGCACCGGGGCTCTCGAGCTGAACGAGTATGTCTTACTCAAGGTCTCCGAATCAAAGCACCTGCCCGCGCGCCACAAGGGGCAGGGCGTTTTGACGCGCCTGAGCATTCCTGCCAGCCTCCAAATTCCGAAAGGCATTGACCTGCGTCCTGCCAATCCGGGCCAGCAATGCTTCCTCGATGCCCTGCTCGATCCCACGATCTCGCTGGTGACCTGCTACGGCCAGGCGGGAACCGGAAAAACCCTCCTCGCCGTCGCAGCCGGGCTTTACCTGACGGGGCGTAACGATTTCAACGGCCTCACAGTGAGCCGTCCGGTTGTCGCCATGGGTGACACGCTCGGGTTTTTGCCCGGCACGCTGAATGAGAAAATGCATCCTTGGTTGCAATCTATCTACGATGCCTGCGAGGTCCTTCTGCCTCTGCAACCGCCCAAGCGCGGCAAAGGCCGCTCGGAGTCCGACCGCCGCAAGGATGCGCCGCCTCCGCAGCAGGCGGGGCAGCACCACCCGGTCGTCAAACCCTACGAGCAACTCATCGAACGCGGCCTGCTCGAGATCGAGGCGCTCTGCTACATTCGCGGCCGCTCGATTCCCAACCGCTTCTTCGTTCTCGACGAGGCCCAGCAGCTTACGCCACTCGAGGCCAAGACCGTGGTGACACGCATGTCTCGGGGGTCGAAGCTCGTGATGGTCGGAGACCCCGCACAGATCGACAATCCGTATGTGGACAGCCGCTCGAACGGTCTCGTCTACACCCGCAACCGCCTGCGCGGTCAGACGCTGACCGCACACATCCGTCTCAGCAAAGGCGAGCGCAGTCCGCTCGCCGAGATTGGCGCGAGCCGGATGTGAGAGTTGCTTTTTGGATTTTCAGCAGGCCAGGCGGCGGAGAGAGTGGGTCACACCATGGATGATCTGAAGAATCGCAATATCCACCCTGAGACGCGGCGTTTTTTGGGGCGGAGTGAAAAGGAGGCCCTGCTCGGGCAGCGGGGAGCCGTGCTTTGGCTCTACGGCCTCTCGGGATCGGGAAAATCTACCATCGCCAACGCCGTCGAGCGCGCCCTGCACGCCGAGGGGCGCTTCACCGCGATTCTCGATGGCGACAATCTCCGCGCGGGCTTGAATGCGAATCTGGGGTTCTCGGATGAGGACCGAGCCGAAAATGTGCGCCGCGTTGCCGAAACGGCCAAGCTGCTCGCCGGGTTGGGGGTGATTGTGATTGTGTCTGTCATAACGCCCCGCCGCGAACTCCGCGCGCTCGCGGCCCGGATTATCGGCGCCGATTTTCACGAGGTTTATGTGCGGGCTGCCTTCGAAACCTGCGCGGCGAGGGATCCGAAGGGGCTGTATGCCAAGGCGAGGGATGGAGCCCTCAAGCAGTTCACTGGCAAAGACAGCGGGTTCGAGGAGCCTGAAAACGGGTGCCTGACTCTTGACACCGAGGCGTCTTCAGAAGAGGAATGTGCCTCGCATTTGCTCGCACACCTCCGCTCGGCCACGGCCCACGGAAGCCCGCTCTGAAGAGCGCGGCCGCTTTTGCAAAGCGTTCTTAAACGATACATGCCAACTTATTCTCTCGACCATCTGGACCAGATCGAAGCGGAGGCGATTTACATCCTTCGCGAGACGGCCGCACAGTTTCAAAATCCCGCCCTGCTCTTCTCGGGCGGCAAGGACTCGATCGTCATGGCCCACTTGGCCGCGAAGGCATTCTGGCCCGCGAAAATCCCTTTTCCCCTGCTCCATGTGGACACCGGCCACAACTTCACCGAGACGATGGAATACCGCGATGCCTTTGCTGAAAAACTCGGTGCCCGTCTGGTGGTCGGATCCGTCCAGGCCTCGATCGATTCGGGTCGGGTGAAAGAAGAAAAGGGCCCGTTCGCATCCCGCAATTCCCTGCAAACCGTGACGCTGCTTGATACGATCGAATCGCAAAAATTCGACGCCTGCCTCGGTGGAGGCCGACGCGACGAGGAGAAGGCGCGCGCCAAGGAACGGTTCTTCTCGCACCGCGACGAGTTCGGCCAGTGGGATCCCAAGAACCAGCGCCCCGAGTTGTGGAATCTCTTCAATGGCCGATACCACCCCGGCGAGCATTTCCGCGTTTTTCCCCTGTCGAATTTCACCGAGATGGATGTCTGGATGTATATCCAACGAGAGGGCATCGAACTGCCGTCGCTCTACTTCGCCCATGAGCGTGAGGTTTTCGCCCGCAACGGTTCGCTACTCGCCGTCTCCGAGTGCGTGCCCATGCTTGACTCCGAGAAGGCCGAGAAAAAGACCGTCCGCTTCCGCACGATCGGGGACATCACTTGCACCGGTGCGGTCGAATCCACCGCTTCGAACCTCGACGAGGTGATCGCCGAAGTCGCCGCCGCGCGCCAGACCGAGCGCGGCACACGAGCCGACGACAAGCGCTCCGAAACCGCCATGGAAGACCGCAAACGGGAAGGGTATTTCTGATGATTGACCACAGAGAACACAGAGGACACAGAGCCAAAAAGCGGTGCGGGTTTGCTTTGAATCTCCTCGTTTTCGCTCAATCCCTTCACTCTCTTCAAAATTTCACCCTCTCCGTGTTCTCTGTGTCCTCCGTGGTCAATCCACACGCCTTGATTTAATTAAAACAAATGGATCTTCTTCGCTTCGCCACCGCCGGTTCTGTTGATGACGGCAAATCCACTCTCATTGGCCGTCTGCTTTATGATTCCAAGAGCATTTTCGAGGACCAGCTCATGGCCGTCGAGGAAAGCTCGCGCCGCCGTGGCGATGCCGTGGTGAATCTTGCCTTGCTCACCGACGGCCTGCGCGCTGAGCGCGAGCAAGGCATCACGATCGATGTCGCCTACCGCTACTTCGCCACCCCGCGCCGCAAATTCATCATCGCCGACACGCCGGGACACATTCAATACACCCGCAACATGGTCACCGGCGCCTCCACGGCGGATTTGGCGATCATTCTCGTCGATGCACGCAAGGGCGTGATCGAGCAAACTAAGCGCCACGCCTTCGTCTCGAACCTCCTCCGCATCCGGCACCTCGTGCTCGCAGTGAACAAAATGGATCTGGTGGACTACAGCGAGCAGGTCTTCCAAGACATCGTTGCGAGCTTTTATCAGTTTGCATCCCGCTTGGACAATGTGGCCGACATCATGCCCATTCCCCTCTCCGCTCTTAATGGCGACAATGTCGTGGAAAAATCCGACACCATGCCGTGGTTCAAAGGCTCCTCGCTCCTCTACCACCTCGAGACTGTCTATACCGGTGGCACAGCGAACCATGTGGACGCCCGCTTCCCCGTGCAGTGGATTATCCGCCCGCTCTCGCAGGAGCATCACGACTTCCGTGGCTACGCCGGACGCGTGGCCGGCGGCGTTTTCAAGCCCGGCGATGCCGTGACCGTGATGCCTTCCGGCTTTAGTTCCCGCATCAAGAGAATCCACTTGCCCGGCGGCCAGGAGCTCGACGAGGCGTTTCCACCGCAGTCCGTGGTAATGACGCTCGAGGACGAGATCGACATTTCCCGTGGCGACATGCTGGTGAAAGCCAACAACCCGCCCGAGGCCTCCCAGAATGTGGAGGCCATGGTCTGCTGGTTCTCGCAAAAGCCCATGGAGCCTCGCGGCAAATACCTGCTTCGTCACACCACCAAAGAAACCAAAGCCATCGTCCAGGAACTGCGCTACCTGGTGGACATCGAGACGCTGCACAAAAAAGAAGGAACATCCGCGCTCGCGATGAACGATATCGGTCGCATCTCGCTTCGCACTGCGACCCCGCTGTTCTTCGACTCCTACCGCCGCAACCGCCTCACCGGCTCGTTTATTCTGATCGACCCCGGCACGCACGAGACCGTGGCGGCAGGAATGATAGTTTAAGCCAAAAAGGTATTTGAACCACCGATTGACCAGATAAACACAGATTACCAAGGACTAGCTTCCGGGGCTTCCCCGCTACTATGCAGGACTCCGACTCCTACCCGCGCCGCTTCGGCCTTCCCCGTTTCCAAGGTTGTGCCGGGCGTTGTGGATTGCTCCACGCGCGGACAGGCCTCCCGGGTTATCCCTCAACCCTTCCCGACATGCCCTCTCCGCTGACACCGCCGGAACGTTGAGCGGACTCCGACGATTGTTCCGTCCGCTCCTCTCTGCCTTCGTCGTTGAGTTAGCGACTCGGCTTTCCGGTTCTTGCTGTTTCGATGCTCATTAGATGGAGTTCACTTTCGTTATGGCCTGCTGGTTCGGTAGATGTCCCGCTTGCAGATTCAGCCTCGCGGCCTCTTTCCGGACATCTCTTTCGGTCGTGAACCGTCTAATTCGACCGGTGGGACTTTCACCCACGTGGCTGCCGGCTTCTCCGGCGCACACCCGAAAACGGATTTTTGACATGAGGACAGGATGAAGAGGGTTTACAGGAAAGAGATTGGCTTTTATTTGATATCGCACAAATTACTTTAAACACAGCGAATCATAAACAGTTCATCCTCTGTGTTCTCTGCACTCTGTGGTTAATTCGGATTCGGGTTGAAGAGGTGGTGTGAGGGGCTCATGTCGAACGCATGCCATCCTTTGAAACTCAGGCGGTCTTTTTGGTTTTTTGTCATCAGAACGTCATGCCCCGAATACCAATCGACAGATGATTAGCGAGGCGGCGACGCCGAAGAGGTCTGCTACGAGCCCGGCGGGAACGGCGTGGCGCGTGCGGCGGATGGAGACCGAGCCGAAATAGACGGCGAGGACATAAAATGTGGTCTCGCTGCTTCCGAGGATGGTTGCGCCCATGCGGGTGGTGAGATTGTCGGGGCCGTGGGCCTGGACAAGCTCGGCGAAGAGCCCATTGGCTCCGCTGCCGCTGAGAGGGCGAATCAGGACGAGCGGGAGGAGTTCTGTTGGGAACTGAACGGCATGGAGAGCCGGGCCGATGAGTCGGGCGATGACATCGATACCGCCGGCGGCGCGGAACATGGCAACGGAGGAAATGATAGCCACGAGATAGGGGATGATGCGAATGGCGACTTGGAAACCTTCCTTGGCACCCTCGACGAATTCCTCATACACCTTCACCCCGCAGAGCGATCCATAGAGAGGAAAAAAGGTCAGCAGGAAGGGAATCGCAAGGTAGGAGACGGCATCGACAAGATTGACCAAGGGGCTGCGTGTCGCTTCTTGGGCTTGGATGAATTGCCAGCCAAAAATCAGGAAGCATCCCGCAAATGCCAGAAGAATCAGAGTTCCCCACCAGTTCGGCTTTTGGAAGGAATCGGCGGTTCCCCTCGAGTCCGAATCCGCCGAAACCATCAGGGGCTCGACTTTGGGCAGGGCATACATGGGAAGGCGCTCGAAAAATTTCACGGCGAGGATGGCACCTATGGTCGAGCAGCAGGTGGCAAAGAAGGTTGTGCCGATGATGGCCGTGGGATTTTTCGATCCAGCTGCCGACAAGATGGCGACTGTGGTGGCGGGAATGAGCTGGATCGAGCTCGTATTGATCGCCAAAAAAGTGCACATGGCATTCGTGGCCGTGCCGGGTCTGGGATTGAGTGTTTCAAGATCTTGCATGGCGCGCAGGCCGAGCGGTGTTGCGGCATTGCTCAGGCCCAGCATGTTGGCCGCCATATTCATCACCATGGACCCCATCGCGGGGTGTTTTGCGGGGACATCCGGGAACAACCAGCGCAGAAGCGGTCGAAGCGCGCGGGCGAGCAGATTCACGAGACCGGATTTCTCCGCGATTTTCATCAGGCCGAGCCAGAGGGCCATGACGCCGGCGAGTGGCAGGGCGATTGTCATGACGGCCGTTTTACAGGCTTCAAAGGCTGCGCCCGTGACCTCCTGCAGCTTCCCCTCGAAGCCGCCGAGTAGGGCCGCCAGCAAAACCAGACCCAGCCAGATGTAATTCAACATGGGCGCAAGGTTGCCTTAAAAAAACGCCTGCCGGAAAGGTGGAATTTCCCGGGCACGTCTCAAACCCAGCCGAGCCAGCCGACAAGGGCGGCACCGCCAACTATGAGGATGGGGTTGGTTTTCGTGGTGGTGCAGAGAACCGTGCAGGCTCCTGTGAGAATCCAAGCGCGCCAGTCGTGATCGGCGGCTTTGCTCATGACCCAGCCACTGGCCAGCACGAGACCGACAGTGAGCGGGGCGAAACCTCGCTCGATGGCCGAGCGGAGGGGGGAGTCCGCCGAGCGGCTCCAGAGGCGGCTCACGAGATATACGAGGATGCCGGCGGGCAGGATCATGGCCACTGTGGCGAGAACGGCTCCGGTGATGCCGGCGGCTTTGTAGCCGATGAGTGTGACGAGCAGAATGCTCGGTCCGGGAGCGGCCTGCGAGATGGCAAAGAGGTCTGCAAACTGGTTGCCATTCATCCAGGAGTAGCTGTCCACGGCCTTGCGGTGCATTTCCGGGATCACAGTGTTTCCGCCGCCAATGGAGAGAAGCGACAGCGAGCTGAAAAGAATCAGCACATGAATGAGGTTCAGGCCTTCGTCTTTCATTTGGATTTGTTTTTTGGCCAGGCCCTGAGGAGGGCGAACGGGGCTGTGAGCGCGAGAACGCCGAAGAGTGGCCAGCGCAGGATGCCGTTGAGGAAAAATGTGGCGGCGAAAAGAATCCACGGGATGACACCGAGAAGGCATTTGCGGCCTGTTTTGAAGACCATCGAGAGCGTGAGGGCGATGGCTCCTGCGGCGGCTCCTTTCAGCGCGTTCTGGAGCGCGGGGACATGGCTGTATTGGAAATAAGCGGCTCCAAGAAGCAGGATGAGAACGGCTGGCAAAAAGGTGAGCCCGAAGACCGCCGCGAAGGCGCCCGGCAGGCCGAGGAATTTCGCACCGACAAAAATGGCGACATTCACCTGATTCGCTCCCGGTAGAATCCGGCACATCGTGAGGATGCTCAGAAATTCCTCTTCGCTCATCCACTTCTTCTCCACCACAACCACCTCGCGCGACCAGGCGGAGAGCCCCCCGCCGAAGGATGCGAGGGAGATGTGGTTGAAGGTGAGCGCCAACTCGAGCAGCGAGGGCTTCACCGCCGCCGCCTCACTCATGGTGCAGCTCGGGGTCGTGGGGAAAGTCGGTCTCGTGGTGCTGCGAGGGATCCAGCGGGTCCGGCGCATCGTAGTGGTGCGACTCCTCCCAGTCGGCGTGGAATGTCTCGATCAACTTCGTCACAACGCTTCGGTCGTCGATGGTGATCCCGAGTTCGCGACGGAGATCAAAGGCGGAGCGGTCGAGGTTCATCGAACCCAGAAGCGCGCGCTTGCCGTCTGCGACGAGGAGCTTGGCATGGACGCGGAGTCTTTTTTGCTTGTGGATTTTCGCCCCGGCCCGGCGCATGACGCGCAGCGAGGCGAAGGTGTCGAGGATGTCGCATTCGCTAATGCCATGGCGTCCGCCGCAGAGCACGCGAACCTTCACGCCGCGTGTGGCGGCATCCACAATGCGGTCGAGCACGGCGGCATCGACGAATTTCGGGTGCTGAACGAGCAGCGATTCCTGGGCGGCGTCAATGAATTTGGCGATGGCCAGGCGCGATCCGGAATTACTCCAGACGAGGCCGGTATCCAGCGAGGGAGTCCAGGCCGCCCTGTTCCAGTCGGCATCGAAGCACTCGGTGATTTGGGCGGCTTTGGCGGGATTTTCAAAGACAAGGCCGTAATCCCTCGTGCGGGTGAAATATTTTTCGCAGAGATTGTAGGTAGCCACCATCGCGCGCACCCCGTCGGCGACCATGGATTTTTCATGGGTCACATAGAAATCGGGATTCGACCATTGCACTGAGACTCCGCCTTTTTCCAACGCCGCAAATGTTTCGTCATTCGCCCGGTCGCCGCCGGACCGCTTGGCATTCAACATCACACGCACGGCAACGCCTGAACGGCGCGCCTCCACCACGGTCTCGAGAATCTCGGGATGGGTGAAGGTGAATTGCTTTAAAATGAGACTGGTTCGTGCGGAGCGGATGAATTCGGTGACAGGGGCGGCCCCTTCATCCGGCTGGATAATTAATTTCATGTTGAAGATTCCTGAGAAAACTTGGGCTCTTTCAGCATAATGCCGAGTTGCCGATGCTTGTTGAAGCGAAAAACAGGCCAAGACCTTCTCTCCGATTCGAGTCTGGAACAGGACCCGAACGCCTGCCAAAGTGTCCCGCATGAGCAAGAAATCCGAAAAACAGAAACCCTCCCTGCGTCTCCTTGGCAACGCTTCCTCCCTGCCCCAGCAGCCCTCGGTGGAAATTCTGGAGACCTTTCCGAACAGCCATCCGGGGCGTGGTTATGTTATCAGGGTCGATACGAAGGATTTCTCGTCCGTGTGTCCCGTGACCGGCCAGCCGGATTATGCGGAGATCGTCATTGAATATGTGCCGGCCGACCGCTGCGTCGAAACTAAGTCGCTGAAGTATTACCTCGCCGCATTCCGGAACACGCCGTCTTTCAATGAGCAGATCGTGAACCGGATTTTAGACGATCTCGTCGCCGTGTGCGCACCCGAGAGCATGATGGTGCGCGGTGCTTTTTCCGCCCGTGGTGGCTTGGCGCTCACGGTTACTGCCACACATGAAGCGAGGCACACCAAGCGTCGGCGTCCTTAATCTCATTATCACAAAAATGAAACGCTCCTTTGCCAAGTCGGCGCTCGCCATTTTGCTCGTGCCGCTGGCGGCACAGGCGTCTTTCACCAAGAACCCACCGGCTCCCCGTGACGAAAACGCGAGGGACCTTTTCGACAAAGCCGCAATCAAAGCCTTCTCGGATGACTTTGGAAAAAGCCTCGACCGGCTGAGCCTGTCAGTCGTCGTGGATCCGTTCCAGCCCGTCCTGTTTGTGCAGGATGCCAACGCCCGCGTAACCCCCGCCGATTTGGATGGCGCGATCCGTGACTATGACGAGGCGCTGAAAATATCGTCCGACGATGTCGCCCTCCATCTCGGGCGGGGAGCGGCTTATTTCTACAAGGGCAATCTCCAGTCCGCGCTGGAGGATTTCGATAAGGCCTGCAAGCTCGCTCCCGCGAATGCCGACGCCGTGGCCCTTCGCGGAGCCACTCGTGCCGCCCTACAGGATTTCGCGGGTGCGAAGCGCGATTTCGAGGATGCCACGAGGCTGAGGCCAGACGACTCGTCACTCTGGAGCGATCGCGCGGCGGTGGAGGCCACCAGCGTGCTGGTGCGATACAGGGCGGATCCGAATCTGGTCTTCGACCGCACTTTTGCACCCTGGAAGGAAAGCGATTTCGCCCCGGCCATGAAAACTTATGCCCGTGCGCTGGAGATCAATCCCAACGAGATCCGTGCCCTCTACAGCCGGGCATTTCTCCGCATGGTGAAAGGCGATGGCGACGGGGCTGTGGAAGACATGCGACGGGTGGTGGAAATCAATCAATCCAACAATCCCGCCGATCAGGCGTTTTTCTTGAATGGCCTTGGAATGGCCCTCGGCAGGGCGGGTGATCACGAAGCCGCCATTGCCACTTTCGACAAGGCCCTCGAAATTCGGCCGAACAGCTTTCGCACGCTGAACAACCGAGCCACTGAAAAATTCTCCAAAGGCGATCTCGCGGGTGCCAAGGCGGATTTGAACAAGTCTGTGGAATTGGCCCCCACCTACATGATTGCCTACCTCAACCGGGGCTTTGTCAAAATGGGAAAAGGCGAGACCGCGCAGGCGATCGAGGACTTCAACAAAGCGATGGAAATGCCATGGAGCCTCCCGCTCACGCTGGGCGCCTTGACAGCCCGCGCCAATGCCAAGGCCGAATCCGGCGATGTGGCGGGCTCGGAGAAGGATTATGCGCGCGCCATCGAACTCGATCCGGAAAACCCGGCGACCTACATCGTGCGCGCCCATGTTCGCCTCTCGCGGGGCGATCTGGACGGTGCGGAGCGTGATGTGAAAAAGGCCTATCTTCTTTCTCCGGACAATGCCTCGTGTTTCCTCCTGCGCGGTGGGATCAAGGCCCAGAAGGGCGACAACGCCGGCGCGATCGTCGATTACGGAAGGGCAATCGAAATCAATCCGAAAGACGCCACCGCCTACATCAACCGGGGCATGGCGCGCACCTACACCAAAGATTGGAAAGGCGCGGCGAGCGATGCCGAAAAGGTGATCTCGCTCAAACCCGAATACGCCGACCTCGCGCAGGCCTACTTTCTTCTCGGCGTTGCCATCGAGGGCGGCAGCCAGGACCGGGAAAAAAGCGCCGAGCAATACCGCCGCGCGATTCAGATCAATCCGCGCCACGACATGGCCTATTGGAAGCTGGGCTTCACCAAAACCCTCGGCGGCGACCGCGCAGGAGCGATCCTGGAATTCAACAAGGCTCTCGAGATCAATCCGCGAAATCCCTTCACCCTCATGGATCGGGGTGCCGCCAAAGCCGCGCTGGGAGATTACACCGGCGGCATGGCGGATTTCGATGCGGCCATCGCCATCAATCCCAAGGAGTCGAAACTCTACGGCCAGCGCGGGGCGGCGAAGCAAGACCACGGAGACTACGACGGCGCCATCGCGGATTATGAAGCGGAGTTGAAACTCAATCCGAAAAACGAACTCGTCCGCAGCCAAATCGAACGCTGCAAAGTGATGAAGTCGAATGGGGGGCGTCTCTGGGACAAGGATTACGGAGACCTCTTGGCTCAAGCTCAGAAAAAACTCGAGGGCGGCGACCGCTCGGGCGCTGTGGCTTTGCTCGAGCAAGCGGTGAAGAAAAATCCGAAAGTTTCCGTCGCTTACAGCGAACTCGGCCAGATCAAAGCCGTCAACGGCGACCTGCAGGGTGGTTTTGAGCTCTTGGGCAAAGCGATCGAGGTGGACCCGACAGATTTCGTTTCACACGCACGCCGGGGAAACATTTTGTTGCAAACCGGCAACCCGCGGGCAGCGCTAGCGGATTTCGATGTCGCTGTGATGTGCCTGCCGCATGACGCCTTGCCTCTTGTTTGCCGAGCCATGGCGCACGGGAATCTGGGGGATCTGGATGGCGCGGAAAAAGATCTCGACGCTGCGGAAAAGTTGCAACCCGGATTTCCGCAGATCCCTGTCGTGCGTGAGAAGATTGATGCTTTGCGCAAAGGACAGTTGCCGCAGCCGTCGCAGGTCTCGCCGGAAGTGAATGCTCAAGTCGAAAAACTCGTGCAATCCGCTTGGAGCATGGCTGAGCAGGGGGACCTGAACGGCGCGCTCGCGGAAGGCAACAAGGCCCTCGCCCTCAATCCAGCAGACAGCCGCACGCACACTTTCCTCGCCCGCGTGAAGAATGCCCAAGGCGATGCTGCCGGGGCGCTGGCTGAATGCGAGCAAGCCCTTGCCATCGAGCCCAACAACTTCATGGCCTACTCGATGCGGAGCATGATCAAGATCGACAAGGCCGATTGGGCGGGAGTCATCGAGGATTCCAGCCGCGCGCTGGCTATCAATCCGCAAGATGTCTTCTCCTACCTGAATCGCGGCAAAGCCAAGGCGAACACGCGCGATTTCGATGGAGCAATTGCCGACTACGATCGCGGCATTATGATGCTGAACCCGCCCGATCCGCGAGCTTTCGCCGAGCGCGGCATGGTGAAGACTGCCAAGCAAGATTGGAACGGTGCCGTCTCTGATTACGACGAGGCTTTGAAACTTGCTCCAAACGATCCCGGCCTCTTGGCTCTCAAAGACAAAGCCAAGGCGCACCAACCCTGATTTGCCACACATTTCCAACGCATGAAAAAATTCTACTCCTCTGCGCTGGCTACTCTTCCCTTCGTGCTGAGCAGTTGCATCGACAAAAAAATCAATGGCGACTCTGTTACCTACAGCACAGCGCTCTGGGTCACACTCGCGCTGATCTTCGGCGGCTGCGCTTTGATTTTCGGCTCACGCTTCGTGCCGAAGCGCACAGACGGTTGGTATCGTTTTTCCAAGCGAATCCGCCTGACCATGATTTTCGTGGGAGCCGCCTGCCTCTACATCTCCCTTGCTGCCGTCAACGACCGCGTCACCATTTCTCCCTCGGGATTCACCGAAACCACCGGCCTGATTGGCATGTCCCGTGTCCACGAAGTGCGCTTCCAGGACATCCAAAAAATCGAAATCACCAAAGAAGTCAGCGGCATCGGGCGGAACCAGACCACCAACTATTTTATGGTCTGCTATGAAAAAAATGGCGGCGTTAAAAAAGTGCCCGCCAGCAGCCAGAGTATGCAATCCGCCTTCCCCGACATCGTCCGCGCCTTGCAAGCTTCCGGTATTCCCGTCTTTAACAAAACCGGCGAACCATGAAGTGGACCTCCCCCAGCGACCAGCGCGAGGCCTTTGCCAAAATCCACCGCCGCCAGTGCTGGGTCCTATGGCCATTCGCCGTCGTGGCCTTCGCCGTAGTGATTTTCGACAAGCAACTCGATGCACTCGGCCCGCTCGGAGAGGTCTTCAGAGCCTTCGTAGGCATTTATACCATCCTCGCGCTCACCTTCGGCTTCCTCAACTACCGCTGCCCCCGCTGCCGAAGTCTCCTTCGCCACAAACCCAAAACCTGCCGTCGCTGCGAGGCAAAGTTGACAGGCTTGCAGTGATTGAATGAGGAATTCAGCGACTCAACCAAATACTCGAAGCACTCGGCCAGATCGGGATCCGACCCGTATTGCATCAGCCTATTCCAAGGAAGATGCGTAAAACCTGCTACCGGCTTGGCCTGCAAGCCTGGCAGCCGGGGTGGAAGGAACGCTCACACAGACGTCCGGACTCCCATGAATCCGATGAGCAGGCGGACCAAAATGACATTCTCTGCTCCTTGACTGGTGATGAGTTGGAGGTTGGCCTCGGCACAGCCGTGAAAAGCGCACTGGAGCTCCTCCAGGGAGTAGTGGACCGAGCTCTTGGCGGCGACACCGAGCCCGTAGGCATTGAGGGTGCCGTCCTTTTTCCTCGGGAGGAAATCGGTTTCTCCGGGCGGAAGTTTGGCGAGTGCGCCGGAGAAATACTGGGGCTCGACGGGCGGGCGGAGCTTGTGGCGGACGAGCAGGCTTTTAGCCAGCAGGAGGTTGCGAACAGTCGGAACGATCGAGGCGAGAAGAATGCCAACCCCTTTTTCGCCTTGGTAAAAAAGCTGCTCCAGCGTCTCCAACGCCAACGGGAGGTTGCGGGCGGAAATCGCGTTGCCGATGTCAAACACGCCACTCTCGCGGGTGGCCGGCACGAGCTCGCGCACGTCGCGCTCGCCGACGGGATGCGCTGGACCGAATGCGGTTTCGATTTTGTCCAGCTCGTTGTGGAGCTGTGCGGAATCAAGCCCGACGCGTGAGGCCAAAACTTCGACCGCCTCGCCGGAGATTTTCAAACCACGGGAGCGAACTTGCTGCATGACCCAGCTGATGATTTCCTCCTCGCCCGCGCCGAATCCGAGCGAGGGCTTGTCGTGGATATTTGTGTCGCCCACCTTGGAAAGACGCTTGTAAGCGGCGCGACGCTTGTCGGCACCGGGAGCGCTGAGCAGAAAAGTCACGCCGTCGGGGAGTCCCTCGTCGAGCAGGTCGCAGAGCTGTTCGACGACGGCGATCACATTTTCCGAGCGCCCCGTGACATTGTCTCCTAGGAACGTGGCACTTTTGAGCCAGACCAGCTTCGTGCCACCGAGGAAGGGCCATGTGGAGAGGGACTGCATCGCCTCACGGGTGCGGGAAATGGCGGCATCCACGGTATCCACCGCGCCGTCGATGATCTCAAGACCGAATGCGTCTGCGCCGGGGGCCAGCCTGGCCGCGAGTTCCGAAGCGGCTTTCTTCACAGCGGCATCGTCCGAGCCGCTGAGGAAGTGAATCGCTGATGAGGTTTTTTTTGCAGCCATTGGAATGCTAGTCATCTTGGCCGCAAGCTCGATGGATTGCAAAATTTCTTCGTCATCGACCAAGGGACGCACGTAGGATAAAAGACGTTTTTGCCATGTCACACATCAAGCTCTTCATTCCAGGTCCGATCGAAGTTTCCGAAAAAACCTTTCGCGCCATGTGCACCCCAATGATCGGGCACCGCGGCTCGGAGTTCAAAAAACTTTATGGCGGCATCCAGCCCCGCCTGCAGACCCTCTTCGGCACTCAGCGTCCGGTTTTTCTCTCCACCTCCTCGGCCTGGGGCGTCATGGAGGGGGCGATCCGCAATCTCACGGCAAGAAAAGTTCTCAACGGCATGTGCGGCGCGTTTTCGGACAAGTGGTTTGATGTCAGCAAGCGGTGTGGCAAAGAGGCCGCCGCGCTCCAAGTCGAGTGGGGTCAGTCAATCGAACCGGAAATGGTCCGTGAAAAGCTTTCTGAGGGGGGATTCGACACCTTCACCCTCATCCACAATGAAACCTCGTGCGGCGTGCGCAATCCGCTGCCGGAAATCGCATCCGTCCTCCGCGACTTCCCCGATGTGATGTTCATCGTGGATAGCGTGTCATCCTTCTCCACCCAACCGATTCCGATGGATGAACTCGGCATTGATGTGCTCCTCACCGGCAGCCAGAAGGCTCTGGCCCTTCCTCCGGGCCTTGCGCTTTTTGCCGTTTCCGAGCGTGCCATGAAGCGCGCCGAGACGATCAAAGACCGAGGCTATTATTTCGATTTTGTTGAATTCGCCAAAAACCAAGAGCAGGACATGACGCCAAGCACTCCTGCGATTTCGTTGATCTATGCCCTCGAGTCGAAGTTGGAGGATATATTCAACGAAGGTGTCGACGTCCGCCACGCACGCCATGCGGCCCTCAATGCCCAAGTGCATGAGTGGGTAAAGGCCCGTGGATTTGAATTCTTTGCCCCCGAGGGCCGCCGCTCGCTCTCGCTGACTTGTGTGAAAAACAATCGCGACGTGGACATGGCCTCATGGATCAAACGCCTCCGGGAAAAGCACCGCTTCGTCATTGACGGCGGCTACGGAAAGCTGAAAGGAAAAACCTTCCGTATTTCCAACATGGGCGACGAAACCAGCGAGACCATCGCAACGCTCCTCGCGGCTCTGGACGATACTCTCGAGTAAGCATGGTTAAAAAAAATCGGGGCGAGAGGATTTGAACCTCCGACCTCCTGGTCCCAAACCAGGCGCTCTACCAAGCTAAGCTACGCCCCGATATTGAAGAGTGTTTAAAATATCAGCATCACTGGGCTTGTAAAGCACCGCGAACCTTCGTCTCGAACTTTGCCAACGAATCCGCGATTGTAGCATGGAGTCGAAATTCATAGCTTGGAACGCATGCAAGATCTCTCGACCCTGAGGAAGCGCCTTCACGAGGCTGTCAAGACGCGCCTCGACATCGTTTACGACCACGCGTGGCGCGACCGCGATCCGGCGGCCCATCTCGAGGCATTGAAAACAGCATCCGCCAGACTCGATGACCTCGTGGCAAATCTTCCCTCCGAAGTCGATCCGACGTTGCGCCACTACCTGGAGCGTCAGAGCTACACGAAGGCTTTGGACTGGCTGGAGCAGGCGTGACGGATTTCCTCTCCGCCCCGATCAACCTGCAAGCCACTCTACAGAGCGGCCAGGTCTTCCACTGGCACTCGAATGGAGATGGCTCGTGGAGCGGCCTCATCGGGGAAATGCCGGTGAGGGTCTCCGAAAAAAACAAACGCCTCGTCCTGCATCAGGGCAAACCAGACTTCGTGGCAGGGCATTTTGCATTGGATCATCCGTTGGATCAGATTACAGCCGCCTTTCCAAGCGACACACTGAGCCAGGCCGCGCTCGAGACGTGCGAGGGAATGCGCATCCTCAGACAGCCGCGCTGGGAGTGCACCGCCACATTCATCACCAGCTCGATGAAGCAGGTCGCACACATCCGCTCGATGTCACTCGCCATTCGCGAACGGTTCGGTTATCGCGTGGAGGGTTCGGAAATTCCGGCATACCCCTCCTTCCAAATGCTCGCCGGGACCTCGGAGTCGTCGCTGCGTGATTGCGGCCTCGGCTACAGGGCGGCGAATCTTCTCAAGACCGCGCGCATTCTGGCAGACGGCCGTTTGGATTTGGATTCCATCTCTCGGCAACGAACGACCGCGCTTCGAAAAACCCTCACAACCCTCCCGGGCGTAGGCGTGAAAGTGGCCAATTGCATTCTTCTTTTTGCCTACGAGCGCTTGGATGCGGTTCCGATCGACACCTGGATTCACCGCATCCTGCTCGCCATGCGCGGCGGGCGCGACGGCACGCCCTCCGAACTCGCGCGCTACGCGAGGCGCCGCTTGGGTCCCTACGCGGGGTATGTGCAACAGTATCTGTTCCACCATGCGCGCTCGTTGAAGCGCTCCAAGCCATCAACCGGGGATTTGCCTCTCGCGATTTCCCGGTGAGAGGTGTTCTTTAAAAAGCATGAAATTGATCTCGTGGAATGTGAACGGCATCCGTTCGATACTTGGCAAAGGCTTCATGGAATACCTGAACGCGGAGAAGCCCGACGTGATCTGCCTGCAAGAGGTCAAAGCCCGTGCGGAGCAGGTGCCGCAGACATTCGAGGGATACGAGGTGTTCTGGAACGCGGCCCTCAAGCCCGGCTACTCGGGCACAGCGATCCTGACACGCAAAAGACCAGCCACCGTCCTATACGGCCTGGGACGCGAGGAACACGACAAGGAGGGGCGCGTCATCAGCGCCGACCTAGGGGATTTTTTTCTGGTGAATGTCTACACGCCCAACTCCCAACGTGAGCTCACGCGTCTCGACTACCGCACCCGGGAGTGGACTCCGGCATTCATCGACCACCTGAAATCGCTCGAAAAAACCAAACCGGTCGTCTTTTGCGGCGACATGAATGTGGCCCATCGCGAGATCGACTTGGCCAGGCCGAAAGACAATTCCCGCAATGCCGGATTCACTAGGGAAGAGCGTCAAGCCTTCGACCAAACACTCGCGGCCGGGTATGTGGACACCTTCCGCCATTTCGAGCCGGGCGCGGGCTTCTACACGTGGTGGAGCTACCAAAACGGTGCCCGGGAGCGGAATATCGGGTGGCGCATCGATTATTTCTGCGCCTCCGCCAAACTCACTCCGGCCCTGCAATCCGCTTTCATACACCACCACATCCATGGCAGCGACCACTGCCCGGTGGGGCTTGTTTTGGATGTTTGAAAATTTTTTGAAAAAAAACTTTGAACACTGCTTCCCCGGCGGGGTCTAAATGATCAGTTGAGACAACAACTCAGGTCACCGCGGTTCAGTTTTTAATTGTTTTTTCTGAACCACCAAGCGGTGACCTGATCTTTTTGTTGCATTTGTCCACTTGCCGATATGCAGGCGGTTGGATATGGAGGCCTCATGGAAGATACCGTGCTCTTGGTTGAAGACGAAACCGACGTGGTCGATCTTCTGCGATACCACTTCAAAAAAGCCGGGTTCAGGGTCGAGATCACGAATTCCGGGGATGCCGGATTGGCCGCCGTGCGCTCCATAAGGCCGGACGCCGTGGTTCTCGACCTGATGCTGCCTGGGATGACAGGACTGGAGGTATGCCGGGCGCTCAAAGGCGACAACGAAACAGCAAGCATTCCCGTGCTGATGCTCACAGCCCGGAGCGAAGTGAAAGATCGCGTGAAGGGTCTTGAACTGGGCGCCGATGACTATGTTACGAAGCCCTTCAGCCCGAAAGAAGTTGTCCTGCGCGTTCAAGGCTTGCTGCGCCGCCTCAGAACCGCTGCGGAGGAGGTCAACCTGCTGGATGTGGAGGGTATTTTGATAGACAAAGTCGCTCTCAAGGCCTCGGCGGACAATCAGCGTCTCGATCTCACCACCATTGAATTCAAACTTCTCCTGGCACTCGTCAACAATCGCGGCCGCGTTCTATCCCGCGAGAGCCTGCTGAGTGATGTCTGGGGATACTCCAGCACGGCGGACACCCGCACGGTGGACACCCACCTGCGCCGCCTGCGAGAAAAACTCGGCGACCATGCAGCGAAAGTCGAAACCATTCGCGGCCAAGGTTACCGTTTTAATACCACGTCGACAACTTGAACACGCTCTGGCTCGTCATGGCTGCTGTGGTCCTTGGTGTCATGGCATGGGTTGTATTTTACAGATTCATACGACCACTCCGACTTATCCGGCGGGATATCGAACTTCTGGCCAGTGGGAATTTCCAACTTCCCGTGTTGGACTCGGAAATTGCGACCTACCAGCTCACCGCCCAATATACTCGAAAAATCGCCGAAAGGCTCAGGCAACTCGATGAACAGATGGTGGAGGGGGGGCTCAGCCTCCGGGGAATTCTCTCCGGAATGAAGGAGGGCATCGTCATCGCGAGTCGCGACAAGAAAATCACCCTCGTGAATGAATCCCTCCAAAAGTTCTTCCCAGCCGCCAAGTCGCCCGTTGGCCGGTCCCTGCTCGAGGTTCTGCGGCGCCATGAGATCGAGCAGGCGGTTTCTGCGACGCTTGTGGATGGAGTTAAACACGACTTGGCGCTCGTGTTTGAGTCGCCCCAGGCGGCTGGCGCTGCTGTGCATCGGCATTTCGATATCCATATCTCCCCCATGTCCCGCGCCACGGGAGAGCTCCCGCAAGGAGCCCTTCTAGTGTTTCAGGATGTCACCGAGATTCGGGCTCTGGAGGCCGCGCGCCGCGAGTTTGTTGCAAACGTGTCGCATGAATTCCGCACGCCGGTTTCTGTCATCAATGGTTACGTCGAGACCCTCCTCGACGGGGCGATCGAGGATCCCGACATGAGCACCACCTCACTGAGGGCGATCCACCGCAATGTGCAAAGGCTGTCCCTCCTTCTCGAGGACCTGCTCACGATTTCCAGCATGGAGGGCAAAGGCCGGCGCCTTCAGTTCTCGCGGGTCAATCTCCGGAAGGTTGCTGAGCGGGTCATCGAGAACTTGGACAAGAGTGGCTCAACGGACCAGGCGGCTTTTGAGTGGGATTGGGCGGAGGACGCGATCTACGCAGATGTTGATGAGCACAGGCTCGAGCAGGTCTATTGGAATCTCATCACCAATGCCATTCGCCATGGTGAAACGAAGACCCCGAGGATTCATCTGCTCGCCCGATTGGACGGTGACGAGGTGGAGATACAAATCTCCGACAACGGCGCGGGAATTCCTCTCGAGGACCAGGCTCATATCTTCGAGCGCTTCTACCGCGTTCACAAACACCGCTCGCGCGACGTCGGCGGCACGGGGCTTGGCCTCTCGATCGTGAAGAACATCGTTCTGGCACACGGAGGCCGAATCTGCCTCCGCAGCAGGCCGGGCCACGGCGCAACATTCATCATCCACCTGCCCGTTGCACAAAAAGAAAACGCCCCTGCAAAAAATCCCCCGCAACTTTTGCCGGCATCGGGGGTTTGACTCGTTGCCATGACACATTCCACACGCACCCTGCTCGCCATCGTCGCTCTTGGCGGTTCTCCGCTACTCGCACCAGCCCAACAACCCGCAGCTACCCCTCCTGCCGGAGCAAATCCCCAAAAACAGGGACCGGGCGGCGAGTGGCGAAAGCAGCGGGAATTCCTTGAAGGGCTTCCTGAAGACGTTCGCAACCGCTTCAAGGAGGCCCGCGAGGAGGCCTTCAAAGACCCGAAAATCCAGGCCCTGCGTGAAAAAGCCGAGGATGCTTCGCGGGAATTACGCGAGGCCGTAAGGAACGCCATTTCCGCGAAAGACCCCGAACTCGCCGAGAAACTGGGCGACTTTTTCAAGACAAGGGAAAAGGAATTCAAAAACAGGGAGAAGAAACAGCATGTAGAGGTTCCAGGCGAATCGGCGATACAAAAACTGCCGCCTGCCGAGCGCGACCGGTTTCAGGCTGCCCGCGAGATCGCCAAACAGGCCCCCGCTGTGCAAGCAGCCGAGGCTGCCATGAAAGCTGCTCAAACTCCCGAGACCCGTCGCGAGTCCATAAAAGCTTATCACAAGGCCATGCACGAGGCAATGCTGACCGCAGATCCATCGATCGCCGACCTTCTCGATCAAATCAAGCCCTCCAAGCCGGATGCCACTCCGGAATCCGCACCCCAATCCACTCCACAGGGTTAGCCGGCAATCGGGACACGGACCTGTTTGGAATCCGGTATTCCATGACCACCGGCCGGCGATGCGGGAGTCTCGCCGGTGACTGGAGTCTTTTTCTTGCGCCAAGTGCCGTCTTTGAGCATCCGAGTATATGGGCCTTCGACGGTCTGCGGGAAATAAAGATCCCTGCGATTTTGGATGGTCGTGCAAGCGGGAAGTGTTGCGATGGCCAGAACGGCAAGCAAGAGGGCGGGCTTCATGTCATCATGTAGAAACCCGGGACCTCCCCATGTCAAGAAAGCCGAGTTTGCCATTTCGCGAACGCCACGCTGGGAATAATGTCCCTCTTTGGCACAAAAAATGGAAATCACAGAAAAATTCCTCGTCTCACTCGGCGGCTGGCCGGTCTTCAAGCAGGCGAAAGCCATCCGCGACGCGGGACGTCTCCGCGATGTCAGCTACGAGCCTCCCTTGCTGAAAGGTCGCCTCAACGAAGATGGCCGCGAGTTTTTGACAGGACTCAAGATCAAAAACCCGGTGGATATCGAGAATCTCTGCCCATGCCGGGACTCCCGCCAGAAGGGCCTCATATGTGCCCACTCGATTGCCGCCGCGCTGGAGTTCGTTGCTCCGGCTCCGAAGCGCAAATCGGTCGTCCACACGCCCAAGCCCGCTCAAGCAGCAACAACCACGGTGGAACAACCCCAGGTGGCACTGAAAATCGAGGGCTCATTGCGCCACTTGGAAGCCGATATTTCCTTTCACTACGCCGAACCGGGCGTCCAGAACCCCGCTGCGGAGGCGGCTGCACTCGCGAAGCTCGTGGGTTGCGGATTTGAAAACGACAAGGGGAAGGCCGTCTTGCGCGGCGAGGATGCCATCGTCCGGTTTTTTGCCGGGGACCTGCCGCGCCTCAAAAAAGAATGGACGATCCGGGAGGGCGAGCGTTTCCAACATGTCACGAAGGACATCATCCGCTTCGAACCCCGGTTCGCACTCAAGGAGCGCGGCGACGGTTGGCTCGATTTCCACATCCACTTCACCGCCGGGAAGGAAGCCGTTCTGAGCGCCCAGGACCTGCAGAGACTGCTCCAGAGCGGGAAACCCCAACTCCGTCTGGCAGATGGCCGGTTGGCTGTTCCCGATGCCGATCTCGCATCGGATTTGGAGGAGGTCCTCCGCGACTGCAATCCCTCCCAGGAGCGCGGCGCCTACAAGCTGCGCTCGTCCCAGCGCGGATATCTCGAGGCCAGCATCGCGGGGTGGACAGGTCAAACTCCCAAACCAGCCCCGCCGATCGCCGTGGACACGCTTGGTCCACTCCGCGCGCGGCTTCGACCATACCAGGTTGAGGGCGCGCTCTGGCTTTTGAGCAATGCGAAAAACGGAACAGGCGGCTTGCTTGCAGATGAAATGGGCCTCGGCAAAACCGTTCAGGCCCTTGCGATGATGGAAGCTCTTCCCGGTCCGCATCTACTCGTCTGCCCCACGTCTCTCGTCTGGAATTGGAGTCGGGAGGCGGCGGCCTTCTGTCCGGGTCTGCGTGTTCTGGCCATCGAAGGCCCGGCGCGCGCTGGACAATTCGCCAAAATTCCCGACCACGACCTTGTCATCACCAGCTACAGCCTCCTGCGCCGCGATGCGGAGCATTACAAGCCATTTGTCTTTTCCACCGCCACGCTCGATGAGGCCCAGCACATCAAGAACCCTGGCAGCCAGAATGCCAAAGCCGCCACATCCCTGCGCTCGCAGGCGCGATTCATCCTCACAGGAACGCCACTTGAGAACTCGATCCGCGACTTGTGGTCGCTCTTTGACTTTCTGCTGCCGGGCTATCTCGGCACGCGGCAGGATTTTCAGGATCGCTACGAAAAGCCCCTCGCAGCCGGAGAAACGGCGGGCCTGTGGCCCAGGCTCCTCCGGCGTGTGAGGCCCTGGATGCTGCGCCGCACGAAGGCGGAAATCCTCACGGATCTGCCTCCCAAGATTGAGCAAATCGTGCAGGTGGAGCTGACGCCCGACCAGAAGGCCGCCTACACGCAGCTTCAGATCGCCGCACGCGCGGAAATCGATGCCCTGCGAGAATCCGGGGGCACCGCTCGCATGAAGGTTCTCACCGCCTTGCTCCGCCTGCGTCAGGCTTGTTGCGACCTGCGCCTGCTCGACGGCAAATCCGAAGCCCCCTCTGCGAAGCTCGATGCCCTGCTGGAGCTTCTTGGCGAGGCGGTGGATGGCGGCCACCGCACGCTCGTCTTCAGCCAATTCACCTCAATGCTCGACCTGATCGTTCCCGCTTTGGACGGGACCGGCATCACCTGGTGCCGGCTCGACGGCTCCACAAAAGACCGGGCCGCAGTGGTCGAACGCTTTCAATCCGATCCCTCCATCGCCGTTTTTCTCATCAGTCTCAAAGCGGGTGGCGCCGGGCTCAATCTCACCGGTGCCGACACGGTCATCCACTTCGACCCCTGGTGGAATCCCGCCGTCGAAGCCCAGGCGACCGACAGGGCTCACCGCATCGGACAGAAAAATGTCGTGACCTCGATCAAACTCATCGCCCGCGACACCGTGGAGCAGCGCGTCTTGGACATGCAGGCGAAAAAGAAAAACCTCGGCCAGGAACTGCTCGATCCGGGGTCCATCGAGCGCCTAAGCCTCGAAGACGCGGGTGAGTTGATCGGTTGAAAGTCGTTGAGCTTGGCCAAAATGTCTGCCAGGGTATATGCAATTTTTGATGAAAACTCCTCAAGATTCCGCCCCCCCCGCATCGCCCCCCCCCATTTCAAGCAGCCAAGCCGTCGATCTCGAGGTCAAGGATGCGAACCTGATCTTTCATTCCGCCTGGCAGGATTTGGTGCAGGAAGTCGGTATCGATGGGCTCAAATTTCCGAATGAAGTTATCTGGCTGAACGGCGCCCCTGGCGCTGGCAAAGGCACCCAGACACGCTTCATCCAAAACTACCGCAGCCTCACAGCCGAACCCATTGTGGTGAGTTCGCTGCTGCAAAGCCCCGCCGCGCGAAAGCTTATCGATGCCGGCATGATGGTCGGCGACCGCGAGGTGACCGGCCTGCTATTGCGCGCTCTGCTCCGTCCCGAGAACCAAACCGGCGTGGTTGTGGACGGCTACCCGCGCACCAAAGTCCAAGTGCTGTGCCTGCGCCTGCTGCATGAAAAGCTCAACGCGCTCCGGCTTGAACACATCGGAACTCCACTTGCCTCGCAGTTCCGTAAACCGATGTTCCACATTGTCGTCCTCTTCGTGGACGAGGCCGAGTCTGTGCGCCGTCAGATTTTGCGCGGCGAGCGCGCCCGCGCCCATAATGAAGCCGTTCGCGCTTCGGGCGTCGGCGAGATCCTGGAAACCCGCGCCACCGATTTGTCCGACGAGGCCGCCCGCAACCGCTACCGCACCTTCAAGGAAGTGACCTACGAGTCACTCAAAACCCTGCGCCAAGTCTTCCACTACCACTACGTGAACGCTCACGGCACAGTGGAGGAGGTCCAACGGCGCATTCAGGATGAGCTCCGCTACCAAAGCTCGCTGGAACTCGACCAAAGCACCTTCGACCGCATCTCCCGCATTCCCATCGCCCGTGAGCTGAGCATCCATGCGCGGCAGGAACTCGTCATGCGCCTGGACAGCTACAATTCGGAGCATCCCGACCTCTTCGAGCAAACCGTCGCGCTGATCGACGAAAAGTTCATGCCTATCATCCGCCGCCACAACATGTCTGGCCGGGCGCATATCAATTCCGAAAATCCCCTGCTCGAGAACCCGCTCGTGCTGGCCATGATCATCGATATTTTCGCCGACCGCGGCTACGACACCGTCATCGACATCCGCCGCTACGATGTCCCTCACAAAGTGAATCCCGAGACTTGGGAAATCGAGAACCGCGAGAAGATTGTCTGGCGGTTCATCGTGAACTTTCCGGGCTCACGCATCCGTCGCGGTCAGTAATGTCTGAGTTCCGGTTCCAAAGTGGCATCAAGTGGTGGATGGGCCATTCTGCCTTGTTGGCGATTCTTTTCTTCGGCCCGCTTTGGCTCGCCTCTGCGCAACAGGCCCCTCTCCGTGTCGGGATTCATGAGAAACCCCCGTATGCCTTGAAAAATCCGGACGGAACTTGGACAGGCCTGGCTCCGGGCCTCTGGAAGGGCATCTGCGACGCGACAGGGCTACAGGTCGAGTTTGTCGAACTTCCCTATGAAGACCTCGTTCAACAGGTCGCCGACGGCAAAATCGACGCCGCAGCCGGGGAGATCGAAGTGACTCCCGAGGCCGAGAAACTGGTGGATTTCACACAGCCCTTCCTCACATCCAGCCTCTGCATCGCACTGACGCGAACGAGTTGGCAATCGGCTTGGAAGAACGCGATTCACGACCTGTTCAACTGGACGGTCGTCAAATATCTCGCTGTGATTTTTGTCGCGATGCTGATCGTCAGCGTCCTGCTTTGGTTTGCAGAGCGCCACCATGGCACCGGGCACTTTCATGGAGGTCTTACTGGTATTGGCTCGGCACTCTGGTTCTCGGCGGTGACCATGACCACAGTGGGTTATGGTGATAAAACCCCGGCAACCATCGCGGGCCGGATCATTGCCGTTTTTTGGATGATTTTCGGTGTGGTTCTGGTTTCGGCCTTCACGGCCACGGTCACCTCCAGCATCTCGGCGGCGAAGATGGCCAACAGCATCGAGAGTGTCTCGGACTTCAACCGTCTCTCGTGTGGAGCCCTTCGCGGGTCGTTGTCTGCGGAGGTTCTGAAGCGAATCGGCGTCACCACCCACGAATACGAAAGCATCCCTGCGGCGTTCGAGGATCTGGCGGCAGGCAAGATCGAAGCCGTCGTAGGCGACCGCAACACCCTTCTCTACGTGAGCCGGGAGTTCTCCAGACGCCGCCCTCCCGTTCACATCAATATCCCCTCCTTCAGCCTCCGCCAGGCATTTCTGGCAATTCCTGTCCGGGATGGACACCAGGACTACAAAAAAATCAACCAAGCGATGCTGCAATTCACGATGTCCGAGGAATGGCTCGATCTGCTGCAACGCTGGACCAGTGGCAGCATCCCCAGGTTTTAAAAAGCGGCTTCAGGCACGGCCGAGGAGGTTCACCACCACCGTTCCGCCCATGCCTTGGCCGATTTGAAGCGCGATTTCAGGCGGCTTGGCGGGCAGAGGCGGTTTTTGGGGAAGGCCGAAGGCAGGGTCCATGTTCCCAGGCCAGGCGGGTAGTTTTCGTGAA
Source organism: bacterium (assembly GCA_037147075.1). Lineage (GTDB taxonomy): Bacteria > Verrucomicrobiota > Verrucomicrobiia > Chthoniobacterales > Terrimicrobiaceae > UBA967. The sequence continues at coordinate 37,391 of JBAWVX010000015.1, forward strand.
CGCATTCCCTCCGCAAGCAGACTGGCCTCCAACAAGCCGGATGCCGCGAGAGCGTGGCCGGTTGTTCTTTTCATGGCGGAAATCCAAGGCAGCCGCTCCCCGAAAACCCGGCGGATGCAGGCCATTTCCGCCGCATCGAATCGGGGCGTGCCGGTCGCATGGAGCGAGATCCAATCCACCGGTTTGTGAGCAGTCTGGTTTTTTGCAGCCGCAAGCAAATCCCCCAGCACGCGGGCTTCGGGGTCGGGGGCCATGAGATGCCGCGATTCGTTGGCACACCCACCACCCAGCCACTCGGCGACAGGTGCTGCGCCGCGCTGGGCGGCATGGCTGGCGGATTCGAGCACCACGCACGCCGCTCCCTCCGCAGGCAACATGCCGGAACGCTCCGCACTCAATGGTCCGGAACCCGAATCCCTTGTCACACTGCCGCCCCGGCCCATGGCGGATTTCAAAGCTGGCGAGAGGGCGGCATCCGCCGCCACGGCGACCACCACATCAAGCATTCCCGAGTCAATGAGAGAGGCCGCGAGATGGAGAATTTGCGCGCCCGTGGCTGAAGCTGCATTCAGTGAGAAATCCGCGCCGCCCAATCCATATCTCACTGTCACCACGGCCGAGACGGCATTTCCGCGCCAGCGGGTGATCGAATACGGAGAGAATTTTCCCGAAGCGGCCATGTCCTCCTCCATCGCCACAAGCCCACCCAGCGAACTCCCGCTCACACAGCCAAAGCGCGGAAGACGATGCTTTTCCCGCTCGCCCCTCAGGCGATTGCGCTCTGGCGGGAGACCCGCTGATTTCCAAGCCTGTTCGACAACAGAGAGAGCAAGGATCTGGTGCCGGGACAAAATCGCGGCATCTCCCGCATCCAATCCAGCAGCGCCTGCCAGAGCTTGTGAATTGGAAATCCCTCCGCACACAGGCCTGTCGTCACACAGGGCCTCGAAGAGATCGGTGGCGGAATGACAATTGCCGGCGAGAACGCCACAAGCCGTCAGGCAAACACGGGACGAAACAGAAATCAACAACACCACTCCTTAATAGACGGGCCAAGGGAGCGATCGAACGCAAAAATGATGGTCGGAAGATTTCACCCCTTCTGTCCAAGTTGCCGGATCTCGGAAAAGGAAACCTGGTCCTGATCATCCGGCGGGACGCGAATGGTGATCAGGCTGACAGTGGCTCCTCCCTGCGTGCCGTCCTTGTGGAGAAAGGGAGTCGCCCGCAGGAGGATTCTGCCGCCATCGGATTTGGGCAGGAGGGATTCGACAATTTTCTCTCCTTCCAGGATGCGGCGTGCCGCCCGGGCAGCGAGGGCAAGGAGTGGGTGGGCCAGCGCGGTGATCTCGCGGCCGATGTCGTGGGGTAGTATCCCGGTCTTCGCGGCGGCCCGTGGCGTGAAGCGACGGATGCGGAGTCCGGTGTCGAGAAAGATGGTGGCGATATCAGCGCTGGCGATGAAGTTGTCGAGATCCTCATTGGCCCGCGTGATTTCAGCGATTTTGGTTTGGTGCTCGTTATTGAGAGTTTGAAGTTCCTCGTTCACCGTTTCCAGCTCCTCATTGGTGCTCTGAAGTTCCTCGTTGGAGGCCTGCAGCTCTTCGTTGGAGGTTTGAAGCTCCTCGTTCGAGGCCTCCAGTTCCTCGATGGCCGCCTTGAGTCGCATTTTGCTGGCACGCAATTCCTCCTCGAGATCGGCGATACGGTGGAGGCTTTCTTTGAGATCGAACGGGGGATGCTCGATCGGAAGATTTTTTTCAATGTCCTCGAAAAACACGAGAAGGAAAATGCGGTCCACTCCGGGCGAGCGGAAGGACTCGACGAGCACATTCACGATGCACGTGGCTGTTTCCACCGGGCCAAATTTGAAGGGCCGTCCTTCGTTCAAAACCTTGCTGGCCGCAGCAGCGAGACTCGCGGCGAAGTCGCGTGGCAGGAGGTTGGTCAGCCTCAAGCTCGTGCGTCCCTCGGCAAGCGAGGCATACTTGGAGGGCGTGCCAAAACTGTAGAGGATGTCCATCTGGTCGTTGAGCACGAAGCAGGTGCGTCCCAGACGGGAGAGGATGCGGTTGGTGAAAGACTCCGTCAGCCGGGGCTCGTGGGAATGAGAAGGGGCGGGAAGCGTCGGTATAACCACCGGGTGGTCCGCACCCGAGCGCAGGATGCCGAATTGCAAGGCATGTGGGAGCGCGCTGGGAATGGTGTTCTTTTTGCGGAAAAGGTGGTTGTGGGCATCCAGCGTCTCAAAGTCATTCTGAAGCTCACCGAGCGTCTCACTGACGCCGAGCGCGAGGACTCCCTCGGGGCGCAGGGCATAGTGCAGGATCGAAAGCACACGCTGCTGGGCCGAAGGTTGGAGGTAAATGAGAACATTCCGGCAACTCACGAAATCGATGCGCGTGAACGGCGGGTCCTTAAGAAGATTGTGTTTGGCGAAGACAATCCGTTCCCGCACGGTGCGACAGATTTGAAAATGCTCACCATGGCGAACAAAGTATTTTTCCAGCAGCTCGGGAGGGATATCGGCGGCGATGGACTGAGGATAGATGCCCTGGCCCGCGATCTCGGTAGCCCGGCGGTCGAGGTCCGTGGCAAAAAAGCGGCACGGCAGGTTCATCTCGCCGCATTCGCGCAATACCTCCTCCAGCATGATACCGATGGAGTAGACCTCTTCGCCCGTGGCGCAACCGGGCACCCAGAAACGAAGTGAGCGTCCGCCTGCAGCACGCACGAGGCGGGGCAGGACGTTCTTGCGAAGATGCTGAAAAACCTCCCGGTCGCGGAAGAACCGGGTCACGCTGATGAGCATGTCCTTGGCGAGACTCTCGCACTCGGCGGAATCTTTTTTGAGCAAATCGACATAATCCTCAAAATCGGCGATATGGCAAATGCCCATACGGCGCTCGATACGGCGGTTCACCGTCTCGCGTTTGTAGGCGGCCAGATCAAAGCCTGTGTGACGCTTCAGGACGCTGGTCAGGCGGCGCATCGCATTCTGATCCTCTCCGGGGTTATCCATCGGGGCAAGCGGAGGGACTGAAATCTCGTGGCGAACGAGACGAACCATCTCCCGCGCAAGTTCCGCCGGGGGGAGGATGCAATCGGCCGCGCCTGTCAAAAGTGCGCTGGAGGGCATGCCACCGAATATGGCCGACGAGGGCTCCTGCACACACACAAGGCCTCCGGCGTTCTTCACGATGCGCGCTCCGCGCGAACCATCGCAGCCGGTGCCGGAAAGAATGACAGCCAAGGCATCCGCTCCATACGAGGTGGCCACGGATTCCAACAGCGCATCAATAAGGATTGGCACGCCATGGGCGGGCAGCTCTCCTTTGTCCAGCAGCTGACGGTTTTCGATCCCGAAAAGACGACCCGGTGGAAGAACCAGGATTTTCTCGGGTTCGACGGGCGCGCCTGATGCTCCCCAAACCACAGGCAGCCCGCCATTGCGGGTGAGAATTTCGACAAGATGGCTCTCGCCATCGGCGGGAAAATGGCTCGCCACCAGAAATGCACATTCGAAATTGCTCGGGATCCCGCTGAAAAACTCAACCAATGCATCCACGCCGCCAGCTGAGCAACCGATGACAGCAACTGGGTGGTTTTTTATGCCGGGGGAGGTTTCGATGGGGGATGGAATAGGGCGTTTCATTCAGTGCAGAGTATCGGGGCTGGGGGATTCCGCCATACTTTGTCTGGCGATCCAATCGGCTGCCATGGCGACGAGATGTGCTGCCGAAGTGGCGTGTAGCTTGTCCTTGATGTGGGCTCGATGCGTTTCGACCGTTTTGGGACTGAGGTTCAGACGTCTTGCGATGTCCTGGGTCGAAACGCCTTCACCGAGGAGCTTGAAGACTTCGAACTCGCGCGGGCTGAGCGCGTCGGGACCCGATTGTTTGTTCTTCGAGCGGTGGGAAAGAAACTCGAGCAATTGCCCTGCGATGGCCTCGCTGACGTAGATGCGACCTCGCAAAATGGTTTGAATGGCCTCAAGCACCTTCTCACTGTGCTCGCTCTTCATGATGTATCCCCTTGCGCCGATTTCCAAAGCGCGCCGGGCATAGCTGGTCTCGGAATGCATTGAGAGAATGAGAACAGGAATCTCAGGGCAGCGCGCTTGGAGGTCCTGCACCAACTCGAACCCGCTGCGGCCCGGCAGGGAGACATCAGTGAGCACGAGATCGGGATGCAGTTCGATGGCCGCATCCAGCGCCTGTCCCGCATCCCCGGCTTCGCCGCAGACCTCGAGGCCGGCTTCGCCAGCGATCATAAGCTTGATGCCCATGCGCGTCATAGGATGGTCTTCGACAAGGAGGATGCGTTTTTTTTGGGGTTTCTTTGTCTTGGCAGACGACTTCGTTTTTTTCATTTCGGGAAATTGCAGGTGACGCGCACGCCGCCTGAGGGCGGATGGTCCAGTGTGACAGTGCCATGAATCTGTTCGGCACGATGGCGCATGATTTTGAGCCCCATTCCATTCCCGCGAGCAGGCGAGGGGGCGTCGTGCTTGATGCCATTGCCGTTGTCGGTGATTGAGAGAACACCGTGCAGGAGGTCCAAATCCAGGCGAATCTCGCTGGCATCGCCGTGTTTGATGGCATTCTGAATCGCTTCCTGGGCGATACGGAAAAGGTTGATGGCTTTTTCGATTTCCAATTTCTGGGAGCGGCCCCGGCATTTGACCCAGCACTTGATTTGAAAGAGGGATGTCGTGGTGGCGGCCAAGTCCTCCAGCGCGCTGGCCAAGCTGCCATCCTCCAGCTCCAATGGCGCAAGGCCTCGCGAGAGGAGCCGGATGTGGTGCACGGCCCGCTCGATCGCGGCGGTCAATTTGTCCAACTGGTCACGCAAGACGGTTCCTTTTCTTCGCTTTTTTGAAATCGCTTCGAGGGAAAAACGAACTCCGGACAACTCTTGACACACGCCGTCGTGGAGATCATGGCCGACGCGTCGGTGCTCGCGCTCGCTGATCGAAATGAGTTCCTTTTCCAGCACCTTGCGCGCAAGAATCTCACGCTGCAGCTCCTCGTTGGCGGCTGACAACTGAGCCGTGCGCTGGCGGATGCGCTCCTCAAGTCCGGAGTTGAGCTGCTGCATTTCCTGCTCGGCCAGCTCGCGGTGCGTCACATCGCTTGCAACCCAGAGGATGGACTTTGCCTGGCCGTCGGAGTCTAAAAGCGCGGAGAGGTGGCATTCGCAGAACAAAAGCGATCCTTCCCGTTGAAGCACTCGGCATTTCGTGAAATCGCTAACCACCCGCCCCTGCGCGAGCCTCTCCAGGATGGCTCGGAAACCCGCTTGATCCTCGGTATGCACCAGATCGAGCGGACTCAGGCAGTTTTTTTTCAACTCCCTTCGCGACCAGCCGAACATGTCCTCCGCCTCGCCGTTCCAGGTAAGGCATTTGCCATCAGGCGTCCACTCCATCACCGCCAATGGGGTATTGTTCACATGGTAGGTCAATCGCTGAGCCAGCTCTTGGATTTGCCGCTCGTGCCGCCGTAAGGTGGTGATGTTTCTGACCGTGGCGATGAATGTTTTAAGGTGCGTCGTTTTATCGCACGCCGTCCGGATGTGGAGGTTTTGCATGGAGCCGGAAACATGCAACTCCACCTCGCGATCGACTCCGCTGCCGCTGGAGAGCGTCTCCTTCGCGATTTGCTCCCAAAGGCTGGCGCATTGCTGGGACATGCCGAGTTCCAAGCACGTCTTCCCTGTGAAAAATTCCGCGTCCATGTCGAAAAGGTCCCGAATACGCGAGTTGACGTATAAAAACCGCGCCTCGTCATTCATATGAATGACGATATCCGGCATCTGCTCGGCAAGAACCCTGAATTGTAGCGCGGAGCACGAGATGCACTCCGGAAATGGGTAATGGCCGTTGTGATGTTTGCTCATAAAAAAATTTGATTTAGCAGTCCACGGTGAATCCCTGGGCGATATGCACTCTCCCCACCCAGCGAGCAGGAAAAAACCTAGCCAGTTACACGGGGGCCATTCCGTTGCCAATCAGCCAGAGTGTCAAGAGACGACCGGATCGGGAATTCAACAGAAGAGGGCATCAGGTTTTTCCTTATTCTCCTGATGATCATTCTGCAACCGCCGCTCCTCCAGACGAGCGCGAAGATGGGCACCGAAGTTTTCAATAATATCGAAGGCGCTCTCAAAACGATCGGATGTGGAGACCGAGCCGGGACGCCATTCCTCAATCGGAATGCGGATGGCATCGGGCAGCTGCCCGGGTGGCATGAGGAGCGGGATGTCGCGCAACGGGGCGCACCCGGCAAGATCTGTGGCGGGATGGCTGAAGACATCGATCCCGCAGGGAGCGGCCTTGCCTTGGAGCCAGGAGGCGAATGAAACCGCTCCCGGCGTGGCATGGTCGCCAAGCAGGGTGAAGAGGGCTGACCCCGCAGCGGCACCCTGGCCAAGCCATTCATCGACCCATCGGTGAAGGCCTGGAGGCTGGTCCTCCCGGCCCGATGCGGAGATGATGACAACGTCCGCCCTGGCAGCCGCCGAGGCGGAAGGATGCATGTTCCCGGAGACGCCGAGGCTGCTCATTTTCCAAACATTGATCTCCCATGCGGCCTCACGGGAAATCTCGCCCCGCAAGAGCTCACAAGCCCGCAAGGCGCGCGCAGCCGAGACGATGTTTTCATAAATGATGACAATCCGGAAAGGGTGCCTGTCCGAAGTAGTCGAGGTGGCGGATTCCTGGGCTTGGTCGAGAAGTTGGTCCATTGCAGTAGTATGTTGTTTGAGGTTGGATTTTTTTTGAACCCACGGCACCAGCCGTGGCACGGGGCAGATATTTCACCCCGGCCCTCAGGCTGCGATAGGGTGATCACCTCATGGCACGTGAATCCGCTTTGGGACTACCTCTCAGGCCTATGCAAAACGAAATTCACCCACATCCCGCTGCCGACCAGCTGGAGATGTTCGACATCGTTCCCGACCGCCCGCTCCCGGTTCCGGAGTCCGACGACGAATCGCTCGCCCGCTGGCTTCGAGATCAATCGGAGGAAAAACTCCATGAGCTTCTGGAAGCCGTCTCGAAATTCAACGGAGAAGGTCGCCGGTGAGCGCCCGGACACAATCAGCAGGCACCCTGCACGGGCCGACAGAACCGGATATCACCATCGTCCACCCGCGCCAAAAGAAGACCCGCCGCGCGGAGCGCCTGGTTGCCGAACTCTTCGCCAGGGCGGATATCGAAATCAATGGCGACCGTCCATGCGACATCCAGGTTCACGACGACCGCTTTTACCGCCGTGTGTTGAAGGATGGCACCCTTGGCTTCGGGGAGTCCTACATGCAGGGTTGGTGGGACTGCGACGACATCGAGGAGATGTGCGCCCGCGCCATCCACGGACGCATCGAAACTGCGATCCGGCCCAGCCTCGGTGCGCTCGTGGAGGTGGCGTTCTCACTGGTGCTGAACCTCCAGAGCAAGTCCCGCTCGCGCGTCGTCGCCCACCAGCACTACGATCTCGGCAACGATTTTTTCGGGGCGATGCTGGATCCCTCGATGCAGTATTCCTGCGCCTATTTTCGCGACACGACCGACCTCGCCACAGCACAGGAGCTCAAGATGGAGCTCATTTGCAAAAAACTCGCCCTGCAACCCGGCATGCGTCTTCTCGACATTGGCTGCGGCTGGGGGGGATTGGCCAAATTCGCAGCGGAAAACCACGGCTGCGAAGTCGTGGGCATCACCATCTCGGAGGAACAAAAAAACTATGCCGAAGCGCATTGCAAAAACCTGCCGATCGATATCCGCCTTCAAGACTACCGGGATGTCCGGGGGGAGTTTGATGCCATCGCCAGCGTGGGAATGCTCGAACACGTGGGTCCGAAAAACTATCGGCGCTACATGGGTATTGCCAGCCATTGCCTGAAGCCGGGCGGGCTTTTCCTCTGCCATACCATCACGGCGAACGAGCCGGGCATCGCGTGCGACCGCTTCATTTCGCGCTACATTTTCGCCAATTCCGCCATTCCGACGGCTGCACAAGTCCTGCAGGCGGCAGAGCCGTTTTTTGTGAATGAGGACATGCACAATCTCGGTCCCTACTACGTGCCGACCCTGCGGGCCTGGGAGGCGGGCTTTATGCGATCACGGGAGGAATTCCGGCAACGCTACGGCGAGGAGTTCGTGAGGATGTGGAGGCTCTATCTGCTGAGCTGCTCGGGGGCTTTCCGTGCCAGAAGCCTCCAGGTTTTCCAATTTCTCTTCTCCGCCGGGGGTATCGAAACCGCACGCCCGCTGAGGATTTCGTAATCCGAGGTGTTTTTCTTGCCCGACAGAACTCAATCAACATAGTCATCGATTTATGAAAACCGAGCCATCCCAAGTCACGGGTCACTCCGCACCACCAGCTGTCGCCGACTGGATCAAAGAAATCGTCGCACTCACCAGACCGGATGCCATCCACTGGTGTGATGGCTCGGAGGAGGAGGACCGCACCATGCGCGAGGCCATCGTGGCATCAGGTGCCGGCGTGTGGTTGAACCCCGCAAAACGTCCGAATTCCCTGCTCGTGCGTAGCGACCCGCGCGATGTCGCCCGCGTGGAGGAACGCACTTTCATTTGTTCCCATTCCAAAAAGGACGCAGGCCCCACGAACAACTGGGAGGCACCGGAGGCCATGAAGAAACGCCTGCAAAGCCTCTTCTCAGGCTGCATGCGTGGCCGCACGATGTATGTGATCCCCTTCAGCATGGGACCTGTCGGCTCGCCGATTGCTCAATATGGCATCGAAATCTCGGACAGCCCCTATGTCGTGGCCAACATGCGGATCATGACGCGCCTCAGCCCGGCCGTTTATGGAGAGATCGAAAAATCCGGTGTCTTTGTGAAATGCCTCCACTCGGTCGGATCGCCTCTCGAACCCGGTGCTGAGGATGCAACCTGGCCCTGCAATCCCGAGAACACCTATATCACCCACTTCCCCGATGAGCGCCTCATCATGAGCTTCGGATCCGGCTACGGCGGCAATGCCCTCCTCGGAAAAAAATGCTTCGCTCTGCGCATTGCCTCCGCCATGGCACGTGACGAGGGCTGGATGGCCGAACACATGCTCATCCTCGGCTTGAAATCGCCCGACGGCCACAAGACCTACGTCACCGCCGCCTTCCCCAGCGCGTGCGGCAAGACAAATTTCGCCATGATGGTTCCACCCGCCGACATGCGCGAAGAGGGCTGGGAGATCAGCTGCGTGGGCGACGACATCGCCTGGATCAAGCCCGGCCCTGACGGCTACCTGCGCGCTATCAACCCCGAGGCCGGATTTTTCGGAGTCGCTCCCGGCACTTCGTATTCCAGCAATCCGGTGGCCATGGATTCCATAACCCGCGACACCATTTTCACCAATGTCGCCCTCACCGACGACGGGGATGTCTGGTGGGAGGGAATGACGAAGGAGCCCCCGGCCCACCTCATCGACTGGCTCGGGCGCGATTGGAAGCCCGGGTTCGCCGATGCCGCCGGCAAGCCGATCCTGAGCAGCCACCCGAACAGCCGCTTCACAGCCCCTGCCCGCAACTGCCCGCTTATCGACAGCGACTGGGAAAACCCCGCCGGAGTGCCCGTGAGTGCCATCATTTTCGGCGGGCGCCGCAGCACCACCATGCCGCTGATTTTTCAAGCCTTCAACTGGGTCCACGGCGTCTACCTCGGTGCCACCATGGGCTCGGAAACCACAGCCGCCGCTGCCGGGGCCACTGGACAAGTGCGGCGCGACCCCATGGCCATGCTGCCCTTCTGCGGCTACAACATGGGCGACTATTTCACCCACTGGCTTGAAATGCGGAAACACATCAAATACGTGCCCCGCATTTTTCATGTGAACTGGTTCCGCAAAGACGCGAACGGCAAATTCCTCTGGCCCGGCTTCGGCGAGAACACCCGCATCCTGCGCTGGATGGTCGAACGCTGCCACGCTGGCGCCCATGCACTCGAAACCGCCATCGGCTGGCTGCCTGACTACTCAGACATCAACATGAATGGGCTAGAATCCACGATCACTCCGGCAATTTTCGCCGAGGCCCAAAAAATCGACACCACCGAGTGGCACCGTGAACTCCTTCTCCAAGACGAACTCTTCCTCAAACTCTACAGCGAACTGCCCAAGGAAATTATTTTTCAACGCGAGCTCCTCATAGCCCGCCTTTAAGCCGGATCCCGCACAATCACGCCCGCAGCCTGCAACTTGCACGCCGTGCAACAAAAGACAGCAGCGTGCTCCCGATCATTCAAGCCGCGGTCTTGTGTCGTTTATCGAGCCAGGCTTTGACGAATTCCACGACTATCGGCAGGACCGAGACAACGATGATTCCGAGAATCACGATCTTCATGTTTTTTTGAATGATGGGGAGTCCTCCAAAATAAAAACCGCTACCGAGGAACAAGCCGACCCACAAGATGGCGCCTGTCACATTGTAGAGGGCGAATTTCGAATAGTTCATCGAGCCAACCCCCGCCACAAACGGTGCAAAGGTGCGAACGATCGGAACAAATCGCGCCAGAATGATCGCACGGCCACCGTATTTTTCATAAAAGGCGTGGGCTTTGACAAGGTGGGCCTTGTTGAAGAAGCGGCTGGATTCAAAGTGAAAGACTTTAGGACCGAGCCACTTCCCGATGGAATAGTTCACGCCGTCGCCGAGAATCGCCGCCACAAGCAACAGCGGGGTGACCACCCGTATATCGATGAGCCCTTTCCCCGCCAGCGCCCCAACGGCGAAAAGCAGGGAATCACCCGGCAAAAACGGTGTGACGATCAAACCGGTCTCACAGAAAATGATCGCGAAAAGCAGGGCGTAAATCCAGAGGTCGTAAGTTTTGATGAACCACTCCAGGTGCTTCTCGGCGTGCAGGAAGAAATCAATAAACTCGCTCATGGGGTCGTTATGCTCGGGCGCCACGGGCAAGGCAAACGAATTCTCCGGGCCTCATCGATGGCGGGCGGCATTTCGATTGGCCCGCATTTGCAGAACCTCAACGACCAGGGCGAACCCCATCGGCAGGTAGAGGAATTCTTTCTCCACGTGCTTGTGCAGCCCCTCCAGGATGAGCGTCATCCCGATACAAACGAGAAATGAGAGCGCCAGGATTTTCAAGGCGGCGTGGCGGACGACAAATTCACCGATCGGCTTGGCAAAAGCCAACACAGCCCCGAAGGAGACGAGCACGGCGAGCATGATGACTTGCATATGGGATGTCAGACCGACCGCTGTGATCACAGAATCGATCGAGAATACGGCATCAAGCAGGACGATCTGCAAAATGGCCGAGGCAAAAGTGGTGGTCACCGCTCCTCCGACACCGGCTGCCTGCCCCGCCAAAGGGTGCTCGACGCAGTGGTGGATTTCCTTCACCGCTTTCCAAGTCAGAAAAAGCCCACCGCTCAAAAGAATGAGATCCTTCACGGAGAGGTTGAAACCCAAAAGCGCGGCCACCGGGTTGCTCATGCTGATCAGCAAGCCGGCTCCGCTCAGCGCCACAAGACGCAAACCCAGCGCCAAGAGCAAGCCGATCAACCGCGCCTGATCCCGCCGATCCGGATCGACGCGCGCTACAGCCAGTGTGATGACCAGGATATTGTCGATGCCAAGGACCAGCTCGAGGCCGATCAGCAATGCCAGAGTCGCCCAAGCACCAGGCATCTGGGTCCAGCCAGCCGACCAATCCACCACGCCGGTCGCATGGACGGGCCCGGAAGCCAAGGCGCTCCCGCAGAAGAACCAACCGCACAGACCCCAAAGAAAAATCATTTTCACCAAACCGGATTATGGCGAGAGCCGCGAAATTTTCCAACCCGCATCCAAACGCGAGTAGAGCAGGCGGTCGTGCAAACGGTCCGGACCGCCTTGCCAAAACTCGATCCAGTCTGGCACCACGCGGAAACCACCCCACCCCTCTGGCTTCGGCACATTCCCATCGGCAAAGCGTTTTTTCAGCTCCTCGAATCTTGAAACAAGAACCTCGCGCGATGGGATCACGGAGCTTTGCTCGGAGACCCACGCCCCGATGCGGCTTCCAAAGGGACGGCTCAGAAAATACTCCAACGACTCAGACTCGGAAATTTTCTCCACACGCCCCGCCACCTCGATTTGACGCTCCAGCGAAATCCATGGGAACAGCAACGAGGCCTGCGGATTTTCCTGAATCTGGCGCGCTTTGCGGCTGGCGTAGTTTGTGAAAAAAACAAAACCCTGGGCATCGATTCCTTTGAGCAAAACCGTGCGACAAGAGACCTGGCCCGAAGCGTCTGCTGTTCCAAGTGTCATGGCGTTCGGCTCCACAATTCCAGCACTCCGCGCCTCCTCAAACCACGCGCGGAACTGCACCACAGGGTCGGCGTCGAAGCACGATACATCAAGCGTCTCGCGGCGATAATCGCGACGCAGTTGGTGGATTTCGGAATCTTTGGACATGCAAACATTGTGAATTCGGAATCCGCTTTTGGACAGATTTTCCACCGTCAAGGGAAGCATCCCATTTCCTTCGTGCATCGGACCGCCCGGGGGAGTCTATTGTCCGTATGTCCGAAATGATTTTACCCGACCTCCAGGCCTGTGTGCTCTGCGAGGATGTCCGCCAGGAAGCCAGTGGGCAACACACACTCGTCGGCATCATTGGAGTGATTCCCGCTCCGATGCTGCCAATCGGCTTTTTCAAGCTCTGCCTCTGGACCCGCTGGTGCGGCGGCGTGGGCCAATTCAAGCAGCAATCCGCCATCCTCACGCCCGAGGAGGATACGCCCATTGCCGAGAGCGAGGTCGAATTTCAACTGCCCGCCCTCGATGCCCACGCGACAAACGTCCACGTCTTCGGTGGGCTCCAAATCGCTTCGCCGGGAGTCTATACGGTGGAGGTCAAGCTCGACGGCGAACTCCGCCTTCGCTTTTCACTGCCGGTCGTTCAAGTCCAATCGCTGCCCGAGAGCTGATTTCAGAACGACCGGGCGGCGATCAACTCCGGCAAGGCGGCACGATAGTCCGGATACTGCGGGCACCAGCCAAAGGCCCTCAACCGCGCGTTGCTGATCCGCTTGCTTGTCCATCCACGCTTGCGATTCAGGTCGGCAGGGCCTTCCGGCGGGAGGGGGCGATCGAGAAACGCCGCGATCCAGCCGTAAATGTCACGCTGGGTTGTCGGGGCGTCGTCGCACACGTTGTAGATGCCGACTGCACCCGGATCCTGCGCAAGCCGCATCAGGGCCCGTGCCCCGTCGTCGCGGTGGATTTGATTCATCCAACGGTTCCCACCCGCCTCCAGCACGGCAGACCCCTCGAGAAATTTTTTCAGCAGCACCGATCGTCCTGGACCGTAGATCCCGGCCAACCTCGCCACGATCCCTCCCGTATCGAGCGCGATTTTTTCCGCCTCCAGCAAAACCCTTCCGGTCTCGCGATCCGGTTCCGCCGGGGATTCTTCGGTGACCCAGCCTCCGTCGACTTGGGAATACACCGAGGTGCTGCCCGTAAAAATCAGACGCCCCGGCGAAAAGGCATCGCGCAGATGCTCCAAGCCATCCCGATACACCGCGCGGTAGGCCTCCACCCCGCCCCGCCCGGAACTCGCGCAATGGATGACCACATCAGGACGCTCCCAACCGGAAGGGACCGCAATCGGTCGGGAAATATCCACCGCTGCAACGGCAAACGGCCGCCCGGCCAGTTTGGAAGCGGATTCCTCCGTTCCACACAATCCCAGAACGCTCCAACCGGCCTCACAAAAAAAACCGGCTGCAGCCTCCCCGAGGAAACCGCAGCCGGCGATAACGATTCGACCGCTGTCCAAAGATCAGGACACGGGGTTGAAGTTAAATCGGATTTTCAACTTGGCGCGCTTGGCGTTGTTCTTCGCCTTGCGACGCGTGCGCTGAACGGGAGTTTCAAAGGCGCGCAAACGACGCACCTCATCCATCAAGCCCTCCGCATCGATCTTCCCTTTCAAGCGCTTCAGGGCTCTGTCGATGGGCTCGCCTTTTCGAACGATAATTTCCGGCATAAATTCACCTACTTTCTAATTAATGGGGCGTCTACCCTAGATGTCCCGCAGTAGGTGTCAAGGACCGGTTTTTTGGATTCGCCACAGTCTGGCGTATTCTTCCAAAAGCGGGTGGCCAAATCCCTTCTTGAACGCAAGCTCTGATCACGCGAGCCTAAGGATCCTCTTTGCGTATTGACGCACTTACGGCTCATCTTATGGTCGATCGCCTCAGCAACCTCCATTTGCAATTGCCTGGCCATCCGTCCCACCGCTCAAACTTTTATACCACTGTCTTCTTTCAGGAGAGTAGGGAGACCCGGACGGGGTTAGACGCGCAAAGGCCAATGACCGCCGGGGACTCCCCCTCATCGAACCGGACGTGCGGATTTCCCCGCGTCCGGCTCTCGGAGGGACGTTCTTCGGTTTGCTTCCTGAGTTTTGCCATTTGGTGTGCATGGGGAAGTTGACCAAGCCGTAGTGATCGTGGAGTCGTTCATTGCTGTAGGCCTTTCCATAATGCGCTTGGGTTTTGGCGTGTTTCTTCCACAGCCATCGCCGCACGCGCTCTCTCATATCACCTCTTCAAGATAACCCGACGGCTAAATTTTCGCAGTAGCGTTTGCTTGAGACTGCAGCCAGGGGCGACCAACAAGCGAGAGGACCGCTTGAGCGTCATCCCAAAATCTTTGCAGGCACGGCCGCAGAGCTTTTCTCAGATTTGCTATCGAATCAAACAGCCCATTGGAAAAGCCTTCCGTGTCTTTGAGGACATCCCAGAGTTGTTCGCAAGGATTGAGCTCGGGACTGTATGGTGGAAGGGGAACAATATGGACGCCTTCTGGCAAACGTGGGTCACCCTCCCTCAGATGGAAGCCGGCCTGGTCAGCAATCACAACATGATGCGCTTGAGGATCGCTTGAGCGAAGGTGTTCCAGGAAGAGTTGACTGCAATCCAAGTTGACCGTCGGCAAATGCAAAAACTCAGCGCGTCCCTCCACAACCTCCAGCGCCCCATAAAGGTAGTCCCACTCGTAGCGCGTCTGCCGACGAACCTCGGGGCGAACTCCTTTACTGATCCACACGCGACGCATCTCCGTATGCAAACCGAATCGCGCTTCATCCATGACCCACACTCGCACTCGGCTTACCCGTGGCACTGGAAGCGCCTCCAGTTTGGCTCCCAACTCTTGCTTGATGGCGGCGCAATTGTTATTCTGTAAAAGTTGTCGTTTAAGTTTGGGCTAGGTCAGCAGGGTTCATGTTGAGGTAGGATTTGGCGGAGAGCCGCTCTTCGTCGGATTCGCAGAGGAGTGCGGAGACGAATCGGAGAAGGTCGGCTTCGTTTGGAAAGAGAGAGGCGACGCGGGTCCTGCGTTTGATTTCTTGATTGACGCGTTCGAGGGCGTTGCTAGTGCGCAGGCGGCGCTGATGGGCGCTTGAGAGGGAGAAGACAGACGCGTTTCTTCTAAAGGTTGCCTTGATACCCTGCGCCAATTCGCCCATGCCATGAGCGGCGTGGAAGTGAAACCAAAAACAATCGACGCCATGATAGATGATATGCTCCTGAGCATCGCACGGGATCTCACCCCGCTTCGCCCAGGAAGAAGTGAACCCCGCGTCAAAAAACGCCGCCCAAAGAACTACCGCTTGATGACAAAACCCCGCAAAGAAATGGGCCCCCTCCCACATCGAAAAGTGGGCGTCGAAAATCATCCCAAATCCCCACTAACTTAGCGCCATTCAACACTTGCTGACCCCAATCCCCAGTTCCCGCAAAAATCAAAAACGCAAGCTGACTCCCGGCATCAGGGTCACC
>JBAWVX010000016.1:0-52764 GCA_037147075.1 bacterium
CAAAGCGAACTGGCTTTTCAGTAGTGTAAATCTTTTTTGGAATGATCAGTAAGTGTAACCGATGTTCCCGTTCATACCAGGGTTTGAGGAGAGTGACTGAAAGGGGTCGGGCATTAATTCTTGATATTTAATCACGCTAATCACGCGTTTGAATCCAGCAAGAGCACGAATTGGCCCCGCGTTTTGACGCACTAGGTTTGGCGGGGTTGCTGAAGTCCCATCGCCATGAGATGCTGTTGCCGACGAGGGCCTCGGCGTTCCGGTCGAGAAGTTTTCTCCGTGCCTTGTTGTCTCCGTGAGAGGCTTGAGCCGCAGGCGATGTGGTGGAAACGCGGTGGAGGGCCGCTTTCAAGGCGTTGTTCGAATTTTACCTTGACGATATGTATCCTTCTGGATACACTACTTGCGAATGGATATTCGCAAAACCGAGGAGTTCTCAGAATGGCTCGATGGCCTAACCGATATTCAGGCAAGGGCCCGCGTAATGGTCAGGATCGAAAGGCTCGCCATGGGAAACCCTGGCGATGTAAATGCCGTAGGCGAGGGCGTTTCGGAACTACGAATCCACTACGGACCCGGTTACCGCGTTTACTACAAACAGCGCGGGAGCGAGTTGGTGATTTTGTTGGCCGGCGGGGACAAGGGATCCCAATCCCGGGATATCAAAATCGCACTGCGTCTTGCCAAGAACCTTCCCGATTCATTTTTATCATGAAAAAAACTAAAACCACACGCTACGATGTTGCGGAGCATTTGAGGACTCCCGAAGAGATGGCAGTCTACTTGGAAGCCTGCTTTGAAGAGGGCGGCAACGATGCCGGTTTCATCGCCAAAGCGCTTGGGGACATCGCCCGGGCAAAGGGAATGACGCAAGTCGCACGTGATGCGGGAGTCTCACGCGAGAGCCTTTACAAGGCGCTTTCGGGGGATCGGAGTCCTGCCTTTGAAACGATTCTCAAGGTTGTTGGCGCTCTCGGCTTGAAGCTACACGCCCAAGCGGTGAAAACTTGAAAGGCCTACTACTCGGGGAAGAGTCAGAGAGGCCAGCAAATTCTTGATATTTAATCACGCGTTTGAATCCAGAAAGAGCGAGAATTGGCCTCGCATTCTGACGCACTGGGTTTAGCGGAGTCACCGCAGCGTCATAGCTCTGAGGTGCTGATGCCGAAGAATACGTCGGCGTTCCTGTCTAGAACTTTTCTTCTTGTCTTGGTGTCTCCGTGAGAGGCTTGCGCCGCGGGCGATGTGGTGGAAACACCGTGAAGATTATGCTGCATTTTTATCGACTTTCAGCCCAGAAATGGATTCACTACCCGGACTCCGTCGTAATTCTGGCCGTGATTCAGGTCTTCCGAATAAAGTGTGGTGCAACCCAGTTCCAAAGCGGCTGCAATAATCGTGGCGTCCCAATGCGAGACTTGAAACCTGCGACGGATTTGCACGGAGGCGAGAATCAACTCGAGGTCAGAGGGGTCAGGCATAAATTCTTGATATTTAATCACGCTAATCACGCCTTTGAATCCATCAAACGCAAGAATTGGCCTCGCATTTTGACGCACTGGGTTTGGCGGAGTTGCCGTAGAGTCATTGCAGAAAGTTGCTGATGCCGACGAGGGCGTCGGCGTTCCGGGCGAGAAGTTTTTTCCGCGTCTTGGTGTCTCCGTGAGAGGCTTTCGCCGGATCAACTCTTTGTTTTCGGGAAATGTGTTAGCTCCAGATTTCTTCGGGATTCTGCAATTGTCGCACCACGCGGATGCTTGAGGGCATTTCGTGGCAGGTCACTTCGCCGCTGAAGGAGGATAGCTTGGAGAGGAAAATCGGCAGGCGGGAGCAGAGGTCAAAATGTGCAACAGACTCCTTTGCGCTTTGCCCTCGGAGGCGGCGATGCGGCCTTCGATGAGACAAGGTCTTGCATTTTTCAAGAATTCAAGAATATTGAAATCATGACAAAATTGATTTCGATGAATGAGCGGGGAATGGTGACCTTGCCAAAGCGAATGAGGCAACGGATTGGTTACGGCGAGACGCGAGGGATCCTGGTTGCGGAGGAGCGACCTGAGGGAATACTGCTTCGTCCTGGAAGTGTGGTTGCTGTGGAGAGCTATTCTCCGGAGCGGATTGCGGAGTTTGAGTCTGCGGATGCCGAGTTGGCAGAGTTCGCGGTGGGCTTGCGCAAGGCGGTGAAAAAGGGCGAGCCGTGAGAGTTTTTCTTGACGCGAATATCTTGTTTTCAGCTTCGAATCCGAAGTGGCTGACGAGCCTTTTGCTTGATGTTTTGAAACTGCACGGGGAGTTGGTGACTTCCGAATTTGCAGCCCAGGAAGCCAGAAGGAATGTGGCCGCTTTTTCTGAAGATTTGATCGATGGCTTGGAAAAATGGCTCGCCCGCGTGCATACCTTGGCTGATACAGGGAAAGCTTCATCGCCGGTCGAACTTGCAGAAAAAGACAGGCCAATTCTCGATTCCGCGATTTCCGGAAATTGCACCCACCTTCTTACGGGTGATGCTAGGCACTTCGGGATGTGGATGGGAAAGAGCGTTTCGGGTGTAAAAATCGTGAATCAACGAATGATGACAGAGGAGTTGCGCTTTCGGAGCATCGTGGATTGAAGGTTTTGAAAATCCCAAACCCGCCCCTTTTTTTCCGCTTTGCAGATGCCGCTACGGGGCGGATGGATGCTGGAGCTGAGGCGGCGGGGGTTGCCGTAGTGTGTTCGCTATGAGTTGTGCTGATGCCGACGAGGACGTCGGCGTTCCGGGCGAGAAGTTTTCTCCGTGTCTTGGTGCTCCGTGAGAGGCTTTCGCCGGATCAACTCTTTGTTTTTCGAAAATGTGTTAGCTCCAGATTTCTTCGGGACTCTGCAATAGTCGCCCCTCGCGGCGAGGGCGCTGTTGACGAAGTGCGGGCAGTGCCCGGAATTCGGGACCAAGAGTGCGGCACCCCGATACGGAATATCCGATCCTAGCGAGTTTCTGTGAACATTTGAACGGGGAAAATTTTTTTCAAAAATAATGTTGACCTAAATAATCAACTAAAAATAAGCTACTGGTTAGATAAACAAATGACCGAGCGAATTCCTGAAATCCACGATTTAAAACCTGCCGAGCATCAAATTTTGAAGGCTGTGCGCGAGTTGCGATTTGGTGCGGTAGAAATTGTGATTCACGAGGCGAGAGTGACTGAGATCAAGCAAATACGGCGCTTTCGCGTTGAGAATACACCAACTGTTTCTGCTTCGCTCACTTTGGAAAAGTGAGCGAATAGCCTCTTTATTTTGATGAATTTTCGGAAAACCTCTGGCCTGAAATTTATAAAACATATCAAAATAGTAATAAAATATGACGATAAATAACACCATCATTGATACCATCGGACGCACTCCGCTCGTCCGGCTGAACCGTGTCACACAAGGCTTGGATGCAACGATTCTTCTCAAAGGAGAATTCGGAAACCCGCTTGGCAGCGTGAAAGACCGCATCGGGGCCGCAATGATTGCCGCAGCCGAGCAGGAGGGGATTCTCAAGCCCGGAGTCACAATTATCGAGCCGACTTCGGGCAACACGGGCATCGCTCTCGCTTTCGTCGCAGCCGCGAAGGGATATGACCTCATCCTAACCATGCCGGAAACCATGAGCCTTGAGCGCCGCACGCTGCTCGCGCTCCTTGGAGCCAAGCTTGTTCTCACTCCGGCGGGCGAAGGTATGAAGGGTGCTATTGCCAAGGCGGAGGAGCTTCACGCCGCAACACCGAACTCCTGGATTCCCCAGCAATTCAACAACCCAGCCAATCCGGCCGCCCATCGCCGCACCACGGCGGAGGAAATTTGGAATGATACCGAAGGTGCGGCGGATATCCTTGTTTCGGCTGTTGGCACAGGGGGAACAATCACTGGCGTCGCCGAGGTTATCAAATCCCGGAAACCCTCGTTCCAAGCCATCGCCGTCGAGCCCGCCGATTCGCCTGTGATTTCGCAGACCCGCGCCGGAGAGCCCGTCAAGCCTGGCCCTCATAAAATCCAAGGCACCGGCGCCGGATTCGTTCCAAACAATCTCAATCTGGCGATCGTGGATGATGTCGTTCGCGTTACGAACGACGATGCCATCAATACAGCACGGCGCATCGCCTCGGAGGAGGGGATTTTGGTCGGGATATCCACCGGAGCCAATGTCTGGGCGGCCCTGCAGGTGGCGGCTCGCCCCGAAAACAAAGGCAAGACCATCGTGACGATCGGCTGCTCTACCGGCGAACGCTATCTCAGCACCTCGCTGGCCGACGCGGCCCGCGCTGCCGTTCAAGCCTGAATTCATCCGCACAACCAATCTTTACCGATATCACAAAAAAAATGAGTAATCAAAACACCCAAAGTCTCGGTCCGATCGCGGCCCGCAACCTGGCCACAGCAACAGTCACGATTCCCCAATGGGAATTCATCACTCCGCGCTGGCTTCTTCAATTTCTACCCTATGTGAATGTGGATGGCGGAGCCTACCGCGTGAACAAGGTCAAATCGGCCACTGGCAAGGGCGGTGGACTTCTTCCTGAACTCGTGGCGGTCGGCGGAGGCGAGAACCAGTTGCCGACAACCTTTGTCGACTACGAGGATGATCCCCGTGAATACGAATTGAGCGCGATCACAACGGTCCTGCACACCCACGCCCGTATCACCGACCTCTACAACAACAAAATCGACCAGCTCCGCGAACAGGTGCGGCTCACCGTGGAAGCAGTCAAGGAACGGGAGGAGCATGAAATCCTGAACCATCCCGACTTCGGACTGCTCAAAGAGGTCGCTCCGCACCAGCGCATCAAAACCCGTAAAGGCCCGCCCACTCCGGACGATCTCGATGAACTCCTCGCCCTCGTCTGGAAAAAGCCGGCCTTTTTTCTGGCACACCCCAAGGCCGTCGCCTCATTCGCCCGGGAAGCCACACGCCGAGGGGTTCCTCCGGTCATTGTCCATCTTTTCG
Organism: bacterium; assembly: GCA_037147075.1. GTDB lineage: Bacteria > Verrucomicrobiota > Verrucomicrobiia > Chthoniobacterales > Terrimicrobiaceae > UBA967. The sequence goes on from JBAWVX010000016.1 coordinate 4,970, forward strand.
GCTCGCCGTTCATCACCTGGCGGGGAGTCCCAATCATTCCAACCTCGAAAATTCCCGTTTCGAAAGAGAATACCACCCGCATTCTGCTTTTGCGCGTCGGTGAGGCCATGCGCGGTGTCGTGGGCCTTCAAAAAGTGGGAGTCAGCGGCGAGATCGAGCCGGGTCTCTCCGTGCGCTACAGCGGGACGAGCGACAACGCCATCGCTTCGCACCTCGTGACCCGATACTTCTCCGCCGCCGTGCTGGCGAGTGACGCCATTGCCAGCCTCGACGAGGTGGTCGTCGATCATTATCACGACTATGTTTGATGCGCATGAGGAGGTTGTTGCGAATCTCTTTCGCGATGTTCTCGGAGCCTCAAGGCCGTCGGCTTCATCACTTCAAGAGCCCGATCCGGTCTCGACGGGTGACTACTATTTTCTCCGGGAAAGCAAACTTGCTAAGGCTCCGGAACAACCGGCATCACATGGATTCGCGTCGCCTGTCCCGACATTCGACATCGAAAGTGTTCGCGCCGACTTCCCCGCGTTGAGTCAGGAAATGAATGGACATCCACTCGTCTTCCTCGACAACGCCGCCACCACGCAAAAACCCCGCGCCGTCATCGAGGCGACCTCCCGGTTTTACTCGATCGACAACTCAAACATCCACCGCGCCGGCTACGAACTCGCCGAACGCGCCACTGCCGCTTTCGAGGGGGCAAGGGAAAAGGTGCGGCAATTCCTCGGGGCGCGGGACAAAAGTGAAATCGTTTTCACTCGGGGCACCACCGAGGCGATCAATCTCGTTGCCCAGACATTCGGGAGGAAATTTATCGGCGAGGGCGATGAAATCCTGCTCACAGAGCTCGAGCACCATGCCAACATCGTGCCATGGCAGCTCCTGCGTGAACAAACGGGCGCGGTGATCAAAGTCGCTCCGATCAACGACCGGGGGGAATTGATCCTCGAGGAATTCGCAAAGCTCCTTGGATCCCGCACAAAGCTCGTTTCCATCGCTCATGTTTCCAATGCGCTCGGGACGATCAATCCGGTCGAGCAGATCATCCCTCTTGCGCATGCAGTTGGTGCCCGCGTCTTGATCGATGGCGCGCAGTCCACTCCTCACCTGCCTGTGAATGTCGCCGCCCTCGATGCCGACTTCTTTGTGTTTTCCGGCCACAAGGTCTTCGGGCCGAGCGGCATTGGAGCGCTCTTTGCCAAGGCGGAGATTCTGGATGTTCTCCCGCCTTGGCAGGGCGGGGGACACATGATCGAGGATGTGCGCTTCGAAAAAACAACCTACCGCAAGGCGCCCGAGAAATTCGAGGCGGGCACACCCAATATTGCCGGTGCCGTGGGCCTCGGTGCCGCGATTGACTACCTCTTCCGAATCGGCATTCCTGCTATCGGGGCCTACGAACACGCGCTTCTGGAATACGCACTCCCAAGGCTCTCGGTTATTCCCGGACTTCGCCTAATTGGCACAGCGGCGCACAAGGCCAGTGTTCTCTCGTTCGTGATCGACGGCATTTCCAACGAGGCCATCTCATCCCATCTGGACAAACGGGGCATCGCCGTTCGAGCAGGCCACCACTGCGCCCTGCCTGCCCAGCGACGATTCGGACTCGAAAGCACCGTGCGCCCCTCGCTCGCCTTCTACAACACCCGTGGCGATGTCGATGCGCTCGTCAGCGCACTCCACTCCCTTATTCCCAAAAAACCATGACCAACCCGCGAAAAATCCATCCCTCGGATTTGCACAAAATCCTCTCTACGGAAACAGACGCCCAATTCATCGATGTCCGCACGCCAGGCGAGTTCAAGGAGGTGCATGTCACACAAGCCTTGTTGCATCCACTGGGCTCTCTCCGTGCCGCAGCGCTTAAAAACGACGCCCGGTTTGATCAGGATAAACCCCTCTATATCCTCTGCCGCTCGGGAGTTCGTGCCTCCACAGCCTCCGACGACCTCGCCGCATCCGGCTTCAAGGATGTCCTCGTAGTAGAAGGTGGCATTGAGGAGTGGATTCGAAGCGGGCTGCCCGTCACCCGCGGGCCGAAGCAGGCGATAAGTATCGAGCGCCAGGTGCGCATCGGAACAGGCACGCTGGTTTTCCTCTTCACCCTCTTGGGAAGCCTTGTCAGTCCCGCATTTCTGGTCATCCCTGCGTTTATCGGAGCCGGACTGGTTTTCGCGGGAATCACCGACTGGTGCGGCATGGGCCTACTGCTCGCAAAAGCTCCTTGGAATAGATAAAAAAGCTCTACCTCGCCCGATCAAAATCGCGCATCTCAAAAAGACGATTCGTCCTTCGCTCTCACTCACTCCCGTCTGCAATATTCAACCAGATGATTTCATCATGGATCCTATCAAAACCGCAGCCACGAAGGCCGGCATAGAACTTGAATTCTCAATATCCGGCGGACGTTGCGCGTTCCTCGCCGGCGAAAAAATCGCTTTCCGTATAACTGCTTCCTCACCATCGCATATTGCGATTCTCAGCCACCAAAGCGATGGCCGCCGCATAGTTGTCTACCCGAACATTTGGGGCCGGGGGAGCCTCATTCCTGCAGATACTCCGGTGGAAATACCTGAGCCAGGCAGCGGGTTTGAACTCGAATCCGGTCCTCCCTTCGGCACCGACCTCGTGGAAGTGGTCGCATTTCATTCCAAAGAGGACCTCGCCCGCCTCCTTCTCGATTTGGCTGACTCTTCGCCCGCTCCCTCATACGGTCCCCGCCCGGACCCTGTTGCAGCCCATGCGCCATCAGGCCGCGCCAGCCTCCTTGTGGGATCGTTTCCCGCGCACGGACACGGATTCAAGCTGCCGGCCTGCATTGATTCCGATCCGCGAGCGGGCATTCGCATCCATGCCGACAGCCAATCCCTCGAAGTCTGAAGCCTTCACGCCAGCGAAGCTGCCCCGACCGTCTCTTCTGGATAAAAAAGCTTGTCTCTGCTCCCATCAATCTCAAATCGACCAGTCGGCAACCACTGGCACGATGTGTCTGGCCTTCTTGTCCAGGATGATTACCCGTTTGTCTTCGGGCATCACAAGCGACTCCGGAGGGATGCTGTGCATGAGAAAAACATTCGCACCGATTGTGGAATTCTCGCCAATGACCGTGTCGCCTCCGAGGATCGTCGAGTTCGGATAGATCGTCACGCGGTCGCGCACCTCGGGGTGGCGCTTTCCGCCCTTCTTGATGCCGCCGCGATCGTCCCGCTCGAAGCTCTTCGCCCCCAGAGTGACCCCGTGATAGAGCTTCACATGGCTCCCGATCCGGCAGGTTTCGCCGATAACCACACCTGTTCCGTGGTCGATGAAAAATGACGCGCCAATGCTTGCCCCAGGGTGAATGTCTATGCCGGTCCTTGCGTGGGCCCACTCGGTCATCATGCGCGGGAGAATCGGCACCCCGGCCAGATACAACAGGTGGGCCATGCGCTGGATCGCCACCGCCTCGATGTAGGGGTAGGAAAGAATGATCTCCTCCACGCTGCTCGCAGCAGGATCCCCCGCGAACCCCGCGTCCAAATCTGTCTGAAGCAGGGAGCGAACAAATGGCAGCGCCCGGAAAAACTTTAAAAGCACCGGCCGCGTCTTTCCCGTCGGAATATCCGGATTTCCCAGACGCACCGATTTCCTGATTTGATCAGCCAACTTCAATCGCAACGACTCGATCCTCTCGCCCGTTATGCGACTCAATTCGAAATCACTGATGGCCCCGTGATCGTGAAATCCTGGGAAAAAGACCCGCAGCATTTCTTCGCAAATTTCCGAAACAGCCGACTTGGAAGGCAGATTAAAGTGGCTGGAGTTGTTCAGTCCCCCCACCGTGCGATAGGACTCCAGGGCTCCTTCGGTGATTTGATTCAACACCGATTTGCTGAATTTCAAGTCCTCGTTCGCTTGCCGAACCGTCTTGATGGAGCGGTTTTGACCCTTGCGATTGCGATTTGTGGATACCATTTCGATTAAAAGAAGATTAAATTAGTAATAAAAAACTATTGATCTTCGAACGATAGAGAAGGAAAATTGTCTACTTTTTTAATCAACTAATGTTCCGCTTGTTTAAATTTTGGCTTGGCATTCCCGGTTTCCTTCTCGCGTTTGCGGGATTGCTGCCGCATGCGCTGGGCGGTGACATCCTGCGTGGCGGAGCTGGGGCGAATTCCGCAGCGGGTCGTCGTTCCGCCGAGGCGCGAGCGAATTCAGGAGCCGCCGCTGCCCAAGCAGCAAGGGTCCGCGCCCAGGACCAACTGGCACGCACCACAAAAACGGTGAACGATATGCGCGCCCTCCAAACCGCTGCGCGCCGCTCCGCTGGAGGCAACTCCGTTCCGAATGGACTCGGCACTGGAGGTCTCGACCTCGACCGAATCGTTCGCGGCGCATCGAATCCAATGCAAGCCGGGAACACCGTCACGATCCGTCAAAACGAGTCGCAAGCCCTGCTGGAGTGGAAATCCTTCAATGTCGGGCGGGACACCACACTGAAATTCGATCAAAGCGCAGGCGGAGTCGATGCCTCGAAATGGGTCGCTTTTAACCGGGTGACGGGATCCACCGCACCCTCCCAAATCCTCGGCCGCATCAATGCCGACGGCCAGGTGTATGTGCTCAATCAAAACGGCATCATCTTCGGCGCCGGCAGCCAGGTGAACGCTCGAGCCCTCGTCGCCTCCACCCTCCCGATCAATGAGAACCTCATCCAGCGCGGGTTGTTAAACAATCCCGATGCGCAATTTCTCTTTTCCGCCTCGGCACTCGATGCCGGAACCAAGGGCCCCACGCCCGCGTTTACACCATCTGCCCCGACATTGGCGGATGGCAGTTTCGGCGACATCGTTGTGGAGCGCGGGGCGACAATCACCTCGCCCACCAATTCGGAAAAAGTCGGGGGCCGTGTGACCCTTGTTGGCGCGAATGTCAGGAACGAAGGCTCTATTTCAACGCCGGACGGACAGACGATCATGGCGGCGGGGCTTCAAGTGGGTTTTGCAGCCCATCCGACATCGGACCCCACGCTTCGCGGCCTGGATGTCTATTTGGGAAATGTGGACTACGCGCCGGGCGGGGCACAGGCGTCTGCGGGAACGGTTCTGAATGCCGGGCTCGTCGAGGCGCCACGAGGATCAATCGCCATGGCGGGAAAAACGGTTCGCCAACTCGGTGTTTTGGAAAGCTCGACATCCACCGCTCTCAACGGCCGCGTGGACCTGCTGGCGAACTACGGTGCCGTCACAAATTCCAACCACGATTTCTCCAAGCCGGACACCAGCCCGCTCTTCTACAACACCAAAAGTGGCCTCGTCGAATTGGGGGCGGAAAGCCTCGTGAGAATCCTGCCGGACTTCGGTGGAAAAGACCGGGCGGTCGGCACCACGCTGGCCCTGCCGTCGATTGTGAACATCCAGGGCCGCTCGGTGCATCTGGCCTCCAAAGCCACTATCCAGGCGCCGGGCGCATCGATCCCGACTGGCAACGGAGCCGTGATTCCACGCGATGGCTCGCGCGACGAAAACAGGGGTCGTCTCGATGCAGGTGTTGGCATCAAGGCAGGCGAGTGGATTTCAACAGGTCTCTCCAGTCTTTGGGCGAATTCCAGCGGACAGGTCTATCTCGATTCCGGGGCCTTGATCGATGTGGCCGGGACTGTCGATGTTCCGATTCCGATGTCGCACAACATCCTCACGCTCCAACTTCGCGGTGCCGAACTCGCCAACTCACCTGTCCAAAGGGAGGGCGTCGTTCGTGGTGCCTCCATCACGCTGGATGCCCGCCGCAAGGGAGTCTGGAACGGCTTTTCCTGGATCGGCACGCCACTGGGCGATGTGTCCGCCTACCTCGGAATCATCGAGCGAACGGTCGCAGAGTTGACCACGCCCGGAGGCAGCGTGTCGATCAGCGCCGGAGAGTCGCTCGTCATGCAACCGGGTTCCCTGATCGATGTTTCCGGCGGCACAAAAATCCATGCCGAAGGCCGGGTGCGGACAACCCGCCTTCGGAGCAATGGACAGCTCATCGATATCGCCGATGCGACGCCCGACCGCATCTACGACTCCATTTACAATCCCAAATCCACCGCCGTTCACTTGAAGTGGGGCGTCACAAAAACCTATTACTCCTCGCTCGCGCTGCGCGGGGATTATTTCCAAAAATCTTATGTGGAGGGTGCGGATGCCGGTTCGATTTCCCTCACCGCACCGTCCATGGCGCTCGATGGAAGACTCGTCGGGCGTGCTGTGCAAGGTCCACGCCAGGTGAACCAGAAAACCTTCTCGCCCTCTCAGAATGGATCGCTCGCTCTTCGGTTCCAGAAAGCGGATTCCCTCGCGCCCCAGTTTTTGGTTTCACCAACGCCGCCGGCGATCCGTTTTTCACCGGCATCCTCGCTGGCTCCTGTCGCCGCCTTCGCTCTGGATGCCGACGGCAATGCTCTTCCGCTGCGCCCAGAGCGCAAATCCGACCTCGTGCTTTCGCCTGCGCTCCTCGAAGAGGAGGGGTTCGGAACCTTGCTTGTGGACAACAGCGATGGCGACATCACCATCCCCTTGGGAACCCCTCTCAGTGCGCCAAGCGGGGGCGCGATCACTCTCAAGGCTGCGAATCTTGCGATCGACAGCGAGGTTTCTGCTCCCGGGGGCTCATTGGACTTCACCGTTTACAACATCTCCCGGTTTTTTGCGGCGAGAAGCCAATCGGCCTCGATTAAACCGCCTACTCCAAGCCCGAAGCTTGATCGCGGAGTCTTCAGCCTAGGCGCAGGCGGCATCCTGCGCACAGCTGGACTTCTCGTCGACAACCGTCCCGGTGTTTCCAGCGAGATCGGACTTCCTCCCGTTGTAAACGGGGGCTCGGTCTCCATCACCGCCTACACCGCGCGTCTTGCATCAGGAAGCCTCGTCGATGTCTCCGGTGGACTCTCGATACGGGCCGATGGCAAGCGCACCTATGGAAACGGCGGATCGATCTCCATCCTCGCGGGCAGGGATCCGTCCCTCAACTGGGTTCTCGGTGGCGAGATCGAATTGGGAGCGGCACTGCGCGGGCACTCGAGGACCAAGGGCGGGTCGCTTGCCCTGCAGGCTCCGCTGGTTCGGATCGGGGCAGGGGAGGGCTTGGCAACCGGCGTCAAGCCTGGCGAAGCGCTGAATCTGGATAGCGAGTTCTTTAACCGGGGTGGCTTCTCCTCGTTTTCCCTCACGGGCCTTGGCAAGGCGGTGAATGCCGCTTCTGGCGAATTCCTGCCGGCCATTTCCATCGCTCCCGGAACGCTCATCCGTCCTGTAGTGGAAAGTGTGGTTTCAGCTCGGGTTCGCGGGGCCGAAACACTGCAAACCATCACGCTCCCCGAGGGAATCCGTCCGCCGGTTGACCTGGCATTCCTTGCGCCGGTGACCCAGGACATCTGGTCCACTCCTTCTTTGAACCTCCTGCGTGGAGACATTGTCATGGGTGCCGGATCGCGCATCGAAACCGACGCGCTGGCCAAGGTAACCCTTCGCGGAGGCACCGTCTCAGTCCTTGGTTCGATCGTTGCTCCAGGTGGGCAAATCACCATCGCCGGCGCATCGAAGTTCCCGCTCTACTCACCTTCCGTGCCTGGAGACGGGGAAAACAATGCCAGGCCGACCGTTTTTCTGGGACCTTCAAGCATCGTCTCCACGGTTGGAAAATTTGTTCGTTCACCCGATGTTTACCAATGGCAGCTCGGGCGCGAGCGCCAACTCGGCACGGTGGTTCCCGGTGGAAGCATCGTTGTTGATGGCAACATCGTCGCCGCCAAAGGTGCTGTATTGGATGTATCGGGCTCGTCGCAGACTATAGAAGTCCATCCCTCAAGGCTGGTATCGAATGCCAACTCCTCCGTTCCCCGCACAGTTAACACCGCTGCTGTCCCATACGGGTTGCAAACCGTGCCGGTGCAGGTCGACAGCGATGCCGGAACCCTCTCGCTCCTCGGCAGGGAAATGCTATTTGCGGATGCCACGCTGCGCGGTTTTGCGGGTGGGCCCTCTGCGGCGGGCGGAAGCCTCGTCGTTTCATCCGGCCGCTATTCAGATCCCAAGACTCCCACACCCTCGTCCCCGCTGGATGTGAACCTCGTTGTTTCACAATCCGGAAGCCACATTCCCGACGGTTATCTTGCATCGGGCGCAACGGCGATCGGTCGCTCGGTTCCTGTCGGTGACGGCGATCGGGGCCGTTTCTCGGTCGGGCGCTTTGCCGATGGGGGCTTTGATTCGTTGAAGCTCAGCGGAACCGCCGCCGGAGCCGTTGGATTCTCGGGCGATGTCTCCATCATGGCCCGCAGAGCTCTTTCTGTTGCTGAAGGTGGTGTCCTCCGCGCCGATGCGAATGTTCTCCTGCAGGCCCCGTATGTTTCACTCGGAACGGCATTCCAGACGCCTGTGCAAATTGCCACCAGCGATGCCGACAGGCTTTCTCTGACTGGGAAGGTTTATGTTATGCCGACTGAGGGAACCGGAGTCCTGACGGTTCGCGCCTCGCTCATCGATATCGGCAATCTCTCGCTTCAAAATATTGGGCTGGCCAATTTCATTGCCGAGAATGGAGACATCCGGGGTAACGGAGCCCTCAATATTGCCGGGACCCTCAACCTCCGCGCCGGGCAGATTTATCCAACCACCGCCGGTCTCTTTAACATCGTGGCCTACGATCCTTCCGGCGCCCCTGGCACAGGGCGTATCGAAATCTCCGCTGCGGGTGTCCGTCCCGTGCCTTACTCTGCCGGGGGCACACTCGGCCTCTACGCCTCGACGATCGTTCAGGGCGGAACCGTCCGCGCGCCATTCGGGACGATCAACATTGGCTGGGATGGCACCGGCTCCACACCGAAGGACTATCTCTCCGGGGCTGGCTTCACATCGGGCCGGACCGTTCCCGTGGCGCAGGAAATCACCTTGTCGGCAGGCAGCCTCACCTCTGTCTCAGGCGGGGAGTTTACGGTTCCCTTCGGATACAATTCGACACCGCAAACCTGGATGGATCCCGCCGCCCTCGATGTCACTGGCAGCGGTCTTGCGACCAAGGCCGTGAATATCTCGGGCCTCACCATCTCGGGCCGCGAGGGGGCTGTTGTCGATGTGGCCGGCGGGGGCGACTTGTTGTCGTATCGCTGGGTCACTGGCAATGGCGGATCGAAGGATATTCTTGCGGAATCCGGCGGTTCTTTTGCCATCATTCCCGGATACGGCTTCGATTACAGCCCCTACGCCGCATTTAACGGGGGAGCGTCCAATCCCGGCTACACGGATTCCCGGCTCGCGGTCGGCGATAGGATTTACCTCGGGCCGGGATCCGCCGTGCCTGCCGGAAGCTACACTCTTCTGCCAGCCCGCTATGCGCTGCTCCCTGGAGCCGTATTGGTCACTCCAAAAAAATTCACTACGCCTTCCAAGTTTGAACAAACCGACGGCTCCACGCTCGTCGCAGGATACAGGACGAATTCGCTCAATCCCTCCCAAACGATCCCCGCACTCGCTTCGCTCTTCGAGGTCGCTCCCGCCGCGGTCTTCCGCCAGCGCGCCGAATACGAGGTCTATTCAGCGAACACCTTTTTTCCTGACGCGGCACAGAGGCTTGAATTGGAACCGCAGAGGATTCCAAAGGATTCCGGTCGCGCCCTGGTCTCCGGTTTGAATGCGCTGCGATTCGATGGCTACATCCAAGGCCGCTCCCTCACAGGTGGTTTCGGTGCGCAAATCGACCTCTCCACACGGGCAAACATTGTCATCGGAAAAACCGGCTCCGCAGTCCCGGCGGGAACCACCCTGCTCGATTCCGCAAAACTCTCCTCCTTCGGCGCCGACAGCCTTCTCATCGGCGGAATCCGAAGCCAAGAGACTGGCGGAACCCGCATCGCTGTGGCCACAAAAGCGATCACCGTTGACAATGCCGGCTCCCCGTTGGCCGGTTCCGAAATCCTTCTCGCCTCCTCCGAAAAAATGGAGATCAAGCAGGGATCGTCGATTGTTCAATCCGGCAGCACCCGGGCAGTCTCCCTTCAGCAAACCCCGTCGATCCTCGTCGGAACGCCCACGACTGTCGGCAGTGGAAACGGCCTTCTCTTGCGGGTTTCGGACCAGGACGCCACCATCGTTCGTAGCGGCGTCTCCACGCAAGCTGCGCAGGCGGCACTGCCAACCCCTCCTGCGATGATCGTCGGTTCCGGCGTTACGGTTTCCGGTTCGGCCATCACCTTGGATTCGACCTTCTCCACCTCGTTCGATTCGTCCGCTCGCCTGCTTGGGAAATCCATCGGTTTGAACAGCGGGCAAATCGCCCTCGCCTTCGACAACCCCGGTGCCGTTCCATCCATCGCGGGACTCGTTCTCTCCGGTGCCGCATTGAATGCCCTGCGCGATACCGAGAAACTCTCCCTGCTGAGCTATTCCTCGCTCGACCTTTATGGAAGCGGTTCCTTCGGCACACAAGGATCGCTCGCCCTCAACGCAGCCCAATTCCGTGGATTCAATAATGCTGGCGCAAGCCTCTCCCTCGCTTCCAACGAAATCCTCATCGGCAACGCATCTGGTGCATCAGCCCTTGCTGCGCCACCGGCCTCGGATGCCAATCTGATTCTCAATGCCTCCAACATTCGGTTGTTGAAAGGAAGTTTGCTAATCGGTGGCTTTGGAACCGTTGCTGTCAATGCGCCGTCAGGTCTGCGCGCGGAAGGCGATGGCAGCCTCGATGTCGCAGGCGCACTCACCATCGCCACACCTGCCGCTACCGCATCGGGTGCTGTTTATGCTTTTTCCTCCACAGGCTCCATGGCCCTCAATGCGCTCGGAACGTCTTCCAATCTTGCGCCCGGCCTCGGATCCTCCCTCTCCTTCACCGGCGGAACCGGCCTTGCGGTGAATACCAACATCTCCCTCCCCTCGGGTTCGATCTCCCTGCGTTCCGTCCTCGGCGACCTCAGGGTCGGAAACATCTCGGCCGCGCTTCTTGATGCGGGCGGAACCAAAAAAACCTTCAACGACATTTCGCGCTACACCGATGGCGGGAAGATAGAACTCTCGAGCGGCTCGGGTTCGATCCTTGTCGGTGTCGAGGGACGCCTAAATGTGGCGGCTCAATCCGGCGGTGGCAGTGCCGGTAGTGTCTCAGTCAAGGCAGATTCCGGTTCGTTCCAACTCGGCGGTGTCCTGTCGGGAAGCGCGGGCACCGGCGGAGCCAGTGGCTTGTTCTCGCTCGATGTGGGCTCCCTCGCCTTGCTGGCACCGGTGGACCAGATTCTCAACGCGGCATCCTTCTTCGAATCCCGCCAATACAGGATCCGCTCCGGGGATGTCGCCATCAACGGATTCGCGAAATCCAGAAACTACCTGGTCTCGGCGGATGGCGGATCGATCACAGTGGGCTCAGCGGCATTTATCGACGCCTCGGGCGCGACCGGCGGCAACATTCGCCTTGTGGCATCAGGCAGCGTGGTTATCGAAAACAACGCAAAGCTCAGCGTTGCTGCACAGGACTTCAACGCGGCGGGCAAGGGCGGAAAAATCACCCTTGAGGCCGGTTCCGCCATCAATGGCGTCGCCGATACAATCAATGCCTTTGTGGATATCCGCACCGGCTCAACGCTCGACCTTCGCGTGGCCTCAAACACTTCCGACAGTGCGGGTCTCGGGCGATTCACCGGCACACTGCATCTCCGCGCTCCCCAAAACACAGCCGCGACCAATCTCAATATCCGTCCGCTCGGGGGCTCGATCCTTGGGGCATCCAGCATCCTTGCAGAAGGCTTCCGGGTTTTCGACCTCACAGGCACCGGAACGATCACCTCTGCCGTGCAAACCAATGTGCGAAATAATGGAAACACATTTGGCGCGAACATCGCTGCCATTTCTTCCGCTCTCCTTGCACCGAATCCCTCCCTGGAGCCCGTGCTGGTGGTCGCTCCGGGCGCTGAGATTGTGAACCGCACCGGCAGCCTCATACTCGGCACAAGCACCTCCACCACCACCTCGGACTGGAACCTCTCCGGGTTCCGCTATGGACCCAAGTCCGCCCCTGGTGTGCTGACCCTCCGCGCGCGAGACAACCTGGTTTTATTCAATGCCCTCAGCGATGGATTCACGCCCAATGTCGCGAGCACCAATGGCAAGTGGCTCTACGCCGCACCGCTCTCGAACTTCAACACCGCTCTTCCCTCGAACTTACAATCCTGGTCATACCGTATGGCAGCGGGAGCCGACTTGTCCTCGGCCGACTTCCAATTCCTCCAGTCTCTCGATTCGCTGGGTGCCAACGCCGGACTGGTCCAACTTGGCAAGCTCGTCACCACCAACAATGGCCTGCCAGTTGCTACTGGAGGCGCAAATGCGCAAACAAGCGCCGCGATCGGGAACAAGTTCTACCAAACTATCCGCACGGGTAGTGGCGATATCACGATTGCGGCAGGCCGAGATGTTCAATTCCTCAACCAATTCGCCACCATCTATTCCGCGGGCACGCGGCTTGCGGATCCAACGCTGGGAGGATTGTTTGAAACACCGCCCGTTTCGTTCATCGGCAGCCAAGGCAATCTCGGTGCAGCCCAGCAAAACCCAACCTATCCCGCGCAATACAGCCTCGGTGGCGGCGATGTCTCCATCTCCGCCCAGCGCGACATAGCGAGGTTTACCCAAACCGGCGGCGTGCTTGTTGCCGATTCCCAAAAACAAATTCCCAACAATTGGCTTTACCGCCGTGGCTATGTCGATCCTCAAACCGGCCGCTTTGGCGTGACCCGCGACGGCGATATCGCCTCCACAACCTGGTGGGTGGATTTCAGCAATTTCTTCCAGGGGGTGGGGGCGCTTGGTGGTGGCCAAGTTGCTCTGCGTGCTGGCAGGGATGTCGCGAATGTCGATGCCGTGGTCCCCACCAACGCCCGCGTGACCCACACCACACCGGGCGGCGACATGTTGGCGGCGAACCAGCAACTCGTGGAACTCGGTGGTGGGGATGTTTTTGTTTCAGCCGGAAGAAATCTGGATGCCGGCATCTACTATGTCGAACGCGGTGCAGGCAGGCTTCAAGCCGGCGGATCCATCATCACGAACCCCACCCGCCTTGCTGCGCTTGGTGACTACAACAACAATGCCCTCAACTCCACTGCCGCCGAGACTCAATGGCTCCCGACCACCCTGTTCATTGGCAAGGGTTCGTTCGATGTCGCAGCCGCCGGCGACATCACGCTTGGCCCCACAGTCAATCCCTTCCTTCTGCCAGCCGGCGTGAACAATTCCTTTTGGCGGAAATCCTACTTCTCAACTTACTCACCATCGGCGGCAGTTCGCGTTTCCTCGCTCGGCGGGGATATCACCCTGCGGCAGAATTCCGCGATGCCGGGCAGCGAAGTGGACCAGCCAATTCTTCAAAATTGGATGGGCGCGCACTTGCTTACTTCGAGTCCGTCTTCGCTTTCGCTCGTTCAACCTTGGTTGCGTCTTGCGGAAACCCAGATCATCCCCTTCCAAACCGCTTTCTCCCTGCTTCCTCCCACGCTCACCGCCTCTGCGATTGAAGGTTCGATCAACCTCTCTGGAACATTCAACCTCTTCCCGGCCGCCGCGGGAACAATCGAACTCGCCGCCGCCGGATCCATCAACGGCCTTCAACCCCGAGGCACGGTCACCGAGACCGCAACGGGGAATGAGCCCCTCACTGTGTGGAGCGCCTCCAGCATCAACCTCTCGGATGCCCGTCCGTCCTCTGTGCCCGGAATCTTGAGCCCGTTTGGATTCGGCGCCGAAGCTCAGTCTGAAACAGTGCCTGGCTTTCTGCAATCCCTCGACAACCTCTTTGCGGAATCCGGCTCCAGCACCGGCTTGCAGTCGGTCGTCCAAACCCAGCAGACCCTCCATGGAAACTCCCTCTTGCGCGCCTCCGATCCCGATCCCCTGAGAATCTACGCCGGTGCGGGGTCGATTTCGGGATTCTCTCTCTTCTCAGGAAAATTCGCCCGCATCGCGGCATCGCAGGACATCTCGGACATTGCCCTCTATCTTCAAAACAACCGCGCCACCGATATGAGTATCGTCTCTTCAGGCCGCGACATTGTTCCCTACAACGCCAACACACCTTCCCGCACTGCCACGCGCGCCGCCGGTAATAAGATCTCTGGCAATCAGCCCGCCCTCGCCGGTGACATCCAAATCAACGGCCCCGGCACTCTTGCCGTTCTCGCAGGCCGTGATCTCGACCTCGGATTGGGTTCGAACAACGCGGATGGCACTGGTGTGGGCATCGCCAGCATCGGCAACGCCCGCAATCCGAATCTACCGTTTCAAGGTGCCGACATCATCGCCGCCGCTGGAGTCGGTCCTGCCACGGCACTCAGTCGTGCCCTCCCTTTCGATTCGTTCATCCAGCGTTTTGTGAAGGGCGAAAAAGGTGCCGCCTGGCTCTCCGAGCTTTCCGAAAAAAGCACCAACCTCCCAGCCAACCTCACTCCAGCTTCCTTCGATGCATTGGACCCGGAAACGAAGGCCCGAGTGGCTCTTGAGGTTTTCTACCTGGTTCTTCGCGACTCCGGTCGCGCCAAGACCGAAACGGGCGACGATTCCTATTCCGAAGGATTCGAGGCGATTGATCTCCTCTTTGCCGGAACCAGCTCCAGCGGCGACATCCAGACACGCTCCCGCGACATCCGCACGCGCAGCGGCGGCTCAATCAGCCTCCTCGCGCCCGGTGGCTCGCTGGAACTCGCCACCAGCACCATCGGCTTGACCCTCACCCCGCCTGGCATCGTCACTGAGGCCGGTGGTGCGATTTCCATTTTCACCGATGGCGATGTGGACATTGGCATCTCCCGCATCTTCACGCTGCGCGGAGGCGACCAGGTGATCTGGTCCACCACCGGCGACATCGCGGCCGGCTCCTCCGCGAAGACCGTCCAATCTGCGCCGCCAACACGCGTTCTCATCGATCCCCAAAGCGCCGCACTCAAAGTCGATCTCGGCGGCCTCGCGACAGGCGGCGGCATCGGCGTTCTCGCATCCGTCGAGGGCGTCAAGCCCGGCAATGTGGATCTCATCGCTCCAGGCGGGACAGTCGATGCGGGCGATGCCGGCATCCGCTCGACAGGCAACCTGAACATCGCCGCCACAAAAGTTCTCAATGCCGACAACATCAGCACCGGTGGAACCTCCGCTGGCGTTCCCACCGCGCCAACGGTCGCCGCACCTAATATCGGCGGTCTCACCGCAGGATCGAACACCGTTGCCGCAACAAATACCGCTGCCGAATCCATGGCAAATCAATCACGCCCCGCTGCCGAGAGCCTTCCCGAGCAGCCCTCCCTCATCACCGTCGAAATCCTCGGCTATGGCGGCGGTGACGGGGAAAATGATGAGGGATAGCGAACCAGTGGAAGATATCGCTCAACGCTGGAGCAAAATCAAAAAGGTGTCCAAAATAGTAATAAAAACTCTCTTCCTGCCTTGATCTGAATTACTGAAAGAAGCCAAAAAATAGCTTCTAAAATGTCGTAAAAATTTTTCAAAATAATAGTTGACCAAAACAGTTTTATTAATAGTATCTTTTAACCTGACTAAAAAGATAAGTAATTTTTGATGACCCGGCATCGGGAATCGGAAGCAAAAACCAACAACCAAAAATCCAAAAATGAAAATACAAACAAACCTGCTCCGGTTCGGTCGATTGGCACTGGCGGTAGGTGGATTGGCGCTCTCCGCGCCATCCGCCTCTGCTGTGCTCACGACTTACACATCGGGCGACATATTCATCGGGTTCCGACAGACAGGGACTTCAAACACCCTTGTGGCCAAGATCGGAACAGTCGGGGACTTCCTTCCCACAAGCCTCGGAGGGTCCTTGGCTCTCGGGAGCACATACAATCCAACATTTGGAGTGATTCCCGGCACCTCGACCGCCGTCACCAACCTCAACCTCGACCTCAACGCGGTCTTCGGTTCTTCCTGGGCAGACAATCCCACTGATGGTTCTGGAGTCCGATGGGGTGTGGCCGGATTTACTGGCTTTAGCGGCACCTCAGCCGTCAGTGGGCTATCAACCAGGTCGCTGTTTGTCACGCGGGGGCGAACAGATCCATCCACTCCGACAAGTTTGGATCCCGACCCAAGCACCATTGGAAATCGGAACCAATTCTCGAGTTCGTTCAACTCCTTTGCCCAAGGCTCGGGTGGCGGCAGTTACAAAAATCAAAATAGCACGGTGAACAGTTCCGTTGCCTTGATAGGTTTGGCATCGGACATCAACAATTGGGGTAGTAGAATCAATAATGGATCCGCAGGGAGTTTCGGGTTGGGCTCTGGCAACGAAATAGAACAACCTTTTTCGGGTAATTTTTCGGGCCCGACAAACTCCGTTCTCGACCTCTGGTTGTCGCCGAACACCGGCTCCACCCTGGCCACCGACAACACCTACTTGGGCAGCTTCGCGCTGAATAACACGGGCTCGCTGACCTTCACCGCCGTGCCGGAACCTGGCACTTACATGCTGCTGGCGATCGTAGGGCTCTTTTTTGTGGTCTTTCGCCGCCGGAAGAATGAATTCAATTAAAATCTAAACAAACCATTAATTCTATAATACAATGAAAATCAAAAATATTCTAGCTGCTGTTACAGCAGTAATCGGCCTTGCTATCACGGCACAGGCACAGACGACAGTATACATCGCGGGAGCTCCGGCACTCCGCAACGAACTCACCACCGCCATCGAGAACCTCCTCATTGGCCAGGGTAGCGTGGACCGCACCTTCAACGGTTCAGCCATCATCACGGCCAATGTCGTGCGTTGGAGAAACGCCACCATCGGAGGCCAAGGCAATGTGACGATTCACCTCGACTACAATGGCTCGGCAGGCGGATGGAAAACCAACTCTGCGAGGCAAAATGTCCGGTATTTCTCGGACAACACAACCGCAGGCAGCGGGAAAACCGATGTTCTAACCAATACCTCGGCAGAGGCATTACTCGCAGTGCCTGATTTTCACATCAGTAACGAGTATCAGGCCTCCACGCCATGGATTGGAACGAACCAAGTTGCGTTCCCCGAGAACGGAGCAACCACCTATCAGAGTTTGGTTGACAGGGTCGTAGGTATCCTTCCTCTGCGCCTTGTAGCCAGTCCGGCGGCACCCGATGGACTGAATATCACGCCACAGCTTGCCCAACAACTCTACACTGATGGTGAACTTCGTCTCTCCCAGCTCACCGGCAACCAATCGGATTACGGCAAGAAGGTCTACCCGCTCGGCCGCGGAATTGATTCCGGTGTCCGCACGCTTTGGGCTGCTGCCAACGGGGTGGGCTCTACCACCCCGATCCTCACTTGGAACGCCACCGTGGGTAACACCACCAACAAAGCGGTGCTCGGAGTCACTGTGGTTTCGCCGGGCAGCGGATACACCTCGGCTCCCACGGTAACCATCGCTGCCCCTGGCGGCAATGGCACTACTGCCACGGCAACAGCTACGGTGGCCAATGGCAGAATCACCGGCTTCACGGTCACCAACGGCGGCAGTGGCTACAGCTCCGCACCATCTGTGTCCCTATCCGGAGGCAATGGAACTCTCGCTTCTGCTCGAGCGGTTATTCAGGGCGGAACGGTCACGAGTCACGCATTATGGGCGGCGACGGGTCAAACTCTCGGAACCAATGGAACTGATAATCGCATTCTTGGCATTGAGACGCCGGAAGGAAATGGCGGTTATGCCACCTTCGGGCCGCTGCTCACAGCAATCACATCCACGCTCAGCCTCTCTGGTGGTGATCCCGGCGACATCTACTTCACCGCGCTCGGTGATTCGGATGCCGACTCCGCTATTAAAGGTGGTGCCAAGGAAGTGAAGTGGAACGGCAACTTGCTCGGCACCCTCGGCACTTACGGCAACAACGGAACCGTGACAGGTAGCAGCGCCCCGAATCCTTTAAGCATTGGAACAGCAACCCCCTCTCTGGCCTATGGACAGTATGAACTCTGGGGTTATGTCCGGCTTCCGTATTTGAGTTCGGCCCTACCAAACGGCTCTGCCAAAAAGGCTGTCTACGACGCCATTGCCGCGCAACTGCGTGACTTTGATGCGCCAGTCAGGCTCAAGGATGTCAATGTCCAGCGCTACAATGACGGAGGAACTGTCGTGTCCGGCCGCAAACTTCAGTAGTCCAAAAACTCTTGCAACCACTCCGGCGTGGGTCCCATCCCCGCGCCGGAAGGGTTTTTTTAACATGGAACAAACGCCCAAGGTTATTGCTGGCATCGCTTTTGCGCTGGCGCTGGTTGCCAGCGCTGTGCTGGCAGTTTTGGACTCGCGGTTCCAGCCGCACCTTGAAAAGAAGGCTCCTGCCACGGTTGCGCTGTCTGCGGTTTCTTCAACTCCTGGCGTGCGTCAACCTGCGTCGGTATCGGATGGCGCCACGCCATCGCGGAGCATGCCCTTGGCCGATCTCAAGGATCGTCCCGATGGCAGAGGCGGTTTTCTTTCCAGTGCGGCAGGATCCAGCGAGCCGCTGGCGAATACGAGTGCAGAGGCTCGTGCGACAGTCCACCGCTCCACGAAATCCCAGCCCATCCAAGCCGGGAATTCTGATTACGCCCCTTCTTCGGCCGGAAAAAATCGGCAACCTGCCTTCCCAACCGGCGGAGGTCTCTACCAAGTCGCCTCGGTCGTTTCGGGAGCTGATTGGGGAACGCCTGTGGATTCCAAGCCAATTCCTGCGGCTGGATCTGCGGTCGATGCCTCCGCGTATGCCAGGCTCCAGTTACCGGCCTCCATGGCCGTGCAAAACCCCGAGGTGGAAATCACGAGCGATACACAAGTCGCCGAGTGGGAGCGTTTGCAGGATGAATTTGTCGCCGCAGTCGATGGAAAAGCGCCCTCCGACAGCGCATCGCGCAGCGAATGGATTCAGGCTCAGCGCCGCAACGATGAGCTCTTCCGTGCGAAATTCGGCACCGAGGCCTTTCTTCGCCAGCAGATGGACGCCTACCGGCAGGGCTTCTTGCAGATGTGAGTTTCAACTTTTGTTTGCCAGAGCAGCCTATTTTTTATCGTTTGGTCAGTGTGGGTAGCTAACTTTTTTAGCGTGGGTGTCTCGCTTTGGGATTGGAACTGCGGACTGATTGGCTGAGGAGAAATTTTTTTCAAAAATTGTTGACTGATTTAGTTGGCATAATAAAAGTAAACATATTCAATCAGCAATTTGAATCCTCGTTTAAAACTCAAATAGAGATTCCCTTTTCAAAAAAATGACTAAAACAATAATAAAATATCCTGCGAGGTTTTCGGACACGAGCCGAAGACTGTCGAAAGGGATTCTTGGAATTCTGGCTTTGAGCACCTTTCAAAGCGGTGCGCTTTACGGTCAGGACGATCTCGCCTCCTTGCGCGCCCAACTCAAGGCGCTGGAGGCAAAAGTCGCGGCCTTGGAGAAAAGCCAGAACGCAGCAAAGAATGACGAGGCCTTGAAAGAAAAGCTGGAAAAGTTGCCATCGGTGACTCTGGACTCGAAGGGGCTTAATTTTTCCAGCCCTGGCATTCGCGCCACCCGCACCGAGGTGGGGCCGGATGGCATACCGATCGAAACCACAACTGTCACAGACGAGGGCGCCTTCAAATTCAAGATTGGCGGTCTTCTCCAGCCTCAGTTGCGGACATTCATTAACACGCCCGATGCCACATCCACTTTCTTGATTCGGCGCGCGCGTCTGAATCTGGAAGGCACGGCATTCCAAAACTTCGATTGGAAGCTGCAGACGGATTTCCAAACGAACGGCGTGGATAACACCACGAGCACGGTCGTGCAGGATGCCTATGTCGGGGCCAAGGCGTTTGATTGGCTCCAGCTGCGCGTTGGTAAAATGAAGAGTCCGATTGGTGTCGAGCGCTGGCAATCCGCCCACGCCCGCTGGTTCACGGATCTCATCACCACCACCTATCTCGTTCCGAACCGCACGGTGGGCGCGATGCTCTGGGGCAATGTGGGTGATGGATTGGCCGAGTATTACGCCGGTCTCTTTAATGGGGCTCCGGATGGTGGAAGCTCGAATGTTTCCACTCCCGGGCAGAATACGAAGGACTTTGAAGCCCGCCTCGCGCTGACTCCCTTTGCCAAGACGAGCATCGTTCCTTTGAAAAAACTCACAGCGGGAGCCGGTGTGACCTACGCGCCGCAGCTCAACGGGCTTGGCACCTATGCCACGGCCAACCAGCAGTCGTTTTTCAAATACCGCTCGACCACCGTGAATGCCACATCAGCGAATCCCGGTGAGCAGGTGCGTTTCGTGCCGAATCTCCAGTATTTCTGGGGTCCATTCGGGCTTTACGCTGAAGCGGCATGGTCCACTGTCGGCGTAAGCGGCACTCAGAGCACTACCAAGGCGGTCGTCAAAAAAACCAATGTCGTGGATTCAAAGGGCAAGACGATCGGAAGTTTCTCCACGACTTCCAACAGCACAACGACTCAGGAATACAGCACCAACCTGACCAACTTCGGCTGGCAGATCGCCGCTTCCTACATGCTCACGGGTGAGGAGAATGCCTTCCGCGCCATCTCACCGCGCCGCAAGTTCAGTCCATCCACCGGAGGGTGGGGGGCTCTTCAACTCACGGCGCGCGTCGGGCAGTTGACCGTCGATTCGAACGCCTTCCCGATCTATGCGGACCCGAACATGCAGGCCGAGCGCTCGACCACATTTGGAACCGGTCTGAACTGGATCCTGAATGACAACGTCAAGATCACACTGCAATACGACTACACCAGCTTCATCGGCGGAGCGGCAAATGACGGCAATCGTCCGGATGCCAACGCCATAACCACACAATTCCAAGCCTACTTCTAATCACTATGAAAACAATAACCCAACTCGCGGTTCTTACCGCCATCGCCGGGGCGACCGGACTTCAAGCGGCCAACCAGGCCATTCTCAATGTGTCCTACGATCCCACGCGGGAACTCTACAGCGACATCAACAAGGCATTCGCCAAGCAATGGGCGGCAAAAACGGGCGATTCCATAGCCATCGACCAATCCCATGGAGGCTCGGGTAAACAATCCCGCTCCATCGTGGACGGGCTCGAGGCGGATGTGGCAACGCTTGCTCTCGCCTATGATATCGATGCCATTGCTGACCAGGCCGGCCTTTTGCCGAAGAACTGGCAGATGCGCCTTCCAGACAATAGCTCGCCCTACACCTCGACGATTGTTTTTGTCGTCCGCAAAGGCAATCCCAAGGGGATCAAGGATTGGGATGATCTCACACGCGATGGTGTGAAAGTGATCACTCCCAATCCAAAAACATCTGGCGGAGCCCGCTGGAACTACCTCGCCGCCTACGCATACGCCCTGCGCCAAAATGGAGGCGATGACAAGAAGGCTCGGGAATTCGTCTCGAAGTTGTATTCGAATGTCCCCGTGCTCGACACCGGTGCCCGTGGATCGACGATCACCTTCACCGAGCGGCGCATGGGGGATGTTTTCCTCTCTTGGGAAAACGAGGCACATCTCATCCAGAAGCAGTATCCCGGCCAGTATGAGATCATCGCCCCGTCGTTGAGCATCCTCGCCGAGCCGCCTGTGGCCGTGGTGGACAAGGTGGTGGACCGCAAGGGCACCCGCGAAGTCGCCCAAGCCTATCTTGAGTTCCTCTACACGCCGGATGCACAGGACATCATTGGACGGCATTTCTACCGCCCGAGGGATTCCGCTGCGCTTGCGAAATACGCCGCCAATTTTCCGAAGATCGATCTCGTGACGATCGAGGACTTCGGCGGGTGGCGGAAGGCTCAAAAAGACCACTTCAACGATGGCGGAATCTTCGACCGCATCTACAAACCCTATCGCCCTTGAACTGAAAGATACCTGAAACGGCCACCCTGCGTTTTTGACCCGCAGGGCGGTCGAACCCTCAAAGATTCTATGAAAACACTCCACGCCGCTGAAGTCAGAGAGACCGCAATCCGCCGCTCGGTTGCCACCTTGTTGAATCGCATGGAAAAGCTCGCGAGCCGCTCAGATCGTTTCTTTTCCGCGCACCTCGAGTTCACCGATCCACGGGGAGTCACAACAACAATCCCGCGTTTTCTTTTCACCGGTCCCGGCGACCGCAGCAGTTTCCTGCGCGTCGGGATTTTTGCTGGTGTCCATGGCGACGAGGAGAGCGGCGTTTTGGCGGCGCTTGATCTGATCCAGGACCTCCACGCGAATCCTGCACCTGCGTTGGGATATGAGTTGTTCATATACCCGGTCTGCAATCCCTGGGGGTTTTCCCGCAACGCCCGCTGGCTGAAAAGCGGGGCGGATATGAACCGGGAATTCTGGCGTGGATCGAGCGAGATCGAGGTGCTCATGCTGGAAGGCCAGCTCATGAGACTCGCTTTCGACGGCATTATCGCCCTGCACACGGATGATACCAGCGAGGGTATCTATGGCTTTGCCAAGGGGCATCAGCTCACGCGGCATGTGCTGGAACCGGCTTTGGAAGCGGCTTCGCGGCACCTCCCTCGCAATTTCGACCGCAGCATCGACAACTTCCAGGCCAATATGGGCATCATCGAGCAAGGATACACAGGCATCCTCGGTGCACCGCCCACACAGAAGCCAAAACCATTCGAGATCGTTTTCGAAACGCCTCAAGACGCTCCGCTGGAGTCCCAGATCAAAGCCCACACGACGGCTGTTACAACCATGCTCGAGCGATTCCGCGTTTTGATTTCGGAGGCGCAAAACATCTGATGAAAAAACGCCACGTCCTGCCCGGCTTCGGTCTCTCGCTAGGATACACGCTCGTTTACATGGGATTGATCGTCCTCATTCCCATGAGCGCGCTGGCCATGCGGACCTTCTCGGGGAGTTGGGACCATTTGCTCCAAACCATCACCGATCCGCGGGTGGTGGCGTCCTACCGCGTCAGTTTCGGTCTGTCCTTTCTCGCTGCTCTGCTGAACGGTGTTTTCGGCGTCCTGGCCGCGTGGGTTCTAGCCCGATACCGCTTTCCAGGCAGGAGAATCCTTGATGCCATGGTTGACCTGCCTTTCGCTCTGCCGACGGCGGTCGCAGGCATCGCACTCACAGCCATCTACGCACCGAATGAATGGATCGGCGGGTTGCTTGAGCCTTATGGAATTCGTATCGCCTTCACCCAGGCTGGCATTTTCATGGCCCTCACATTTATCGGATTTCCCTTCGTTGTCCGCACCGTGCAACCAGTCATCCTACAACTCTCGGCGGAACTTGAAGAAGCCGCCGCCTGCCTCGGTGCCAATCGCTGGCAAACCTTCCGGCGCGTGATTTTTCCCGCCCTGCTGCCATCCATCCTCACTGGTGTCATGCTCTCCTACGGACGAGCCGTCGGGGAATTCGGATCGGTTGTTTTCATTGCTGGAAACATCCCCTTCGAAACGGAAATCACGCCGCTTCTCATCATCACCAAGCTCGAGCAATATGACTACGCGGGCGCGGCGGCACTCGGCTTCGTCATGCTCTGTGCCTCGCTTCTCATTCTTCTTGTCTCAAACAGTCTCCAAGCCTGGAACAACGCCCGCAACGGGACAGCCTGAGACCAACTCCCGATTCCCAATGGCCGGCAGCACATCCATCCAAATCCACAAACGCCAACCCATCCGTGCCACGGCGGATAGCTTTTCCGTCCGGGCTTTGCTCATCGGAGCGACGCTGGTTTTTTTCCTTCTCTTTCTCCTATTGCCGCTTGTGGTGGTTTTTCAGGAGGCATTTTCCAAAGGCGGCACGGCATTTTTGGAAACATTTCGCGATCCCTACACGCGCCACAGCATCCTGTTGACCCTTCTGATCGCAGTAATCACCGTTCCGCTGAATACCATTTTCGGCATCGCGGCGGCATGGTGTGTGACCCGTTACCGCTTCCGGGGGCGTTCATTTTTAATCACGCTGATCGACCTTCCGCTCTGGGTCTCGCCTGTTATCGCCGGACTCCTCTATGTGCTTGTCTTTGGCGCCCAAGGTTGGCTGGGCCCTTGGCTGCGTGAACACGAAATCCGCATCATTTTCGCTATGCCCGGCATGGTGCTCGCGACCCTTTTCGTCACCTTTCCTTTTGTCGCCCGGGGTCTCATTCCTCTCATGCAGGCCCAGGGAATGAAGGAGGAGGAGGCCGCGCTGACTCTCGGAGCGAACGGTTGGCAGATTCTCTGGCGCATCACCCTCCCGAAAATCAAATGGGGGCTCCTCTATGGAATCATTCTCTGCAATGCCCGTGCCATGGGCGAATTCGGTGCCGTCTCGGTCGTCTCCGGCCACATCCGGGGAAAAACCAACACGATGCCTCTCCACATCGAGATTCTTTATAATGAATACCAGTTCGCCTCGGCCTTCGCCGTTGCTTCGGTTCTCGGTCTTCTAGCTATTATCACCCTCATTTTGAAAACCCGCGCGGAGTGGCGAGCCGAGCAGGAACTCCGCGCCAGTAACTCCGCAACCGCACCATGAGCATCGCAGTCAAAAACATCACCAAACGATTCGACCTCTACCCAGCTCTCAGCGATGTCTCGCTGGATATCCCGGAAAGTGAACTTATCGCCCTCCTAGGCCCAAGTGGATCGGGAAAGACAACGCTTCTGCGAGTCATCGCCGGGCTTGAATTCGCCGATGCGCGCGACGGTCGTATTTTTTTTCATGGCCGCGATGTCACTGATCTCTCTGCCTATCAGCGCAAGGCCGGCTTTGTTTTCCAGCACTACGCGCTCTTCAACCACATGAATGTCTACGAGAATATCGCCTTCTCGTTCCGCGTGCTGCCGCGGTCGAAACGCCCCCCGGAACCCGCCATCCGCGAGCGGGTCGTGGAACTTCTACGCGCCGTCCAGCTCGAGGGCTATGAAAAACGCCTCCCCACGCAACTCTCCGGGGGACAACGTCAGCGCGTCGCCTTCGCGCGTGCCTTGGCCAACCGTCCCGAGGTGCTCCTGCTCGACG
Organism: bacterium; assembly: GCA_037147075.1. GTDB lineage: Bacteria > Verrucomicrobiota > Verrucomicrobiia > Chthoniobacterales > Terrimicrobiaceae > UBA967. Next base: position 29,905 of record JBAWVX010000016.1, read on the forward strand.
AACCCTTCGGTGCTCTCGACGCCAAAGTGCGCAAGGACCTCCGCCGCTGGCTGCGCGACTTCCACGACTCCACCAAACTCACAACTATCTTCGTTACCCACGACCAGGACGAAGCCTTCGAAGTCGCCGACCGCGTGGTCCTCATCGACAAGGGCCTCATCCAACAAATTGGAACACCCTCTGAGGTTCGTGCACACCCCGCAAACCCCTTTGTCACCGATTTTCTCGGGCTGGTTTAAGCCTGAACCCCGCAGAATTGACCACAAACGAGCACCCGGGCAGGTGCAGGAACGAGCAACCGGAGGTTGGCCCGCTGGGCGAGTGAGCGGGAGCGAACGAGTCAAGGAACACAGAGGATGATCTGTTGATGAGGCGATGCGTTGGAAACGATTTGTGCGGTATCCCATAAAAAGCCAAACCCTTTCCTGGTCATCCTCGCCATCCTGTCCTCCTGTCTAAAATCCGCTTTCGGTTAAGTCGGCTGCTTTGTTAAGAAGATCGGGCTTTCAGACACCGTGCGCTCAGTGCGAGGGATTGGTTTGGGGAATGTCGGAGCGGAATGGCGAGGCGGGGAGGCCTTCTTTGTTGAAGAGATTCACATCAGGCACATTGACCCATCCGTAGCGGACGGCGACAGGGTTTGGAAGAGCTGGGGCGCTGACGACGACTGTATCCTGGTCGATCCTCGCCGTGGCCGGAACGAATTTGCCGTCGGCTCCAGCGATGGTGAACCCCTTGAGATCGCCGTCCTTGGCGACGAGTCCGCCTCCGACATGCGAGAATTTGATGACGGCTTCCGGTCCTTTGAATTCCACCGACTCAAAAACGGGACCAGAGTATTCGAGTTTTTCCCCATAGACTAGAGCCCGAGCCGCAAGGGCGAGACGCTGGCCGACGGGTTCCTTGCGCGCGGGATGGATGTCGTCTGCATCGCCGACATCGGTCGTGACAACCATCGAGGTGTGGGGCGTTTTCTTCCAAGTGAGGAGCTGCGCCTCGCGGATTTCGGGTGGCTGACCCTTGAACGGGGCAATCTGCACAAAGAAGAAGGGGAGATCCCTTTGAGCCCAGAGCTGCCTCCAATCGGAGATCATGAGCGGGAAGAGGGTCTGGTAGGCCTGGGCCCGACCCGCATTCGCTTCGCCCTGATACCAAATGACTCCGCGCACCGCATAGGGGATCAGTGGATTGATCATGGCATTGAAAAGACAAGATGGAGCGGAACTAGAATTCACGGGATCGCTTGGAGGTGCGGGCTTGCGCGGTTCAGGTTTGCCAGCTGATTTTGCCTGTTCACAGGCAGCAGCCCAGTCTTGGAGAAGTTTGGGCTCATCAGCTTGATATTTTGCAAGTAGCGAAGGGTAATCAGCAGCAGCCTTTTTTTGCGTTTCCAGGACCTCGGGCATCGATTTTTCAAGAGCCTCCCGTCTTGTCCAGGCCTCGGCTGGGGTGCCTCCCCACGAGGTGTGAATGAGACCGACGGGAACATGGAGTTGCTTCACCAGATCGCGTCCGAAGTAGTAGCCGACAGCGGTAAAATTTGGCGCCGTCTCTGGTGAGCAAACGGCCCAAGTTCCCCTGACTTGCTCGAGTGGTGAAATAGATTTGTTTTTAACCACACCAAAATGACGAAGCAATGGGTAGTTGGCTGAAGCAGCCTCCTGCTCCCAGTTCTCGAGCGGCTTCTGACCCGAGCGGGGGCCAAGCTGGCGCTCCATGTTCGATTGTCCCGAGCAAATCCAGACCTCGCCGACGAGGAGATTGCCGATGGTGAGGGTGTTGTTTCCGGAAATCGTCATCTCGAACGGGCCGCCGGCCTCGTGCGGGGGAAGTTGGACTTTCCATTTTCCATCCTGATCGGCTGTCGTGGAGGCTTCCTGTCCATCCAAGCGCACGGTGACTTTCTCCCCGGCTGCCGCTGTTCCCCATATCGGAATCGGAACGCCTCGCTGCAGAACGGCACCATCGGAAAAAAGGGCGTTTGGTTTGACTTCGGCTTGTAATGAACCGTGGAAGACGGCGAGAAACAGCATTGCGCTGAGCAGTGCGCGAGGGGAAAATTTCATGTATCCATTATTCAGCGAAATGCGACCTATATGTCAAGCCCTGCTTGTGGCGAGACCATCATGTCCTTCTCCGTGGAAGTCGATGCCCGTCAAGCCAGCTTGCGCTGCGTTTTGGCGATGAGGATGTAGAGAGAGGGGAGGATGAGCAGGGTGAATATCGTGCCGATGGTCATTCCTCCCACGAGGACGAGTCCGATGGAATTGCGGGCGGCGGCACCGGCGCCAGTGACAAGGACAAGCGGGAAGTGGCCGAAGACAGTGGCAAGGCTGGTCATCAGGATCGGGCGGAGGCGGGTGAGGGCCGCTTTGCGGACGGCTTCGAGCTTGCTGAGACCTTCGTGTTGAAGGTGGTTCGCAAATTCCACGATGAGGATGCCGTTTTTTGCGATCAGGCCGATGAGGGTCACGAGGCCGATCTGGGAGTAGATATTCATCGTTGTCGTCCAGCCGTTGGTCCAGAAGGGAGCATCCGGGGATGGCATTTTCAAAAAAGTGAAAGTGAGGGCGCCGAACATCGCGAGGGGGACCGATCCGAGAAGGATGATAAACGGGTCGCGGAAGCTGTTGAACTGGGCTGAGAGGACGAGAAAAATCATGACGACGGCAAGGGCGAAGGTGAACAGGAATTTTGCCGGGCCTTCGGCACGGAGTTGGCGGGACTCGCCGGTGTAGTCGAGGATGTAGCCGCGCGGGAGAATCTTGGCAGCTTCAGCTTCGAGGAACTTGAGGGCTTGGTCGAGCGGGACGATGGCTACGCCACTGAGCTTGACAGCGTTCATTTGCTGGAAGCGTTGAAGGTTGCGGGGTTCGACATTGTGTTTGATCGACGCAACGGTGGAGAGGGGAATGAGCTTGCCTTGCGGGCCACGGATGCGGATGTCGAGGAGCTGGTCCTCATTGAGGCGGCCGAGGCGGGTGATCTGGGGGATGACCTTGTAGCTGCGGCCGTCCATATTGAAGCGGTTCACATAGTTTCCGCCGGCAGCGGCACTGAGGTCGGCACCGACTTGGGCGAGGTCGAGACCGAGCGCGGCGACCTTGTCGCGGTCGATGACAAATTCGGTCTGGGGCTTGTCGTATTTCACACTCACGATGGGCGGGAAGGCGAACTTGCCGCTGGTGGTGGCTTTTAGTTTCAGCTGCTCGACAAATTGAAGGATACGCTCGGTGTCGGCGGTGGAGGCCACAATGATCTCCACGGGAAAGTCGCCTCCGCCGGGCAATGCGGGCGGAACGACGGCAAAGGAGCTCACACCGGGAACCTTGCCCAGCCCGGCTTGGACTTCGGGTTTCATGGCGAAAACGGTGCGCTTCCTTTGCGTCCAGCTCTTCAACCCCATGCCAGAAAAGCCGCCGAAGGTGTGCGTGATTTGGAAGGTGTAGGCCGTCTCAGGGAAACTTTGAAAAACCTTGTTGACCTCGGTGGCATGAGAAGCCATTTGGTCGATAGAGGCGTTCGATGGCGTGTCGAGGATCCCAAAAATGACGCCCTGATCCTCATTGGGAGCGAGTTCTGTCGGAGATTGCGTGTAAAGAAGAACCGTGACGAGGGTGAGAATGATCCAGGCAGTATAAACAGCCGGGCGGGCGTTGAGGGTCGCATCGAGGATACGCGCGTAGAAGGCACGGATTCGCTCGAAGATCGCGTTGATGTGGCGAGGCAGCCAAGCCTCCTCGGAATGCGCCGTCAGGAGCTTGGATGACATCATCGGCGAGAGCGTGAGCGCCACGACCCCCGAGACAAGGACGGCCCCGGCGAGCGTGAAGGCGAATTCGCGGAAGAGCGTTCCAGTCAGTCCGCCTTGCAGACCGATGGGCGCATAGACGGCGGCGAGGGTGAGCGTCATGGCCACGACGGGACCAAAAAGTTCCCTCGCACTGAGTATCGCGGCGTCGAACGGCGACTGCCCCTCGCGCATGTGGCGCTCGACATTTTCCACCATCACAATGGCGTCATCGACGACAATTCCCACGCTCAGGACGATGGCCAGGAGGGTCAGCAAATTGATGGTGAAACCAAAAATCTGCATGAGAAAAACCGCTCCGATCAGCGAAATCGGAATGGCTACGACTGGCACAAGGACAGAACGCAGCGAGCCGAGGAATAGAAAAATGACGACGACGACGATGAGAAGGGTCTCACAAAGCGTCTTCACGACCTCCTTGATGGCGTCCTCGATGTAGACGGTGCCATCGTAGGCAATGCCAGCCTGCAAGCCCGTGGGAAGGTCTTTTTGAATCTCCTCCATCTCGCTACGGACGCGTTTGATGACGTCGAGCGAGTTCGCATTCGGCAGGGGCCAGATGCCCATGAAGACAGCCGTCTCTCCGCTGAATCGCACCTCGGTGTCGTAGTCCTCCGCGCCGAGCACGACATTGGCAATATCCTCCAGGCGAATGAACCGCTCGCCATCCTTCCGCACGATGAGGCGTCGGAACTCCCCGACCGAGCTCAGGTTCGTATCCGCCGTGAGATCGACTTGAATCCAAGAGCCTTTGGTCTGGCCGACAGCTGAAAGATAGTTGTTCGCGGCGAGAGCGGCGCGGACATCCGAGGGACTCACGCCCAGGGAGGCCATGCGGACGGGATCGAGCCAGATGCGCATGGCGAAGGTGCGGGCCCCGAGAATGTCAGCTCGCTGCACGCCGGGGAGGGCGGTGAGGCGGGGTTGGACCGAGCGCACGAGATAATCCGTGATTTCGTTTTGCTTGAGGATGCTCGAGGTGAATCGCAGGTAGGCCGAGGCAAAGCGGGAGTCAGCCGTTTCAATGTTGATCACGGGAACTTCGGCCTCGGGCGGCAGATCGCCACGCACTTGGTTCACTTTTGAACTGATCTCGGCGAGTGCCTTGTTGGCGTCGTAGTTGAGGCGCAATCTGGCTTGGATCGTTGAGAGGCCCTGCGAGCTGGTCGATTCGATGTAGTCGATGCCGTCAGCCGCAGCGATGGCGCGCTCCAACGGGGTGGTGATGAATCCCCTCACGAGTTTGGCATTGGCCCCGATGTAGGCCGTGGTGACTGTCACAATGGCGTTTTCGCTGCGGGGGTATTGCCGCACATTCAGGGAGCCGATGGCTTGAAAGCCTGCGACGAGGATGACGAAGGTCACCACGAGCGAGAGGACCGGCCTGCGAATGAAAATATCGGTGAGATTCATGGAGTGGGCTCGTCCGGAGTTTACTTCTCGGCGGGCTTGGGCTGGTCGGAAGCGGCAGGAAGGCTCGAACCACCTGCGACCACATGGGCGCCATTACGGAGCTTGAATCCGCCCACGGTGACAATGCGCTCGCCTGAGGCCAGTCCCTCTTCAACGGCCACAAAATCGCCTTCTCTCTGCCCGAGACGGATGAATTTCTGATGGGCCTCAAGCCGGGGTCCCTTCTTGCCTGTCGCCTCGGTCACAACAAAAACCGAATCGCCATAGGGTGCGAAAATGACCGCCGTGGCGGGTATGACAACGCGTTCGTAGCTCGTCGGGGCGATCACCGACACGGCGACAAACATCCCTTGGCGGAGGGCGCCGTCCCGGTTTTGCAGGGTGGCTTGGAGGTTGATGTTGCGCGTTGCCGCATCGACGGCGGGTTCGATGGCCGTCAGAGCACCCTCAAAAACCCGCCCCGGGAGGGCATCGGTGGTGATTTGGACATCCATACCCACCGAGAGTTCGCCGAGGCGTTGCTGGGGGAGTGAAAAATTCACGTAGACAGGATCAAGGGCTTGAAGCGTTACGATGGGGTCTCCGGGCTTCAGGAATTGGCCCTCTTGAATCTGGCGGATGCCAAGTCGGCCTGAAAACGGAGCTCGGATGGTGCGTTTTTCAACTATGGAGGCGAGTTGGTCTACATGGGCTGCGGAGTCTTTCGCCTGGGCCTCGGCGGATTCCATATCCGACTGCGACACGACGCTGGTTTTGCGGAGACCCCGAATGCGCTCGAGATTGAGGCGGTTGAGTTCAGCCGTGGATTGGGCGGAGCGCAATTGGGCCTCCTCGATCGATTTATCGAGCTGCACAAGCGGGTCTCCGGCTTTCACTTCGGCACCGGATTGAAAAAGGATAGCCACGACTTTGCCCGACACCTCACTCGCCACGGTGACGCCTCTGGCCGCCTCCACCGAGCCGACAGATTGAAAGGAAGCCGTGAGCGATTTGGTCACGCAGTCTTCCATCACAACCGTCTCGGGAGGCATTTCAAAGTGTTCTCCCATTTGAATGAGGCTCACGATTTGTAGCGCCTTGACGCCAATAATGCCGCCTATGAGGAGCAGGAGCCCGAGGACGGTGAGGAGAATTTTTTTGATCATATGCGGTGAAGGTCAGCGGGAGATACGAATGCCCCCATGGCCATGGTTTGAAAAAATTATCGAATAAATCCCCAGCGCTCGCTGAACGGCCAGTAAACGAAAAGTCCCCGACCGGCGACATTGACTTCGGGCACGATGCCCCAGTCGCGGCTGTCGCGCGAGTGGTAGCTATTGTCGCCTAGGGCAAAATAGGAGTGCGGCGGCACGGTGAAAGTCGCCTGCGGACTGCCGAGGAAGCGGAAGGCGGGACCGCCCCGCCCGCCATTCGAGTAGCCTTGGTAGCCGTCCTTCAGTCTCATGACGCGTTGAAAAACAAATTGCTGCGGGACTTGGCCATCCACCGTGAGGGTGGGGGGATCGATGCGCAGGGTTTGGCCGGGCATTCCCGCGAGGCGTTTGATGTAGTGCTGCGAGCCCATTGATGGATCGAGGCCGGACTCGATTTCCCGGATGCCGGTGGTTTTGAAAACAAAGACATCACCCGCTTGGGGCTTCACAAAATTGTAGCTGACCTTGTCCACGAAGACCTGGTCGCCCGTGTCCATGTGACCACGCGCGATGACTTCGCCGGTGGAGTATTCGCGGCCTGGAAGCACGCGGAAGTAGCGCATAAGCGGATCGCGTGGCACGAAGAGCGTGTAGGTCCGGTTGCGGCAGACGATTTCCGTAAAGGTGAAAAAATTCAGGTAGGTGCGCTCATTGAGCGTGACGACGACATCACCCTCTTGGGCGCGGAGTTCGAAATGGTGGCGGCCCCTCACGACAAAATCCAAGGCACGCACGGCAAGATTGGGCGGCGGGGTATCCGTGGGAACGCCCACGATTCCGTAGAGGGTCGGCTGCATGGAGCCGGTGGGGATGCGGAAAGGCTGAATAAGGAAAGCCTTCACACCTGCCGCGATGACGATGGCCACCAGAAAAACCTCGATATTCTCACGGAGCGAGGCGTGCGTTTGCGATGGAAGGGATTTGCCAATGACCTCGTCGAGCGTTGAGATGGTCTCGGACACATCCGTGCGGCTTCGGGAGCGCATGGCCCGGCGAAGATCGGTTATGAGGGACTCGATCTCGGTGACGCGTGTCTCGGGCAGGATGTCCCGTTTATAAGCGAGGAATTTTTTTGCGCCATGCAGATATTGCTTGGCCTCTTTGATGTAGCGTGGAGTGAGGAAAAACATAACTCGGTGTTTTAGCTTGTTCGAAGAACCTCGATGAAGGCCTCCTGCGGGATATTGACAGTTCCGACGGCCTTCATGCGTTTTTTTCCTTCCTTCTGTTTCTCGAGAAGTTTGCGTTTGCGGCTGATGTCGCCGCCATAGCACTTGGCGGTCACATTTTTTCTCATGGCGCTCACACTCTCGCGAGCCACGATTTTCCCGCCCACAGCGGCCTGGATGGCGACTTGGTAGAGTTGCTGAGGGATCACTTCCTTGAGCTTCGTAGCCAGGGCGCGTCCACGGGACTCGGCTTTCTCGCGGTGCACGATCGAGGAAAAGGCATCCACCGGATCGCCATTCACGAGCATTTCCAGCTTCACCAGTTTCGCCGCCTTGTAGCCGGCCTGTTCGTAGTCCATCGAGCCGTAGCCGCGCGTGATCGACTTCATTTTGTCCACGAAATCGACGAGGATTTCATTGAGCGGGAGATCGGCTGTGAGCATGACGCGCTTGGTATCGATGGACTCGGTGTGGCTGACCTCGCCGCGTTTTTCCATGATGAGTTGCAGGATGGGCGAGATGTATTCATTGGGAAGCATCACGAAGCAACGCACCATCGGCTCGCGAATTTCTTCAATCACGCTAGGGTCGGGAAGTTGATCGGGATTGTCGATACGAAGGACCTCGCCGTTTGTGCGCTGCACTTCGTAAATGACCGAGGGGTAGGTCGCGATGATGTCCATATCGAACTCGCGTCGCAGGCGTTCGATGATGATTTCCATGTGGAGCAAGCCGAGGAAGCCGCAGCGAAAACCAAAACCCAGAGCTACACTGGACTCTGCCATGAACTGGAAGGCCGCATCGTTGAGTTGGAGCTTGGCCATAGCGGCCTTGAGATGCTCGAAATCGGCCGTGTTGATGGGATAAATGCCGCTGAAAACCATCGGTTGCACGACTTGGAAGCCCGGCAAGGGCTCCTCGGCGGGTTGGCGCGCGTTGGTGAGAGTGTCGCCGACCTTGACTTCAGAGGAGGTCTTGATGTTCGCGATGACATACCCGATGTCGCCGGCGATGAGTTTATCCCTCGAGAAAAACTTCGGCTGTTGCGGCTTGAAGACTCCGACCTCCTTGACCTCGTAGTTCGAATTTGTGGCCATGAGCTTCACTTGGTCACCCGCTTTCACCGAACCCTCCACAACGCGGGTGTAAATGACGACGCCTCGGTAGGTGTCGAAGTGGGAGTCGAACGTCAGGGCGCGCAAACGGGCTTCCGGATCCCCCGAGGGGTGGGGGATGCGTTCCACAATGGCCTCAAGAATGTCTTCGATTCCCATGCCGGCCTTGGCGCTGGCCAGAATCGCCTCCTCGGCAGGAATTGCGAGAATATCCTCCAGTTGGCGCTTGGCATTTTCGATGTCGGCATTCGGGAGGTCGATTTTGTTGATGACCGGAATGAGTTTGAGTCCCTGCTTCTCGGCGAGATGGACATTGGCGACCGTCTGAGCCTCCACGCCTTGGGCCGCGTCAACAATCAGAAGAGCCCCTTCGCAGGCGGCGAGGGAGCGGGACACCTCATACGAAAAATCGACATGGCCGGGCGTGTCCGACAGATTCAGCTTAAAAAGCTTGCCGCTCTTGGACGTATACTCCATGGCAATCGGATGGGCCTTGATCGTAATGCCGCGCTCCCGCTCGAGATCCATCGCGTCGAGAAGTTGTTCCTGGGATTCGCGCTTTTGGATCGTGCCAGTGACCTCCAAGAGACGGTCGGAAAGAGTGGTCTTACCGTGGTCGATGTGGGCGATAATGCAAAAGTTGCGCGTATTCTCGATAGCCATGAAAAGGCGGGAAGTATCAGGCACCCACGCGCTCGGGTCAACCTGAAGCTGCTGGCGCGAGAGGCAAGGCCGTTTTCCATTCGCCAGATGGAGAGATGTTGTCTATTCGAAGAAGCTATGCCAGACTCCCACCCGTCCCGAAGCCCAGGAGCACCCGACCAGAAATTCCGGATCAATTCCCAGGTTTTTCAGATGCTGGGTTTGTTGGCTGTGGCCTTGGCTTTGCCGATCACCGTTTTGGTTCTCGGACTCTCTGGAATCCGTAAGTCTCGGATGGAACATCCAAAGGCCTCACAACAATCCGAAAAACAGAGCGAATTTCCGGGGTTGCGGGAATCACTGGAGTCCATTGCAGAAGTCAAAATGCCAATCGCTCCGGTAGAAATGTCAATGCGTCATTTTCGGCTCCGCATCGTCGGCGCTGAGCAACAATCGGAAATTTCTGAGAAACTATTATCCTTCTTCAAACAAATAAATGTCATCCACACCGAAACCGAAGAGCCATCCGGAAAAGCTTGGATCGCTTCGGCCAGCTCCAGTCAGGTCGAGCCACTCGATCTGGAGTTGCTTCGATTGGGATTCACAGATGAAAGTCAGGGCACGGGAATACCATCTCAAAAATCCGATGCATCCCATACTGCTTCCGAGATTTACAAGATCACTCTGCAACTGGCTCCCTGAACACTCGACTCTACTGAATTAATTATCTATTACATATATTATCGGAAGTTATAAAGCCATGCCAAGCGTCCCTTCTCCCAAAGCAAATCTTGTCCTGGTTGACGATTGTGTAAAGCGTGTGTCGTCATTTCAGGAGTTGGCCTCGAGTCCGTTCGCTGATGGCGTGAATGCCATGTGCTGGCCTCGCTCTTTGGATGGGGATTTTTCGGAAGTTGTGCGAATGATCGGCGAAGGATCCGGCATGACCGTTCTGGACGAAAATCTATTGCAGAACCTGTCTGTGAGTTCGGCTGGCCGTATGGCGATAGCCCACATGATTGCCGATCTGCGTTTGTTGAGCGAATTGGGATTAGACCCCGTTTTGAACTGTCTTTACGATTACCCCAAGGATGAAATGGCTGGACCGGTGGCAGCGGATGTTTATTCATTCCACGCAGATAGTTCACCCATTCAGGCGGAAACATGGCTATGCACCTACTTTGGAGCCCCCACCGAAGCCATTTGCAATGAGGATGCTGTCAAGCACGTGGATATCCCGGAGACACGAGCTCAGCTACTGAAGATGTATGGAGGTTCAGAGGATGTAGGGTTTGAGGAATTTTTGAGAGAAAATTGCTACAATTTGCACTACGCAACTTTGCCAAACTCTCGTCCTTATTGTTTCGGCAACGGGAATCTGTGGCGGATTGCCGTCGAGTATCCAGGAAGTCCGGTCCCACCCTGCATCCACCGCGCTCCCCATACGGAACCTGACGATTCTCCGAGATTGCTGCTCATATGCTGAGCTGTTCTCGGAGGGAGAATCTACCGGCGGTCGGGATCGAACCGACACTCCTTGCGGAACGCGATTTTGAGTCGCGCGCGTCTGCCAATTCCGCCACGCCGGCTTCTGGTTTGAAAATTAGCAAAATGCGCTCTGCTGGCAATACGAAATCGCTGTGAAAGGACCGAAATTTAACCCAAAAGGGTCCGGCGAAGCATATCCAATGCAGCTTGCGTGGACAGTTGCTTGAAGGTGGCGCGGTCCGCAGGAAAGGAAAAACTTTGACATTGGGTAGGCTTGGAATCTTCCGCCAAGGCGATGAAAACAGTTCCAACGGGTTTTTCAGGGCTTCCACCACCCGGTCCGGCGATACCTGTGAGCGCAAGGCTGAAGTCCGAGCGTGCATGACGCAAAGCGCCCTCGGCCATGGCGCGGGCCACGGGTTCGCTCACGGCGCCGTATTGGGCGAGAAGCGATTCACCCACTCCGAGCAACTCGCATTTGGAGTCGTTGGAATAGGTCACAAAACCCCGATGGAAGACGCGCGATGAGCCGGGGACATTGGTAAGCCGGTTCGCGAGAAGCCCCCCTGTGCAAGACTCAGCCGTCGAGACCGTGCGCCCTGTGGCAGCGAGGCGATGAACGACCCACTCCTCGATCCCCTCGCCTGTCGCGGATACAAGGTTTTTCCCGAGAGTCTGGAGAATGCGGGGTTCGAGGGAGTCGAGGAGCGTCTTGGAGCCGATGAGGCGGAAATCCACCTCATTCGGGCGCGCGCAGTAGCCGACTTCGAGGTCTGAATTTTGGGAAAGCTCAAGGCCGATCATTTCCTCCATGGCACTTTCCCCAAGCCCGACTACGCGATAGATGCGGCACTCCTTGTCCGGCAAGCTGCCCAGCAGCCCACGAAGAAGGGGCATCACGGATTCGTCAAACATGGGCTTCAACTCGCGGGGAGGACCGGGCAGCAGAAAAAAATGGGGCGAAGCGGATGACGGCGTCGAAAGGCTGGGAATGTAGAGCCCTGGAGCCGTTCCCTGATGATTCGGCAGCACGACGGCTCCTTCGGGAACCATGGTCTGGCGGAGCATTCTCTCCAGAAGTTGATATCCCCTCGCCGTCAGGCGGGCTTCAATGGCCGCACGGATTCCTTCATCAGGCCGCAATTTCAGACCGAGAATCTCGGCGACGGATTCGCGGGTTATGTCATCCGTGGTTGGTCCCAATCCGCCTGTCAGAAAAACAATGTCGGCGCGATCGAAGGTTTCAAGCACCGCGTCACGGATCGCCGGGCCGTCGGGCACGGTCGTTTGCCGCGAGATTCGCAAGCCGAGTGGAAAAATACGCTTCGCAATCCACGCAGCGTGGGTGTTGAGCACCTCGCCGAGGAGGAGTTCGGTGCCGCTGTTGATGAGTTCGACCGTCATCCCACAGTGGCGCAGTAGGAGATGGCATCCATCCAGCTTTTTACGCGTTCCCGTTTTTCATGCTCCTCGTCGAGATCATAGACGTAGAGCAGATTGGCAAGCATACGGAGGAGGAACTGGCGGGAGGTGGCCGGGAGGAGATGGGATTCTTTGAATTCGATGTTTTGTCTCGCGAGCAGTTGCTTCACATCATGCTGTGAAAGGATCCTGCCGCCATGAAAAGGATCGAAGTAGACACCGCCATGCCGTGCGATGAAGTGACCCGGGAGGTTGATGCCTTCGATGCGCAGGCCGGCGCGAGAGCCGACCATCATGTAAACAAGCGCCAGGCTGATCGGGATGCCAAGGCGGGTTTCCACGACATGGGGCAGCAGGGAATTCTCCTCGCAATAGTAACAGGACGAGTTGCCGCGAAAACCGAGTTCATCGGAGAGAAACTCAGTCAACAACCGCACACGCTCCGAGCCATTCGCCGCCAGGGGAATGCGGGAAAGGAACTCGCGTCCCCAGTCATCAACCTGCTCTTCATACCGTGCGGTGGGCAACTCGGGCTGCACGGCACGGGCGAGCATCCATGCGGCCTGTTCGGTGGGGAAATTCTCACCGCCGAGATGACAAAGGAGGTCGAAATCCTGGACGGCGTCATGGTCTGCAATCCCGGCGAGTATTTCACGCGCATGTTGTGAAATCCGCTCGTCGTCCGAGGTGGCGAGTTCGTCAAGACAGTGCGGATTGTCTTCGGCCATCGAGATGAGTTGTTGTTTCACGAGGCGGACGGTCTCTTCGTCACTATCGCGGAGGAGCCGGATCAAGGCCTGGGTGTCTGGAGCCATTGGAAGTCAATAAACGCGGGTTTTTCCCCATTGCAAGCGGCGACTTTTCAATTAAGCCTTGGCCGCCTCCTCAGCGGGTTCGATATGGACGGTGACATCGCTCAGATGGTAGCCACCGTCCATGAGCGCGTCTTTGACAAGATGCGATATATGGTGGCCGGCCGAGACGGTCGCATCGCCGCAAACCCTTACGTGCAGATCCGCAAGGAATGTGAGACCGCTTTTTCGCACGCGACATTTCTCCACATTTTCCACGCCCGGGACGGCCTGGGCGCAGTCGATGATTTTTTGAATGGTCTCGGCAGGAGCCTGCGCGTCGAGCAATTCGCCGAGCGAAGCCCGGAACATCCGAACGCCATTGAGGGCGATGATCACACAGGAAAAGAGCGCGGCCCAATCATCCGCGCTCACCCACCTCGAACCGCCGATCAGGGCCAGCAGAATGCCGATGGCCGCAGCGAGCGAAGTGAGAGCATCGGACCGGTGGTGCCAGGCGTCGGATTCCAAGGCGAGGCTCTCCACTTCGCGGTTTCGGGCAATGGCGGCCCGGAAGAGCGTTTCCTTCACGATCACGACAAACACAAGAACGCCGAGGGTGAATGGGGCCGGGAGCGGACGATTCCCCGCGCCATAAAGGATCTCCCGAAGACTATTCACGGCAACCATCGCGCCGGCACCGAGCAAAAGGAGGGCTCCAGCCACGCCAGCGAGCGATTCCATCTTGCCATGTCCGTAGGGATGCTCGGAATCCGGCGGGCGCTCGGCGTATTTCAACGCAAGCCAGATCAGCGCTGAACTCAGAACATCCAGTGTGGACTCGAGCCCGTCGGCGATCAATGCATCCGAGTGCCCGAACCAACCCGCCGACATCTTCACAGCGGCCAGGAGCATATTGATGATGACACCGGCCAGCAGAATGGATCGCCCGCGCGAGGCTCGTTGGACGAGAGAGGACATCAGAGGGCGACCTTCGTGGTATCGGGGTTCACGGGTTGCGGATGATGCTGGATCAGCGTTTACGAAAAAGCATGATCTGGTTGCCTTCGGGATCGGCGCAGAGGGCGAGATGAGGCGGTTCGCCGGGACTGTCGGACATCGGCTCCTGGCGAAGCACGCCACCCGCCGCCACCAACTCGGCGGCTCCGATGACGACATCGTCCACTTGAAAACTCAGGCCCGTCCAAGTCGTTTCATCCTCTCCCCCGCTGTGAATGCCGAGGATCGCTCCGCAGATGTCGAGTTCGGCGATGTGTTCGTTTTGGCGGGTCACTTTGCCTCCAAAGACATCGCGATAGAATGCGACGGCACGAGGAGTGTTTTTCGCCCAGATGATGTATTTAACGCGTTCGATTTTCATTGAGCGGCAGATTCCCAGTTGTAGTCGATTGTGCGAAGCCGTTTTTGCTTGGAGCCCAAGCGGGGCACACAAGCGATGAGGGCTTGGGTGTAGGGATGAACGGGATTTCGCAGGACGGATTCGGTTTCCCCCGTCTCGACGATTTCTCCCCGGAACATCACAGCCACGCGGTCGCAGAGGCCGCGAATGATGCCGAAATTGTGCGTGATGAGGATGAGTGCCATGCCGAACTCGGTGCGGAGACGGCGCAGTTCGGCGAGAATCTGCGCCTGGATCGTCACATCGAGGGCGGTGGTCGGCTCGTCGGCGATGAGCAGTTTAGGGCGGCAACTCAGCGCCATCGCGATCATGGCACGCTGCTGCATTCCGCCGCTCAACTGGTGCGGATAGTCCCTCATGCGTTTTTCAGGGTCTACAATGCCCACGGTCGCGAGCCATTTCACGACCTCGGCATCGACATCCCTCACATCGGGCCGGTGCAGGCGGATGCCCTCTGCAATCTGGCTGCGGATGGTGTAGACGGGGTTCAAAGAAGTTGCCGGTTCCTGAAAAACATAAGCGATTCCCCCGCCCCGGACCTTGCGGAGTCGGGGCTCCGACATGGTTAAAACATCCTCGCTGTCAAAACGGATCGCTCCTCCGGCGAATCGAGCGGGAGGGGATGGCAAGAGCCTTGCGAGGGAGAGGGCGGTGACGCTCTTGCCGCTGCCGCTCTCGCCAACGATGGCCAGCGAACCGCCGTGAAGTATCGAAAAAGACACATTCTTCACGGCATCCACAGCTCCGCTTTCCGTGCGGAAGCTGATCGAGAGGTTTTCGACTTCGAGGAGGTTGTTTGTCATTGTGGGCGGGTCTCAGAGGCGCGGCGGAGGGCGTCACCGGCGATGTAAAAGGCAAGCGATGCCGCGAAGATCGCCAAGCCGGGGAAAACGATAAGCCACCACGCATCCAGAATGTAGGTCTTGCCGTCGGCGATGATGTTTCCCCAAGTGGCCTGCGGCGGGGGGACGCCGAAGCTCAAAAAACTCAAGCCCGACTCGACGAGTATCGCATCCGGGATACTCACGATGGCTGTGACGAAGATCGGAGCGGCCGCATTGGGCAGGATGTGCCGGAAAATGATGTTCCATCCGCTCTGCCCCATCGAACGTGCGGCCCGCACATACTCGCTTTCCCGGAGCGTCAGAAATTCCGCGCGGACCAGCCGGGCCGTGCCGGTCCAGCTCACAAGCCCGATCACGGCGATGATGATCCAGATATTCGGCCCCAAAATGGCGATGGCTGTCAGAATTAAAAAAAACGAAGGGAAGCACAGGAGGGCATCGACGATGCGCATGATCAAATGATCGATCCAGCCGCCAAAATATCCGCTCACCGCTCCAATGACGATCCCGATCCCGAGGGAGACCGCCATGGCAACAAAGCCGACTGTCAGGGAAATCGTCGATCCCGCCACCATGCGCGACAGCACATCGCGGCCGAGGTTGTCCGTGCCGAGCCAGTGCGAATACGAAGGAGGCAGTAGCTTGGCCTCGAGATTCGTGGTATTGGGATTCATGGGCATGGGAAGACCCAGCCAAGTCAGTGCGCCGGCCATGATGGCCACAGAGAAAAAAAACGCGATGAAAACCAAGGAGGCGACCGCGAGGCGGTCGGAAAGAAATTTGCGAACCACCCGGGCCAGCGGGCTGTCATCCACCGCACCCGACCCGCCTATGGATTCGGAGATCGTCAAGGATGCTACTCCCCGGCTGCGTAAAGTTTTGCCACGAACGGCCAGTTCACCACATTCCACCAGGCCGCAATGTAGTCAGCGCGCCGGTTTTGGTATTTGAGGTAATAGGCGTGTTCCCAGAGATCCAGGCCCAGCAGGGCTTTCTGACCTTCCAGAAGCGGCGGGTCTTGATTGGCCGTGGAAATGATGGAGAGCTTTCCGTCCTTTTCCACAAGCCATGCCCAGCCGCTGCCGAAGCGTTTCAGTGCTGCCTCGGTGAAGGATTTTTTGAAAGCGTCAAAAGAGCCGAAGTCCTTGTTGATCGCCTCGGCAAGCGCGCCAGTTGGCTCTCCACCGCCATCAGGGGTCATCATGAGCCAGAAGAGACTGTGATTCAGGTGTCCTCCGACATTGTTTCTCAATCCGCTACGAATCCCCTCGGGAGCCTTGTCCAGATTCTTGAGGAGTTCCTCGGGCGAAAGCTTCGAAAGTTCCGGTTGGCCGGCGAGGAGCTTGTTGGCATTGGTGATGTAAGCTTGGTGGTGCTTGTCATGGTGGATTCGCATCGTCTCGCCATCGATGTGCGGCTCCAGGGCCTCATAGGCGTAGGGCAATGGAGGCAGCGTGTAGGGCCCAGTGGGCGCGGCATCGGTTTGGGCGATGGCGCAAGCGGTGGCAGAAACACCCATGGCGACGAGAAGAAGGTTGCGCCAAAGTGGCGGGAGCGATTGGCTTTTCATCATGCGCGAAAATTAAACCATGAAAAATCTGACGCAATCCGCAAAAAAGACATCGGCCTTTCAGCAACAGGTTTTCGCCGCCACGACCTCGATCCCTCCCGGATGCGTGGCCACCTACGGATCGCTGGCCAAGCGGATGGGGTGCGGCTCGTCGCAGGCCATCGGGCAGGCCCTCAAAAACAACCCCTTCGCGCCTGATGTCCCCTGCCACAGGGTCGTGAAATCCGATGGCACGCTCGGGGGTTTTTTTGGAAGCCTGGCTCCAGAGGCGGTCCAAAAGAAACGCCGTATGCTCGAGCGCGAGGGGATCGAGTTTGATGCCCTCGGGCGCGTGCAGGAACGGTTTATTCTCCGAACATGGACGGCCAATCCGCCTCCTGCTCGGAGGACTCCCCGGACGAGCCCTGCTGACGGCGGGCCATGAGAGGGCGCAGCTTCTCCAGCGGGACACTCAGAAATCTCGCCTCGGCCTCAGGCATTCCCTCCACCAGATCGAGCAGAACATCCGCATCGCGCTCGGTCTCCCGCAAGATGTGCCCCTTCGTGAGCGGGAGCGTGTTGCAGCGCGTGCGAGGAATGATGTAGTCCAAATCCTCCAGCAACAAAGTCACCTGCTGCGGGCTTAGAAGCACAAGCACCTCCCGGGGAATTTTGAAAAGAGAAGCATCGCTAAGAGCGTAAGACCCCGCAGAACTGGAATCAAGACACGGAAATATCTTGCCGCCACCGCTGCCGCTCACCGAAATGAAGGGTCGATGACAACTGATTCTTTTTTACAGACTGCTCTGGACGCGGCCCAAGCCGCCGGCGGTTTCCTTCGGGCCAATTTCGGCCGTCCGCTGACGGTGGATGAAAACCTTGCGCACGACATCAAGCTGGAACTCGACAAGCGCACGCAGGCGCTCATCGAATCTCTCATTCTGGACCGCTACCCGCACCATGCCATTTACGGGGAGGAAGGTCTCACGGGAGACCAGTCGAGCGAATACCAGTGGATCATCGACCCGATCGACGGAACGGTGAATTTCTTCTACTCGATACCGCATTTCGCCGTCAGCATCGCCCTCCGCCGCGCAGGAAAGATCATCGTTGGAGTCATCCATGATCCCATGCGCGATGAGATGTGGTCGGTGAAAGAGGGCCATCCAGCCTTGCTCAACGGCCAGCCCATCTCTGTCAGCCCTCGCACCGATATGGCCGAGTGCATCGTCTCCGTCGGCGTCTCAAAATCGATCAACACCATCAACCGCGGCATTCCGCTTTTTGAGAAGATGCTCCGCAGCGTGAAAAAATGCCGCATGATGGGCAGCGCTTCCCTCGATATCGCTTATGTCGCCTGCGGGCGTTTGGACGCCTACATTGAGGGCATGATCAGCCTCTGGGATGTCGCCGCCGGATTGCTCCTCGTCGAGCAGGCAGGCGGCAAGGTCGAGCTCCATCCCCACGAGTCCCAAGCCGAGAAATACTCGATCGTCGCCTCGAGCGGCAAAGTTTCATTCCCCCTCGAATGATTGCGACCGGCATTGGGTATGATGTCCACCGCCTCGTCGTCGACAGGCCCTTGGTGCTTGGCGGGGTGGAAATCCCCCACCCGCTTGGCTTGGATGGTCACTCGGATGCCGATGTGCTGTGCCATGCGATAGCCGATGCCATTCTCGGAGCCGCCGGTGAGCCGGATATCGGCCATCTTTTTCCAAACACCGACCCAACGATTCGTGGCATCAGCAGCCTCGAAATCCTGCGGCGGGTGCGAACCGTGATCGAGGGAAAATCCATCGGCCTCCACAATATCGATGCCACGCTCATCGCGGAGGAACCTCGCATCGCCCCCTACCTGGCCGAGATGAAAAAACGCATCGGAGCCGCTTTGGATCTGCATCCGGCCAGAGTCGGCATCAAGGCCACCACTAATGAATCCCTCGGATTTCTCGGGCGAGGTGAAGGCATGGCTGCCTTGGCCACTGCTTGCGTGGATCGACCGGAGTAGTCGAGTCGACTACCCGGGCTGGAGATTCGACAGCATCTCGTCCAAATCCACCCCGGGCCCCATGGCGAGTCGCGGAAGGAACACTGGCGAGGGCTTGGGATCGCAGTGAAAGCATCCGCCGCCGTAGAGGAAGGCCACTTCGTATCCGGCATCTTTTAAAAAAGAGTTCAAAGCCTCTCTATCCCTCCCGACATCGCCGTAAGGAAAAGCAAAGAGACGCGATTCCTTGGCCAGATTCATTCGGATGGCCTCGCGGGAGATGCGAAGCTCATTTTCGATTTCCGTGGCGCTGAGCGAGGAAAAGCTCCGATGCGACGCCCCATGGGATTCAATCGAATATCCCGCCGTCTCCATGCTTGCCAGCAACCCCCAATCTGCGATGCGCTCCACCGGTTCGATTCCATGATCGAAGAGATTCGTGCCGCCCACGAATTGTGTCGGGACGAACACAACCGCCGGGGCGTCAAACCGCTGCAAGATCGGTAGGGAATTTTCGAGGATCGACTCGTAGGCATCGTCGAAGCTCACGAGCACACCTCTCTCTGGCAGTTCTCCGGGACCATTCAAGCCATTAAGCAACTCGCTGGCTGACAAAAACTTCCAATCTCGCTTGTGAAACCACTCCAGATGACCCGAAAACTCATCCTGGCTGGTATAGTTCCAAGTCTGCCACCCTGAAGAAGGAGGGGTTCCAATTTTGTGGTAAGAAAGAGTCGCGACTACGGGAGACACAAGGAGAAAACAAAACAGGTTTTGCAAAGTTTGAAAACATCTCTTGATAGACGGCTGCATTTTTTCTGGACTGCACAGGTAGGAAATTCCCGGCGTCCTTGAAATACCGCGATTGAAAGCTTTCGACGAGGAGGGCATACTTTTCGTCCTTCTCGATGCCAAACTTTTTGCTGTTCGCTTCGACTTTGATTTTGTTGTGCAGCTTCGGCTACACGATGTTCCGCTTGGGTTCCGGACGCCTTCGGCCCGGCCGCACGAATCTCGCCGCCCTCATTGCCGCATTCCTGTTGATTTTGGGAGACCTCTGGCTACGAGGTCAGGCCCAGCATTCCTGTCCGATCAACTCGCTCTTCGATGTGCTGGTTTTCACCGCTTGGTCCATAATCCTGATTTATCTTCTGGTTGGTTCCGCCTACCGATTGTCGCTCCTAGGTGCATTCACCACGCCGTTGGTTCTTCTCATGCTTCTCACGGCCGAGTTCGCTCCGCTGGACCGCACGCCCCGCTTGAGGGCAATGCGCGATCCTTGGATCGAGTTCCATGCGTCGCTTTCGCTCATAGCCTACGGAGCCTTCGCACTCGCCGGTTTGGCAGGCATCATGTATCTGCTTCAAGACCGCCAACTCAAAAGCCGCAAAGGTGGCACACTGCTTTACAATCTCCCCCCCATCACCGACCTGGCCATTGCCAACACCCGCCTCATTTGGCTCGGACTGGGGCTTCTGACGGTCGCCTTTGCTGCGGGATTTGTCAGTGGTATGCAGGTGAACAGCATCAAATTCTGGACCTCTGCCTCGATCTGGCTTGCCTACGCGCTCATGGTGGCCCTGCGTCAAATTCACACGCTTGCTCCAAGGCGCACCGCAACGCTTTCGATAGCAGCCTTGGCATTTATCCTGACCACGCTGCCCGTGATCCAGCACCTCTCGGCACCCAAATGACGATCCTCTGCGCCGGAATCACTCATCGCGAGGCGGCCTTGGAGATCCGCGAGAAGTTTGCGATCGGCAACCACGAGTTGCAGGAAGCCCTCGACACCTTGCGGACCATCGAGGGGCTATGCGGTGCCGTGGTTGTTTCCACTTGCAATCGCGTGGAACTCTACGCCTCGAGCATGAATCCGCTGCCGGTCAGGGATGGGATCCGCCGATTTCTGAAATCCCGCACATGTGGCTTGGAGGTTCCCTTTTGCACGGAGGATTCCCTGCTCAGTGTAAGACACTTATTTCGGGTGGCCAGCGGCTTGGAATCGATGGTTGTGGGTGAAACAGAGATCCTCGGCCAGCTCAAGCAAGCTTACAGCGCAGCGTCGGATCACGGCGCAACGAATGCCCATCTAAACAAACTTTTCCAGCATGCCTTCCGCGTGGCAAAGCAGGTCCGCACCGAGACGAACATCACCCGCGGTGCGACCTCCGTCGGCTCGGTGGCGGTGGATCTCGCCGGAAAAATCTTTGGCGATCTTGGCGGACGCAAGGTCATGATCCTCGGGGCGGGCGATACCAGCGAGCGCGTGGCCCGCAGTCTGGTCTCCAGGGGCGTTCGCACCGTTATCGTAGCAAACCGCACCTTCGACCGTGCCGCCGCTTTGGCGGATCAAATCGGAGGGCTCGCTGTGCATTTCGACCACTGGCATACGGCCTTCGACGAGGTGGACATCCTGATTTGCTCCACGGCGGCTCCCCACCCCATTGTGACACGCGAGAAGCTCGAGCTTATCCTGAGAGGTCACGGTGAGCGCCCGCTTTTCATCATCGATCTTGCCGTGCCTCGCGATGTCGATGCCTCGGTGAACGAGCTGGAGAATGTGTATCTCTACGACATCGATTCCATCGAAGAAATAGCGCGCCAATCCTTGAATATCCGCCAGGCTGAGATCGTGCGCTGCGAGGCGCTCATAGAAACTCATGTCGCGGATTTTCTGCACTGGATGCACAACCACCCCACCCACTCCCGTTGAAAAAAATCATTCTCGGCACCAGAGGCAGCGAACTGGCCCTCGTTCAAACGCACGAAACCGCCGCCCGTCTCCGCCATGCCCATCCAGGCCTGCAAATCGAAGAACGAATCATCAAGACCACGGGTGACAACCGGCTCGATGTCAGCCTCAGCGCCCCGGGTTCCCTCGACAAGGGACTTTTCACCAAAGAACTTGAAGAAGCCCTCTTGCGCGGCGAAATCCACGCCGCCGTGCACAGTCTCAAGGACCTCCCCACCGAACTCCCACCGCGACTTGCCATCGGTGCCATTTTGGAGCGCGAAGACGACTCCGACTGCCTCGCTTCGAAGCATGAAGCCGGTTGGCGAGGACTGCCCCACGGTGCGATCGTAGCCACTTCCAGTCTGCGTCGCAAAAACCAGCTTCTCCTCCTGCGCCCAGACCTCCAGACAGCGGAAATCCGTGGCAACATGGGCACCCGCCTCCGCAAGCTCCTCGAGAGCGACTCGTTCGACGCCCTCATCTTAGCCCGCGCTGCCATCAACCGCCTCGGCCCTGGACTCATTCCGGAAGGAATCCAGGTCACCATCATCGAGGAAATGCTCCCCGCTCCTGGTCAGGGTGCCATCGGCATCGAGTGCCTGGAAGACGATGCCGAAACGCTCCGCATCCTGCAAGCGATCCACCACGACGACACCGCCCGCTGCGTCACTGCCGAGCGTGATTTTTTGAAAAACCTCGGCGGTGGCTGCAGCCTGCCACTCGGCGCGCGCGCCACCATACAAAACGGTCAAATCACGCTCCGCGCCGCGCTCTTTCAGAACGGTAAAGTCGAATGGCTTGCCAGATAAGCAAAGCTTCGGGATGAACCCCAGAGCACAGGCATGCTTTGATGCAGATAAACCAAGCAAACAAGCAAGAGCGAAGAAACTCGTCGGCGAGAGGGGTTGGTTTGTGAGTTGGCAGGTGGTCCAAGAGTTTTCCTCGCTTGCCTTGCATCGCTTTAAGGTGCCGATGAAACCCGCGGACTTGTCGGATTACATTGCATTCAGGCTTTGGCCAGAGTGCCGTATTTTGCCAAGCCAGGCTATTTGCGACCAAGCCATGTCGATTCATGGACGATATGGTTTTCGTTTTTATGACTGCTTGGTTGTCGCTTCAGCGTTGGCCGGTGGCGCAAAGACCCTTCTTTCTGAAGATTTGCAACATGGACAGCGCATCGGTTCCCTCGAAATTGCGAATCCGTTTTTAAAATAATTTTCAAGCCTTTAGAGCAATTCAACAAATAGTATAGCCACTATGATGGCTTGAGGTATGAGTAGT
>JBAWVX010000017.1:0-46943 GCA_037147075.1 bacterium
GTAACAAGGTAGCCGTAGGGGAACCTGCGGCTGGATCACCTCCTTTCTAAGGAGAAAGCCTAACCACGTAAACTTTGGTTTACCTGCATGGCAAGTCTGAGCAGGTCGGCACTCGCCGGTCCGCACAAATCCTCAACGGCGAAAGCAAATGAGGTCAAAATCCAAGAGAAGCGCACAATTCAGCAATTGATCTGTTCATTTCCAAATCCGCCAGCCGCTGGGTCCCAGGCAGGCTCTGTCCACGGCGTCAGCCAGTGATAGTGTCTCTACTTTCCTAAGGGGGTATAGCTCAGTTGGTAGAGCGCCAGCTTTGCAAGCTGGATGTCGGGGGTTCGAATCCCCCTGCCTCCATTTTTAAAGCACTTCGTTTTCAGGATTCAGTTTTCAGCTGAAAACTGAAAACTACACAACTGGAAACTAATTTGGGCCTGTAGCTCAGTTGGTTAGAGCATGCGCTTGATAAGCGCAGGGTCATAGGTTCAAGTCCTATCAGGCCCACCATAAACATCGCGTTTTGAATTTTTCCGACAAGAACATAAGCATGTTCGGATTGGATAAAGGTCTTGGAATTGTTTTGAATTCCATGCACGGTTCTTTGACATTCGCACATTAGGGAAGAAAATTACAACTTCCAAAATAATTAGCTGAGTCTGCGTGCATTTGGCGTTAGCCATTTGCAGCAAGGAGAAATTTCAGTATATCAAATTAAAAAGATCAAAAGCTACTAAGAGCGCATGATGAATGCCTTGGTGCCAACAGGCGATGAAGGACGTGATAAGCTGCGATAAGTCACGGGGAGCGGCAAATACGCTATAATCCGTGAATGTCCGAATGGGGTAACCCGGCTGGATTAATATCCAGTCACCACTGTGTGAATACATAGCACAGTGCGTGCAACACCTGGTGAAGTGAAACATCTCAGTAACCAGAGGAAAAGAAAGCGAAGCGATTCCGTAAGTAGTGGCGAGCGAAAGCGGAACAGCCCAAACCCAGAAGCTTGCTTCTGGGGGTTGTAGGAGCCCAATATGGCAGTCGCGAGGTTAGGTGAAGCACGTGGAAAAGTGCTCCACAGAGGGTGACAGGCCCGTAACCGAAAACCAAACGACGCTTAGGGATTTCCTGAGTAATGCGTCACACGTGAAACGACGCATGAATCCACGCCGACCACGGCGTAAGGCTAAATACTAGTTGGCGACCGATAGTGAACAAGTACCGCGAGGGAAAGGTGAAAAGAACCGCTGCGAGCGGAGTGAAATAGTACCTGCAATCATGTGCTTACAAGGTGTTAAAGCCCGTAAGGGTGATAGCGTGCCTTTTGCTTAATGAGTCTGCGAGTTAGTGTTTGTGGCAAGTCTAAGCCCTTCTGGGGCCGAGGCGAAGCGAAAGCGAGTCCGAAATGGGCGTCAAGCTGCGGGCACTAGACCCGAAGCCGAGGTGATCTACCTATGGCCAGGTTGAAGCGTCAGTAACATGACGTGAAGGACCGAACCGATGGGCGTTGAAAAGCCCCCGGATGAGCTGTAGGTAGGAGCGAAAGACTAATCAAACCCGGTGATAGCTGGTTCTCCCCGAAATCTATTGAGGTAGAGCCTCGTATGCTGACCTGCGGAGGTAGAGCACTGGATGAACTAGGGCCCATACCCGGGTACCGAATTCAATCAAACTCCGAATGCCTCAGGGTGTAACACGGGAGTCAGTCGGCGAGGGATAAGCTTCGTCGGCGAGAGGCAAACATGCCAGACTAGCAGCTAAGGTGCCCAAATACTGCGCAGTGGAAAGGAGGTGGAGATACATAGACAATGAGGATGTTGGCTTAGAGGCAGCCACCATTTAAACAGTGCGTAATAGCTGACTCATCGAGTGTTTCCGCGCCGAAAATGATTGGCGATTAGCAGTATACCGAAGCTCTAGAATAGAACTGGTTTCGACCGGTTAGATTGGTAGGGGAGCGTTGTAGCGACGCTGAAGCAGGAGCGGAAGCGACTGTGGAGTTTCTACAAGTGAGAATGCAGACATGAGTAGCGATAAGCCGGGTTAAATCCCCGGCCACCGTAAACCCAAGGTTTCCCGGGGAAGGTTCGTCCTCCCGGGGTTAGTCGGAACCTAAGTCGAGGCCGATAGGCGTAGGCGATGGAGAGCAGGTTTAATATTCCTGCACCGGCATAAATTAAGGCGCAGTGTGCGTGGGTTGGGAGGTAAGCGAGCTGTTTGACTGTGCTCGTGGTTCGAAAGGACCGACGTGGAGGCTTCGGCCAATGCGGATTTACTAAACAAAACACCGAGAAAAGCACTGCGTTGTTCCTTATGCTGACCGTACCGCAAACCGACACAGGTGGGTGGGTAGAGTATACCAAGGTGCGTGAGTGAAACCTCGTTAAGGAACTCGGCAATCTAGCCCCGTAACTTCGGAAGAAGGGGTGCCCAGAAATGGGTCGCAGTGAAAGGGGTCAACCGACTGTTTAACAAAAACACAGCACTCTGCGAAGTCGCAAGACGATGTATAGGGTGTGACACGTGACCAATGCGGAAAGATTACGGTAAGGGGTTAGCGCAAGCGAAGCTCTGAGCCCAAGTCCCCGTGAATGTCGGCCGTAACTATAACGGTCCTAAGGTAGCGAAATTCCTTGTCGGGTAAGTTCCGACCTGCACGAATCGTGTAACGAGTTGACCGCTGTCTCAACGAGGAGCTCAGCGAAGTTGTAGTGGCGGTGAAGATGCCGCCTACCCGCAGTAGGACGGAAAGACCCTATGCACCTTTACTGTACGCTGTCACTGTTGTTTCGATTTTATTGCTTAGCGTAAGTGGGAGGCTTTGATTCAGCCCTTTCGGGGGCTGATGAGCCGCCAATGAAACACCACCCTGTGAGATTGAAACATCTAACTTCGGCCCGTCATCCGGGCGAGAGACACTGGCAGCCGGTCAGTTTGACTGGGGCGGTCTCCTCCTAAAGAGTAACGGAGGAGTACGAAGGTTGGCTCAACCTGGTTGGTAATCAGGTGACGAGTATATGGATATAAGCCAGCTTAACTGCGAGACCTACAAGTCGAGCAGATGCGAAAGCAGGTCCAAGTGATCCGGTGGTTTAATGTGGAATTGCCATCGCTCAACGGACAAAAGGTACGCTAGGGATAACAGGCTGATCGGGCCCAAGAGCTCATATCGACGGCCCGGTTTGGCACCTCGATGTCGGCTCATCACATCCTGGGGCTGGAGAAGGTCCCAAGGGTCCGGCTGTTCGCCGGTTAAAGTGGTACGCGAGCTGGGTTCAGAACGTCGCGAGACAGTTCGGTCCTTATCCACTGTGGGCGCAGGAGATTTGAGGGGTTCAATCCTTAGTACGAGAGGACCGGGATTGACAAACCTCTGGTGATCCAGTTGTTTCGTCAGAAGCACCGCTGGGCAGCTATGTTTGGAAAGGATAAGCGCTGAAAGCATCTAAGCGCCAAGCCTCTCCCAAGATGAGATCTCCCTGAAGAACCGTGGTAGACCACCACGTTGATAGGTTGTGGGTATAAGCGCAGTAATGTGTTGAGCTTAACAATACTAATGTTCGTTCGGCTTTTTTTCTTCATCTATTCAGTTCAATTAGCGAAGAGTATAGTTTTCCCCTAATGTGCGATTTTCAAAGAACAGTGTTTGTTCTCTGACATATTCTGGCCGCCAGACATCCATGGATTTGAGCTTTGAAACTTCAAATTTGAGATCCTTGAAGTCTGGTGATCCCGCGCAGTGGACCCACCCGTTCCCATCCCGAACACGGAAGTGAAACGCTGCTGAGCCGATGGTAGTGCATCTATAGGTTGTGCGAGAGTAGGTCGTTGCCAGGATTATGCCCGGTGCTTTGGAAACAAGGCACCGGGCTTTTTTTTCGCTGAGCGGCAATTCGAAATGCGAAATGCGGGAACGCGAAATGGAGGAACGAAGCTTGCTCCCGGAAAGCGCATCCGCCTTCGATTGCGCTGGATCGCGCCCTTATGGGCCAAGTCGTAACGATGCGGTCGAAGCCCGGTGAACCTCTCCATGTTGGGAGCGCACCTCGGGAGGGTTTGCTGTGCAAACGAGTTTCAAAGTCTCAAAGCAAGCTGACCTGGATATTATTTCTGCGCGATTCCTGTAAATCCTGCCTCTCCTGTCATCCTGTCTCCAAAGCAATATTTCCTTCCACGATTTTCCTACTGAAACACCACAATCCGGTTGGTATTGGTTCCGGCTTTGTTGTTTTCAATGCCCCAGCAGTGCGAGGTTTTGGTGAACTGTTGCGTGTTGATGTAGATGGCGCTTGGTTCCATGTCGCAGTGCTGGCCCGCTTCGATCACGAGATCTTCCATTTGGATGGCCCCTTTTTTGACTTCGCCGACTTCGATGGCGATGTGACCGCCTGGTTTTAGGATGCGCCGCATTTCCCGTAGGGCCCTCGCGATGTCATTCACCCATTGGGCGGTGGATGCCGTGAGTCTGGGAATAGAGGTGGGATCAATGCCGGCAAACCAGCATCGCAGCCAGTTGTCCTGTCTATAGTTCACGACATTCAAAAAGGGTGGGGATGTGACAACCAGCTGGGCGGAGTTGTCCTCAATGTGCTGCATCTTCTCGGCCAGGCCTGTGCGAATCCGGTGCGTCGGAGCGAGCGTGGCGAGTTGCTGCCTTTGCGCGGTGGTGAGGTGCCGGAGGAGTGAGCGGGATTTTTTCAGGATGAGTTCCGCGACATCGCGGTATTCGGGCGTTTGGCGATTCCGTGCATTGATGGCCATCTGCCTTGAAATGGGCACGGCTTGGTTCGGCGGCATGGTGCGCACGGAGAAAAATCCCGCCGAGTGACCGCTCAAGCGGTTCAGCGCCACGAGGCGTATCCAGCCATCCACCGCATCGAGTTCATTTGCTGAATCTTTCTCGAGAAAATAATCCCGTAGCGCCGTGATTTTTTGCAGGGTTTCTGGATGGTAGAACGCCAGCAAATCCTCCCGCAGAGCGGAAAAGCGATACCACTGTATCCGGTCCAGCCTCCTTTTCACCTCCTTGATCTCCGGTGGATTCAGCCTTGGTGTGACGAGCATTTCACCGAGAGGATTGGCATCGCCACCCGCCGCATGGCGTCCGAGCATCGCTGCCTCAAGGGGTGTCGTGCCGCGACCCATAAACGGATCACAAACAACATCCCCCGGCGCGCTGAATTTCCGGATGAAAAACCCAGCCAACTGCGGCTTGAAGCATCCCCGGTAGGATATTTCGTGCAGCGAATGCCCTGCGCGCTGGACCGACGGCCAAAAGTTTCCGCATTCCGTGGGATACTCGTCGGGATTCATATTAGAAAATCCGATTGAAACTCAACACGCCGAAATAACGACGAAGCAACATTTTTTCTGTAGAATCAGGTAGGATCTGTCACTCGTTTGGAATAGTCAAATTACTTACTTACCATTACCTTTGGGACATTGCTTTGGATCCGTTCTGGGCAGTCATCGTTGCAGGCTAATAACAATGAGGAAGACCAAGGTCGTTGACTCAAAGATTGAAATTTTAGGTATCGTATGTGGTGCCGCCGATGGTCACATCTCCACTGGGCACGGGTAGCGCGACATTGTTCGAGAATCCCTGGTCTTAGAGTGACATGGTGGCTACCCTCTAGGGACTCGATTGGCTTGCCGCCGGAATGAGCGGACCGAGGCAGGGCGGATAACCGCTGGAGTTGGTAACAGTCACCTGGAAGGGATTGATTGGATACTGCGAGTCGAAGATGGGTCCCCTGCCATGGTTTGCTGGTAGCGGTAGCCCACGCCCGGGATGGTCTCTGGATTGGCGTTAGGAATGTCCCATTGCCCGTTGCCACGGGTCACATAGCCGAGCGTTTGATCCTATAAGCCGCAGTTGAAAATCGTGTAAAAAGGCAGAGAAGCTGATAGAAAGGGGCCATGAACACGATCAGGGAGTTGATGGAGGTTCACGCAGAGGGTGAAAGCCGTGAGGGGTTTCGGTTTGAGTGCGGCGGGAATAAGCTGTGGGCAGCCATCAATCCAAGCTTACAAGCGGCTCCAGTGTTGGTTGACCTCAACGGCGCCGCATTTGGATTGCCAGCTGACCCTCGATCGCCACCTTTGCTGGAGGCCCCCCTCAACCCCGAAAATTGGCTGGCTTCACCCACGACTTAAACTCCCAACTGCGGGATTTAGGGTGATAAATGTCGCCACCCCAGTTGGAGTTGCTCGAGGAAAAAGCCTCTTCGGAGACAAGCTGGTCCGGCGAGCCGGTGCGGGTTGAGAGGTGCCAGGACGAGACCGAGATGGCTGGAGGTGTGGATGAAGCGGGCAACAATACGGTTTTGAGGAGATTGCTGCTCATCGCCGTCGCCGAAGCGAAAGTCCAGCAATACCCTCTGCCGTTCTCTGATTTTGGATTGTTCGGACCACAGATTGTCCATTCACCGGGCGCAAGTGGTATGTTGAGGGACTGGATGGACTACCTTCTGACGAAAATGCAACAACGGAGAGCAAGAAAAAAGGAAGAAAATCGAATCGAAAACCGAAGAGTTTTGTTCATGATTTTCAGCATCTATCAGAAAATTTTTTCGCTTCCACAACCGGAAATGCCAGTGGTTTTTGCTGATATCGATCGACCGGTTGCCAGTGTCAAAGAGGGAATCCCAAACCGCCCAAGAACGGAGGGGTGTGCGGCCTTTGGTGCTTTTCCCTTCCGGGCGCGGCATGATCATCCCCATCAAGGCTCTTGGCCGCGCGGGGGTGTGCGGCGTTCGGTTTCGGCCGGACGTCCCTGTTTTTTCAACTCGCGGAGCTTGTCTTGTTGTTCCGGTGTGAGAATCGATTTGATTCGGACGAACATACCAAGCTGAACACGTTTCAATTCGCTTTCGACCTGCAGCAATTTGTCAAATTGGCCCAGGATTTGCTTTTCATCTTGCCGATCAGCCCGAACGAGCGCATCCAAAGCCTCTTCCTCCGCGCCGAGCTGCCATTGTAGTTCGGTGAAGCGCGGCATGGTCTGACGCATTTCTT
The DNA here is from genome assembly GCA_037147075.1 of bacterium. Classification (GTDB taxonomy): domain Bacteria; phylum Verrucomicrobiota; class Verrucomicrobiia; order Chthoniobacterales; family Terrimicrobiaceae; genus UBA967. The sequence continues at coordinate 7,009 of JBAWVX010000017.1, forward strand.
CGCGAATGGCACTTCGTTGATCCGCTGTGAGGCCGATACTGGTTTGATTGCGCATGACGAGCTCGGGCGGAAAAAAAGCGCGGCTCATTTTGTCCCCTGCGGGAGGACGTTGGTCGGAACCGATCGGGCCATTCGGAGGAGGTTGCTGGGCGTGCATTGTGCCGATGCACAGGCTGGTTAAGAAGAGGGTGATGGTGTGGTGTTTCATAGATTTTTGGTGCTCTCGGAGGCATTCGGAAAGCCTTCTAAAAGAGTATCGCTCGATGTGGAGAGGCTGGTCGCGGTGTTTTCGGCGAGAATCGCATCCGACGGAGCGGACCAAGCCGAGATCGTGGCCCATTGCTCGAGTTCGGTGGTGGAGCGGGAGGTTTTTCCAGGGAAAACCGAAAAACACAGCGCGACACCAAGAAGAACCGAAGCGGCGAGATACGCGAGCGGTGCCCATCCCAAGGAGGCCTGTGCCACAGCCGTTGTGCGTGGTTTGCGGAGCACACGTTGGAATCCCGGCAAACAATCCGCATCCCGCGTCTTAAGATCGTCAAAGAGTTTTTTTAGTGTGGTTTCAGTCATGGAATTGTCCGGTGAGATTAAGGAGGTGTCCGAGTTGTTTCTTGGCCCGATCATAGTGCGTGCGGGCCGACCCGAGGGAGACACCCATTGCCCTGGCGGCGGCTTCGACGGTGAGGTTTTGGTAGAAAACAAGGTGCAGTATTTCCTGCTGTCGGCGTGGAAGTTTTTTCAACATAGAACGAAAAAGTGCGACTTGATCCGCCTCATCCAAGGCCTCGCCAGACTGCGCTGGTTGAAAATCGGATGCATGCTGTTCTTGAAATCGCTGAAGCTTGAGAAATCGCGCCCAACCGCGGCGACGCTCGCTCGCGGCGGTGTTGCGAATAACGGCAAAAAGCCAGGTCTTGAAAGCCGCGCGCCCATCGTAGCGCGCCTGGCCTTCCAGGATTTTTTGGTAAACTGTCTGTAAGATATCCTCGGCATCGTTGGGGTTCGATGAACAGCAACTCAAAGCCCAGCCGTAACTCATGGCGTGGTGCCGCTCGAGGGCGTCGCGCAGCCAGGCTTCATCCGCCTGGCTCGACTGTTTCTCTTGCAGTTCATCGTTCATGGCATTGGTGGCTCGAGGCAGCTTTTTATATGACAGGCAGGGCTCAGAAAAATCGGCGTTGTGTTTTTGTCATATAACCACGCCCTGCATGCGACGAAGAGAAAAGCACGGCCTGCCCCAACAGCAGGAAGGCCAAAAAAATCAACCCCTCCATTCCAATGACAAAAACAAGACTCCTCGGAAATATTGCAGCCTTAATGCTCGCCGCCACGCCAATCGCGCTGGCAGCGGGAGAAACACCAGTCGTTGCGCTTCGCATCGGCGACACGGTGAAAACAATCCACCCTGCACCTGTGTGGAACAATCCACCCACGGGCGGGGACCTCATCGGCAACCAACCTTCACAATCCACCGGCTCCCTGATGGCTGGTCCCGAGCGGGCGGGAGACTCCTGGTGGTGGAAAGTGGATTTCCATACCGGGCCGGACGGCTGGTTGGCAGAGCGAGAGATCCAGAATCTGCAGGGGCAGCCTGCCCAGCCGCGGTTGAGTGCAAGCGCCCCGGCCCTGCATGCCACGCCTGTCGACTCAATAGTCGATATGCAACCGGCCAACAACAGCACCGTGGACAAGGCATCCATCGTTCTCAGAGGAATGGTGACGCCGGATATCTACGCGGCAACTCTGGTCACGTTTTCTCTGAACGGAAAAAAAATCCCGTTGGAAAAAGATGGGCGATTCAGCGTGCCGGTGACTTTGGCTCCGGGCGCGAACAAGTTCGCGATGGAAGTGAGCTCGCCGAATCCCCGTCAGCATATGAACCAGATTTCGGCCTACCTCGACGGCTCTGTCATTTACGGCTCGGATGCCACACGCGCCGCTGCCTTGCGAACATTCAGCGGTGGAAAACTCAAAACCAGTGCAGGCAACCTCATGCCGCTGAACACGGCGGGCCTCGCAAACGCGAACGACGCCCACATTTTCCCCGACAACCAGCTTTTCTTGGCGGGTGATGTGCGCGCGAATGAAAATGTCGAGCTCAGCGCGATCCACACACTGTTCGTCCGCGAGCACAACCAGATCGCCAGCGCCATCGCGGCGTCAAATCCGGCATTCACAGACGAGCAAATCTTCCAAAACACCCGCCGAATCCTCGTGGGAGAGCTTCAAGTCATCACCTATCGCGAGTTCCTTCCCGCTCTCCTCGGCCCAAAGGCCCTGCGGCCCTATGACGGCTACAAACCCGATGTGAATCCAGGCATCAGCACAGAATTCTCCACGGCGGCCTACCGGATCGGGCACACGCTCATCAATGACGATGTCGAGCTTCTCGACAACGATGGCAACGAGATCGACGAGGCCCTGCAGCTTGCAGAGGCCTTCTTCAACCCATCCGTGCTCGAAGTCGTCGGTCCCGATCCCTTGCTCAAATACCTTGCCACCGATAAAGCCCAGGAAGTTGACACCCAACTCGTCGGTGGTCTCCGCAACTTCCTCTTCGGCCCTCCCGGGGCGGGCGGATTTGATCTCGCCTCGCTGAACATCCAGCGCGGCCGCGACCACGGGCTCTCCGACTACAACACCACCCGCGCTGCCTACGGTCTGCCGAAAGTCAAATCCTTCGCCGAGATCACGAGCGACGCCGCGCTTCAAGCCAAGCTTCTCTCCCTTTACGGCAGTGTCGACAATATCGACTTGTGGATCGGCGGCCTCGTGGAGGACGACCTGCCCGGCTCCAGCGTCGGCGCGACATTCCAACGGATTCTGGTCGATCAATTCCAGCGCCTGCGCGATGGAGACCGCTTCTGGTATGCGAGGGTTTTCAACGGCCCCCAACTGGCCGCTCTCGAAGCCACCCGGCTCTCGGACATCATCCGGCGGAACACATCGATCACAAAAATCCAGGACAATGTTTTCTTCTATGACGAAAACACACTCGCCAGCTTGGTTCCAAAAGCCGGAATCCTGCCCGCTGCGCTCATCAAACCCGCGCCAGCGAAGGATCCCGTGCCGACGCTGGATGGAAAACTCAACAACTTATTGCACACCAGCTGGGGGGTGGCCGGAGCCGATCTGATGCGGTTCGCGCCGACCGCCTACTCTGATGGAGTCTCAAGCCCAGCCGGACCGCTGCGTCCAAGTGCGCGTCTCATCAGCAATACGCTCTGCGACCACACGACCACCCTGTCCAACTCCCGCAACCTCTCGGATTGGATCTACGGCTGGGGCCAGTTCCTGGACCACGATCTCGACCTGACGACCAGCGGCGATGTGGCCTTCGACATAGCCGTGCCATCAGGGGATCCCTACTTTGATCCCAAGGGAACCGGCACGGCCCGAATCTACATGAACCGCTCGATCTACGACGCATCCAGCGGCACTTCCAGCCCAGTTGTGCTCAAACAAACGCTTACCATCAACTATCACCCGGCTCCCAGATCCCGCAAATAGACGGATGGACCGCAATTTGCCGGACATTCCCGCAGAGTCCTGGAGACATCACCCACCTTACTGTTCGGGTTGATTTCGCGGAATACAGTCCGGCATGACGACAAACATTCGCGTTATTCTGGAGCGGGAACATCTCGAACATCTGCTGCCCCTCCTCGAAAGGGAGGGAGTCACTGATGAGATCATCGAGACCATCACGGAGCCGGATTTGAAATCCTTGGGTGTGGAAAAATTCGGCGAACGCCGGCGTCTCTTGCTGGCCTTCGCCGACGGGGCTGGCGGGCCATTTGATCTCACCGCGATGGCTCAGGTCGGTGGCGGTTTGTTGCCTCAGGATTCAGAATTTTCCGGGAAAAAAGTTGAACCCTTTCGGATTGGCAAATATCCGGTCACCCAGATTGAATGGGAACGGGTCAGAATTTGGGCCACGGGCCACGGATTTAAATTGGAAGATGGCGAAGGGAACGGCAGTCGGCATCCCATCACCCAAGTCAGCTGGTATGATGCCATCAAGTGGTGCAACGCCAAAAGCGCCATGGAAGGTCTGGCCCCAGTCTACAGCATCAACGGGAAAATCTATCAAAACGGCGAGTATGGCCCCGATGGCTCCACGCTGGTGGAAATGAATCCGAAAGCCGATGGCTACCGCCTTCCGACAGAAGTCGAGTGGGAGTGGGCGGCACGCGGCGGGCCATTGAGCCAAGGATATCAATTCAGCGGAAGCGACAACCCGGACCAGGTCGCGTGGCACGAAAAAAATTCCGATGGCGTGACACACCCCGTGGGACAAAAGCAACCAAACGAACTCGGAATCCACGACATGAGCGGCAATGTCTGGGAGTGGTGCTGGGACAAGGATGAAACCGGCCCCGCCTGCCGCATCCGGGGCGGAAGCTGGATGCAACTCGATGGCCACGTAACTGTCGCCTACCGAGTCAGCAGAAGCCCGGACAGTCGCTACACCGTGATAGGTTTCCGGATCGCGCGAAACCTGTAGAGGCGGAAAATCTGCTCGGGGGGGGACTTGAACCCCCATGCCTTGCGGCATGCGCCCCTCAAACGCACGTGTCTGCCATTTCACCACCCGAGCGAGGAATGATCAACCTAGAGACTTTCCAAACGAATGCAAGCGTGAAATTCAGCGGGAATGCGCTTGCTGGCAGAAACACGCTGAATCTACAATCGGAGGATGAAATTTTTGGTGACCGGCGGGGCCGGATTTATTGGCTCGCATGTGTGCGGGCGGCTCCTGAGCGATGGTCATGAGGTGGCAGTCATCGATGATTTCAACGATTTTTACGATCCGGCCATCAAGCGTGCGAACATCACGGCGCTTGGAAGCAGCTTGTCGGTGCATGAAGGCGATATCCGAGACCGCGATTTTGTGAGGCGGGTTTTGGCCGACAGGCGTTTTGACGCCATCATCCACTTGGCCGCGCGGGCCGGTGTGCGGCCTTCCCTCAAGGATCCCCAGCTTTACATCGACACCAACATCACCGGCACGCACAACCTGCTGGAAGCGGCACGGGAACTGGGCGTGGAACGATTTGTGTTCGCATCCAGCTCCTCGGTTTACGGTCTGTCGAAGGTCGTTCCTTTCAACGAAAATCTCGCCTTGCCTCAAACGCTGAGCCCCTACGCGGCGACGAAGATCGCGGGCGAACACATCTGCGGGAACTACGCGCATCTTTACAAAATGCGGGTGGTGTGTTTGCGCTTTTTCACCGTCTACGGCCCAGGGCAGCGTCCGGACTTGGCGATTCATAAATTCACTGACTCGATCCACCATGGACGCCCGATTCCGCAGTTCGGCGATGGCTCGACGCGGCGCGACTACACCTACATCGACGACATCCTGCAGGGCGTGCTGGGCGCACTGCGCTACGAGGGACCACTTTTTGATATTTTCAATCTCGGGGAAAACCAGACCACGACTCTCTCGGAACTGATTTCCTCGATCGAAGACGCTCTCGGCAAGAAAGCCATCATTGAGCGCCTGCCGGAACAGCAAGGCGACATGCCGCTCACGGCGGCGGACATCTCAAAAGCCCGCGAACTGCTGGGCTACGATCCCCGGACGAAAATTCGCGACGGCATTCCGAAATTCGTCGAGTGGTATTTGAACAAATGAACGACGCCCTCGAAATCGCCTCCGCGCTCATTCGGATTCCCAGCGTGAATCCGGATGGTGGCAATCCAGGCACGGACCAAACCGGAGAGGCGGCATGCGCTTCATGGGTGGCGGATTTTTTGCGTGGCTGCGGGGCGGAGGTTTCCTTGCGCGAGGTTTTGCCGGGCCGGCCGAATGTGGTCGGAAGGTTTCCGAGCCGCCGCGCCGGGGGTCGCCGGATTCTTTTCGCTCCACATCTCGATACAGTGAGCGTGGCCGGAATGACGATCGATCCTTTCAGCGGGGAGGTTCGTGACGGGCATTTGCTTGGGCGCGGCGCCTCGGATACCAAAGGCACGGCTGCCGCAATGCTCTGGGCGCTGCGCGAGGCGGGAGGGATTTTGGCTGAATCCCCTTACGAAATCTGGTTTGCCGGGCTCGTGGGCGAAGAGGCGGGTCAGTTCGGAGCGAAGGCTCTGGCCGAGGAGGAAAAGTTCGATTTCGTGATGGCTGGCGAGCCGACATCGCTGAATGTCGTCTACACCCACAAAGGCTCATGCTGGTTGCAACTCCGCACACACGGCAAAGCCGTCCATGCCTCCAGGCCCGAGGCGGGAGACAATGCGATTTATCGCATGATGGAGGCCATCGAATGCCTGCGGAGTGAGGCGATTCCGAGATTGGAGTCGACTGCGAATCCTATCCTTGGCACCTCGACACTCAGTGTCGGGACGATCCGCGGCGGATCGAAAGTCAATATTGTTCCCGATTTTTGTGAAGCCTCCGTGGACATCCGCACCATACCAGGCGTGGATCCTGAATTGGTGATCGAGCTTCTACGTGGGCATGTCCCCAACATCGAAGTCGATCTCAAACGCTCCGAGCCGCTCCATACCAACCCTGCGCATCCCTTGATCGGCAAGCTCCAGTCTCTCGGATCGGGACTTGTTGGAGCGCCGTGGTTCTGCGACGCGGCCGTTTTCGCCTCACACGGCTGCCCGGCCATTGCGATCGGCCCGGGTTCCATCGATCAGGCGCATACAGCGGATGAATTCATCCGTGTTTCCGACCTCGAAGCCGGTGCGGAGTTTTTTCTGGTTTTTTTGAATTCGCTCGATTGAGAAGCCTCATCAGCGATCTTGATCTCAAGCCGCTGAAATGGAAGATTCGCGACCATAAGCAAGGAATATTACAGTTGGGAAAAAGACGCTGAGGCGGATCGCAGGCCCTTCTACGCCCGCAAAATCGTTTGGGTGCCTCTCGCCGTGTTGGCCTGTGGTGCGCTTGCAGCCTGGATGGCATTTGGTGTTCTCACGCAAAAATACGAGGCGCGGGCGGCGGAATTCGATCTCAAGCAAGTCAGCCAGATGGAGGCGGCGTCGATCCTTTACGACCGCAAGGGCCGCGAATTCGGAAAGCTTTTCATCCAAAACCGCCAACCGGTTCCCTACGACCGCCTGCCGCCGATGCTTGTAAAAGCCGTGATCGCCGCGGAGGACAACCGTTTTTACGACCACGACGGGGTGGATTACATGGGTATCTTTCGCGCCGCGCTGACAAACTACCGCAAGGGCCGCATCTCACAGGGAGCAAGCACAGTGACGCAGCAACTCGCCCGCAACTCCTTCGAGCTTCGCGAGCGCACATATGAGCGCAAGCTCGTGGAGCTCTATCTGTCTTGGCGCATCGAAAAAAACTTCACCAAGAAACAGATCATGGAGCACTACCTGAACCGCGTCTATTTCGGCAGTGGATTCTACGGTGCGGAGGCGGCCTCTCAAGGGTATTTCGGCAAAAATGCCATCGACATGACGATAGCCCAATGCGCCACGCTCGCCGGCCTGCTCAAAAGCCCCCAGGCGCTCTCGCCTTTCAACAACCCCAAAGACTCGACGGAGTCCCGCAATTTTGTGCTCGGGCGCATGAGGGAATTGGGATTCATCACCCGCAAGCAATACGACGAGGAAATGGCATCCCCGCTCGGCACCGTGCAGCGCACGAATCCCTTCAAGGTCAGCTATGCGATCGAGCTGATACGCCAGCAGGTCATCAAGTCCCTGGGCTTTGAAAGGGCGATGAACGGGGGCTACCGAATCGATACAACTCTCGACTCCGATCTCCAACAGGCGGCCGACCGTGCCACGCGCGAAGTTTTATTAAAAATCGAGCAGCAACCTGGCTACAGCCACCCGACGTTCGAGCAATACCGCGCCTCCACCAAGAAAATCGAAGAGGCCATCAACCACGGCAACATGGCTGTGAAGATGCCCGAACCGAAATACCTTCAAGGCGCCGCGCTGGCCGTAGAAAACACCGCTGGCGGCATCCTTGCCCTCACGGGCGGGCGGGATTTCAAGCACAGTGAATACAATCGCGCCCTCCAAGGCACCCGCCCCGCCAGCACGGCATTCACACCGTTTGTTTTTGCATCCGCCTACGAATCCGGCATCTTTCCCGGCGAGATCGTTCAGGATGCCTGCATCGACAACCGCTATGTGATGGTCGGTGGCGAAACCGGTCTCCTCGGCGAGTGGGGTGTTGAGATCGAAGACAACGAATACGAGGGGCCCATGACCACACGCGATGCGCTGGTTAAGGGTAAAAACGCCGCCACCGTTCGTCTCGGAATGCAAGTCGGCCTCGATGCGGTGAAAAAAACCGCCGCCGCTGCAGGCATCACCTCGCCGTTGCGCGATTATTCCAATGCCTTCCTCGGCAGCAGTGAACTCAGCCTTGACGAACTCGTGCTGGGCTACACGGTGTTTCCTAATGTCGGTCAGCGCCCGGCAGACCTCTACATCATCCAGTCGATCCGTGAACCCAACGGCGATGTCATTTTCAAAGCTCCTCGCAAACGCTATCGCGCCCTGTCACCAACGGCAGCCTATGAAACGCATTCTGTGATGAGCGATTTCATGCATCGAGGAGTTGGCGCTCTCGCGCAAAAGAATTTTGGCCTCGGCAATTTCCCGGTCGCAGGGAAATCCGGAACAGCCTACGGCTTTACCGATACCTATTTCATCGGCTACACAAATGCGGTGACCTGCGGCGTCTGGGTGGGGTTTGACAAACCGACAAAAATTTACCGAGGCGCTTTCGGCAAAGATCTGGCCCTGCCCATCTGGAGCCAAATCATGAACGCCGCCGCCAAAAGCTACCCGCCCCGTGAGATCGAGCGCCCGGGAGAGCTCAAAGACGTCGAGATTTGCCGATCTTCGGGACTCCTTGCGACACCCCGTTGCTCCGCGAAGCCGACCGATCCAGTCGCTGGCGAACGCTCAGCCGAATCCAACACCTACATGGAACTCGCCACAGAGAAGCAGATGCCCACGATCCCTTGTGACATACACGGCGGCGGAGTGCGCAGCTACGCCAAGGAATTCGACGAAGCTGATTGGCCCCGTGCCGCCACCGCCATCGATCTGACAAAAATCCGTCCTGTTGCAGTGACCTCTCCACCGCTCGTCGGATTCAATGACATCTACCGCTCCGTGCGCCCGGGAGCCGAATCCGAGAACGACCAAACCATTCCCGTCGCCAAGGCTGTGCCGGTGAATACTCCTCCTCCGGCTACAGAGGCTGCCGCGCCCACACCCAGCGGAGTCGAGATCCGCCGGGCAGAACCGGTGAATTCACAAAATGCCCCCATGGAGCAACCATCCCTTGAGGCACCACCGCCTGCGGCGATCGATTTTTTCTAACGTCTGTCGATCTCAACCAAGTCATCAAAAGCTTGGGAATGGCAAGAGGGGGGACTTTGCGAACGCTGAAAAAATGCTCGGAATCACTCGACCGAAATGAAGCCCGGACGGCCAAATCGCGACAGCGCACTGTACCTTTCTGTTCAAAAAAACTGATAAAAATGTTTTTGACACCTGCTATCAATGAGCTACGAGTTGGCATGGATAGTGCTTGAGCGGATTTAGCCTCCGCATCTGGCAGGTTATCTCGGGACAGCTGAAAGGCGAATCCCGCGAACAGAAACAAACAACAAACAACCAAACAAAAATGAAACTGAAAAAATCACTTGTTGCTATCACGAGCCTCGTGGCTGTGGCCGCCACGCCGCTCTTCGCGGGCACCGGCAAAACCTTCAAAGAGACCGTTGTGGTCCAAGAAGAAGCCAAACCATGGTATAATGCTGCCCTCAGCACAGGCTATGACAGCCTCTACATGTTCCGTGGCGTGAACACACTCCGCACCAATGGCGGATACGGCAACAGCCTCTGGTGGACTGATGCCAACTTCACTTGGAATATCTCGGACAACGACACTCTCACAGTTGGCGGCTGGCAAGCCTTTGGCTTGAGCAAAGCCAGCTATCGTGAGTTCGACGCCTATCTCAATTACCTCCACAGCTTCGGTAACCTCTCCGTCGGCCTCGGATACACATTCTACTATGTTTATCCTCCGGGCTCGCAAGACTTCGCCAACGAGTTGAACGCCAAAGTCGCATACAATATCGACCTTGGATTCATGTCCTTGACTCCAGCAGTGACCTACTACTTCAACCTCGGACCTGACAACGACACTGGCGCGGCAAACGGCTTGGTAAACACAGCCAGCAGCTACCTCGACCTTCGCTTGAACGGCAGCATCCCTGTGATCAAGGATGTCCTCTCCGTCGATCCTTGGGCAGCCTTCGGCTTGAACTTCGGCTACAACCTGAATGGCAATCTCCAGCAGTTCGATGGTGCCAACAACCTCGAATTCGGTGTGGCTCTGCCTTGGAAGATCAACAATGTGATCACCCTCTCTGGCTATGTAGCTTACAGCTATGCCTTCCAAGATCTCTATGGCATCACCCAGCCAAGCACCTTCTGGGGTGGCGGCAAGGTGACTTTCGCATTCTAAGATCGTTTAAAGTCCAATTATTCAAAACCCCTTCCGGTTTGCCGGGAGGGGTTTTTTATTGCCCCGCTGGCAGGAGCTTGGAATTCGCTGTTTCCAGACGCACCTGGGCGACATCATCCTTGGAGATTTTTCGCGCTTGGGGACTCCAGGTGGTGAGAATGTAATTCAGAACATCGGCGACTTGCTCATCGCTCAAATCCGCACGCCATGAGGGCATGATGCCCTTGTAGGTTTGCCCATCCTGCTCAAGAGGGCCGCGCTGTCCGAGCAGCAGGAGGCGGATGAGAGCATCAGATGGGCCAGCCAATCTGGGCGAACCCTGAAAAGGCGGACAATTCCCAGGGATCCCGGCTCCATCGACCTGGTGGCAAGCGGTGCAGCGGGTCACAAAAATGTCCCGCCCAGTCAGCGGGGTCGTGTCGATGGTGGAATTCGGAGACGGTCCGCATGCCGAGAGGGTCAATCCACAAAGAAGTCCCGAACCGAATCGGGCTGAAATTTTCCAAACGGACCTTTCCATCTCCTCTGTGCTCTGTCGTTAATCAATCCCGTTCGGCGCCCCCAGCACGCGCCGGATATCGCTGGCCACAGCCGTCGGATTGGCGAGCTGGTCCTTGGTGTAGACCAATCGCAAGTTTCCATCGGGATCGATGAGGTAGGTGCTTGTCGAGTGGTCAATGAGATAGTCATCCTGACCCTGCGGACCTTTGGGGTCTTTGCGATAGAAGGCTCCATAAGCTCGGGCGGTATTGCCTACCGCCTCGGGCGTGCCGGTCAAGCCGGTGAATTTTTCGTCGAACATTGGCATGTATTTTTTGAGGGCCGAGATGTCATCGCGTTCGTCCACGCTGATAAAAACCACTCTCACCCGGTTTTTTGCCTCCTCTGGCAGAGCACGCCGGGCAGCCGCGAGATTGGCCAGAGAAGCCGGGCAGATATTTGGGCAGCAGGTGAAGCCAAAATTCAGCAGTATGAGATTGCCACGCTGATCGGCAAGATGGAAGGGATTGCCGTTCTGGTCGGTCAGTTCAAAGGGATAGGCAAGCCGCAGCGGCTCCAAGTTTTTCCCAAACCAAGCGGCGTCCGGCGTTTTGGGGGATTCCATTCCCGCGATCACAAAAATCGCTCCCCCGACCAGCACGATAAGTGCGAGAGCAAGTTTCAGTGCGGTGCGGCGATTTGCTTGATCGGAAGCCTCAGACATTTCTCAATAACCGGATCTCCTCGGCGGCATCGTTTGCCCGAAAAACCGAGGTGCCAGCGACCAGCAGGTTGGCTCCGCTTCTCACAGCTTCCGCTGCCGTTTTCACATTGATGCCTCCATCAACCTCGATGTGGAAATCAAACGGCCCTTTCTCGCGCCAAGCGGCCGCTTCGGTGACCTTCTCGAGCATCGAGGAAAGGAAGGGCTGACCGCCAAAGCCTGGATTCACGGTCATGATCAACAAAATATCGAACTGACCGAGGAATGGTTTCGCCAATTCGAGAGGGGTGGGTGGGCTCACAGCCAAACCCGCCAGCAGACCCGCATCACGAACAGCCGCGAGAGTTTTTGAAATATCGTGATCGGCCTCGACATGAGAAGTGATCGAGCTGGCAAGGGGAAGGAAGCGCGGCAAGTAGTGGTAGGGACGCTCGATCATGAGGTGGACATCGAGCGGCAGGCGCGTATGGCGCGAAGCTGCCTCCACAAAGGCCGGACCGAACGAAATGTTATCCACGAAGTGCCCGTCCATCACATCGCAGTGGATCCAATCCGCTCCGGCAAGGGTAACGCGCTCGACCTCCGCGCCGAGGCGGCTGAAGTCACAGGCTAAGAGGGACGGGGCAACGATGGTTTTGCGCTGGGCCATGGAAATGTCATAGCTTGGCGGCATGGAATTTGCCAGCGACGAATACTTCATGCGCGAGGCGTTGCGGCAGGCTCGGCGTGCCTACGCTGCCGATGAGGTGCCCTGCGGCGCGGTCATTGTGCGGGAGGGGGAAATTATAGCCCGCGCATGGAATCAGGTCGAGATGCTCAAGGATGCCACCGCGCATGCGGAAATGCTTGCCATTACCCAAGCCGAGGCCGCGTTGGAGGACTGGCGCCTCAACGATTGCGATCTCTATGTGACGAAGGAACCGTGCCCCATGTGCGCCGGTGCCATCGTGCACACGAGGCTCCGCAGGGTCATCTTCGGCTGCCCCGACCCGCGCGGCGGCGCAGCGGGCGGGTTGATGAACATTCTCCAAATGCCACAGCTCAACCACCGGTGTCTCATCACGTCCGGCATCCTGGCCGAGGAGTGCGCCGCCCTGCTGCGCGATTTTTTCCGGGCCAAACGCGAGGTGGCCGCAGTGGTGAAATTGACGACAGAGAGCACTGAGGAAAGGCTGGGATGAGGAACACGCCAGCAATTCCTTTCGAAACCTTTCCCGCATTGGATGCGCTATCCGCGCTTCGGGCTGTGTTTTTGCAACGCGTGCCGGGGTTGGATGTCAAAACCGACCGCGAAACGGCCTTGCAGCGACTCGCGGGAATCCAGCGCGAGGGGTTGGATTCGGCGGGTTTTTCGGGCATGCCGCTGGCGAAGGCCAGCCAAGTCCACAGCGCAAATGTCGTTCGCATTTCCATCGCCGACACTTTTCCCGTTTCCGACTGTGATTCCCTCGTCACCACAGAGAGCGACCTCTGCCTCGGGATTTATGTGGCGGACTGCGCCGCAGTCTATGTGGCCGACCGTCATGGCCGCGGCATCGGACTCGCCCACTCGGGCCGGAAAGGCACCGAACTCGGCATCGTTCCAAAAACAATCGCCGTCCTCTGCGAAGCCACTGGAGCCGATCCCCGGGATCTCATCGTGCAAATTTCCCCGTGCATCCGTCCGCCGCACTACGAAGTCGACTTCGCCGCCGAAATCCGCGCCCAAGCCGCCCGGGCCGGGGTCCGCACCATCCATGACTGCGCCAGTTGCACGGGATCGGATCTGGAGAAGTATTACTCCTACCGAAAGGAATCCGGCCACACCGGACGTCTCCTCGCCGCGATGGCCCTTCCGTCCAAAGCACAGGGTTGATGCGGTGACAGGATTGGATTTTAATCGCGTCAATGTCCGCAACGCTGCTGATTGTTGATGACGAAAAGAACACCCGGGACGGTCTTCGCCATGCGCTGGATACCGAGTTCGAGGTGTATGTCGCACCCAATGCCGAGGGAGGTCTGGCCACCTTGGAGAGCGTTCCAGTGGATGTGGTCCTCACAGACCTGCGCCTTGGCGGGGATGACGGCATGTCTTTAATCGAGCGGATCATGAAAAAGGCAAATCCCCCGATTTGCATCATGATGACCGCCTATGGCTCGGTGGATACCGCTGTCGAGGCCATGAAGCGGGGCGCCTACGACTTTGTTACGAAACCGGTCAACATCGACCGTCTCGAGATCCTCATCAAGCGCGCCCTGCGCGAACGCAACACCACCCGCGAAAACATGGAGCTGCGTTCCAAGGTCCAAAACCAATTCCGTGTGGAGGGTATGATCGGACGATCACCCGCGATGGTGGAGGTTTTCAATACGATCAAGCAGGTCGCCCCCTCCCGCGCGACCGTGCTGGTGCAGGGAGAGAGCGGAACCGGAAAAGAACTCGCGGCGCGCGCCATTCACGAACTCAGCCCTCGGGCCCGGGAGAAATTCGTGGCGGTTCATTGCGCCTCGCTCACACCGGAACTCTTGGCAAGCGAGCTTTTCGGCCACGAGAAGGGGGCTTTCACAGGAGCCTTCGAGCGCAGGATCGGACGGTTCGAACAAGCCAAGGGTGGAACGCTTTTTCTTGACGAAATCGGTGAGATCGATCTCACGACCCAGGTGAAAATTCTTCGTGTTTTAGGGGAAAGAACCTTCGAGCGCGTTGGGGGCGGCGAGACCATTTCCACCGATGTGCGCCTCATCGCCGCCACCAACAAAGACCTCTCCAAGCTCGTGGCCGAGGGCAAATTCCGAGACGATCTCTTCTTCCGCCTGCATGTGGTGCCGATCACCATGCCCCCTCTGAGGGACCGCAAGGTGGACATCCCCCTTTTGGTGGATGCCTTTTTGCGCGACACGGCGATCGAAAATGCCAAGCCGCACCGTGAACTCGACCCCGACGCTATGCAGCGGATTTTGGACTACGACTGGCCGGGCAATGTGCGCGAATTGCGCACGGCGATCGAGCACGGGGTCGTCATGGCCGCCGGACCCCACATCACTCTCCGGGACCTGCCGACATCGGTCCGATCAAATCAGACCGCCTTGAATCTTGAAACCCGACCTCGGAACAGTTCGGTGGAATTGAATTTGCGGGATTCCGAGACCTCGCTTATCATCCGCGCGCTTGAGGATTGCCGTGGCAACCGCAGCGAGGCCGCCAAAAAGCTCGGCATCAGCCGCCGGACTCTCCACCGCAGGCTCAAGGAACTGAATCTTTTCAAACGAACAACACATTTTTAATACTATGGCCAATTCGCGAAAAACCCTCCAAGACATGGTCCATTCGCTGGACCAAGGGGGCTTGGTGCCGGTCATTCGAGTGGCGATGTTCGCCGCCCTGATCCTAACCCTGACGCTTCTTTATCTCTTCGTGCAATTCCGGGGTCTGTCCAGTGCGGCAGCAATGGATCAGGCACAAATCGCACGCCAACTCGCTATGGGCAATGGTTTTTCAACACAATACATCCGCCCGCTCGCAATCAAGCAGTTGGAGGACACCGGCAGACAAGTGCCGACAGGCGATTTCCCGGACTTCTTCCAATCGCCGCTGCATCCGCTGCTCAACTCACTCCCGCTCAAATTGGTGGAGTCCTCCTGGAAGCTGAGTCCCACGGATTTGGTCTATGTGGGCGACCGCATGATCGCGGCCATCGCTGTTCTGATGTTTTTTCTATCCATCTGGGTCTGGTATCTGGTGGGATGCCGTCTGTTTGATCGGCTGATTGCGACGATTGGCTGTGCAATAGTGATTCTTTGCGATCTGATGTGGCAGTTCTCGCTTTCAGGCCTGCCCCAGATGCTTCTGTTGCTACTTTTAGCCACGGCTTCCTGGCTCACGCTGAAAGCGATGGAGAACAAGGATAAACTGACCACCTCCCTGGGGTTTCTTTTTGCTGCGGGGCTGGTCTTCGGACTGATGGTTTTGACGCATGGGGCGACCTTTTGGATTTTCATGGGATGGCTGGTATTCGCGCTTTTCCATTTCAAACCCCGTGGTATCGCCGGACTCGTCGCATTGGGGGCGCTTTTGATTGTCACGCTGCCTTGGCTGGCGAGGAATTATTCCGTGTGCGGTAATCCACTCGGTCTGGCCGGCTACGAAATGGTCGCCCCCGTCAACACGGCGGAGACTGGGTATTTGCGCTCCATCAGCGACACGCCCCCACTCTCGGGGATCCATCCGTTCAACCGTTTGAAAAACGCGGTTTTCACGCAGTCGGACAGGCTTTTCGCCTACTTGGGAGTGAATATCGTAGCGGCGGCTTTTTTCATCGCATTGGTGCACCGTTTCAAATCCCCGGCAACTGCGGCATTCCGCGTCTGCGTAGTGTTGATGTGGCTGGGGGCTTTTGTTGGGATGGGTCTTTGCGGCGTCGAGGAGGTCGTATCCTCAAACCAGTTCCACGTTCTTTTTATCCCGTTGTTTGTTTTTTTTGGATTGGCCTTCCTGCTCGTTTTGTGGAACCGGCTGGAAATCGAGATTCCTCTCCTTCGAAATGTCTTCATCGGGGTTTTGGTTTTCCTATGCGCCCTCCCCATGCTGGCAACACTTTTCGCGGGCAAGGATATGGCAGTCCAATGGCCACCCTATGTTCCCCCATTCATCGCTGTGCTCGGCGATTGGTATGGCAAGGATGAGGTCATTGCCACCGATATGCCGTGGGCCACGGCTTGGTATGCGCAACGCAAATCCCTCCTGCTTCCCAAGACGATCAAAGACTTCAATCGCATCAGCGATTTCCGTGTCCTAGGCACGCAAATCTCCGGCCTCTACCTTACGCCTGTGACGGGAAACCGGCCTCTCTTCGGCGATATCTACAAAGGCCCCTACACCGACTGGGTGTTTATGATTACCCGCCCGCCGAATGTGCAAGGGTTCTCGCTGCCGGTCTTCACGCCGCTGCCGATCGACGGCGAGTGCATATTGTTCTCCGACCGCGATCGCTGGTCGCGGCGGGAGTGACATGGAGGCCCTCTCGCTGACCCGCTCCGAATGGGAGGGGCTCATGGCCGCTTGGGGACAGCCGGCCTACCGAGCCCCGCAAATTTTGGAGTGGATTTATCAGCGCCGGGTGCGGGTGTGGAGGGATATGTCAAACCTGCCTGCAACCCTCCGCGCCAGACTGGAGGAGGTATTCCCCGAAAAATGGTTGGTAAAAATCCGCGAGACCGGATCGCGCGACACGACCCGGAAGTTCCTTTTCCGACTTGCCGATGGTCAACTCATCGAAAGCGTGCTCATCCCCGCATCGCCAGCCCTCTACGGAGAGGCCTCGGACCGCCGCACGATCTGTATCTCGAGTCAGGTCGGCTGCGCCTACGGGTGCAAATTCTGCGCTAGCGGGCTCGAGGGCTGGAAAAGAAATCTCACTGCCGGAGAGATTGTGGACCAATACCTGCAGGTCGAGGCCGAGAGCGGTGAGAAGATCAACAACATCGTCTTCATGGGAATGGGCGAGCCAATGGCCAACTATGAAAACCTGCTCCGCGCCATCGGCATTCTGAATGCCCCGTGGGGAGTGGGAGTAGGTGCCCGCCACATGACCGTTTCCACCTCGGGACTCGTGCCACGCATCCGCGACCTCGGAGCGCAGCCTCTCCAAGTGCGGCTCGCCATCTCCTTCCACGGGGCGACGGACGAGGTCCGGGGTCGCATCATGCCCGTGAACAAGAAGTATCCCGTCGAAGATCTCCTGGCCGCGTGCGAGGACTATGTGCGTCTGAAAAAACAACGCCTGACCTTTGAGTTCATTCTCATCCGTGACATCAACGACTCCCCCGAGCAGGCTCGCCTTCTCGCCCGCCAGGCCAACCGCGTCAATGCGAAGGTGAATCTCATACCCTACAACACCGTTGAGGGCTTGGAATGGGAGCGCCCTGACGAGGCGCGCCAGGAATCCTTTCTCAAAATCCTGCAGCAAGCCGGGACCGAGGCCACCCTCCGCCGGGAGAAAGGCCACGACATCGCCGCCGCCTGCGGACAGCTTCGTCTGCAGGTTGAAAAATCCGTTGCCCGGAACACCATCTTGATTTAGCGGTTTAGTGATGTTCGAAGACAATCAATTTCCGAATGGGGAGGCGTGGGACGAATACAAATGGGAACGATTCCTCCAACGACAAGACCAGAATACGGAGAGATACTTTGAACTCCTCGAAAAATACATGGATGACCCGAATCGCGATGAAATCGTCGCAGAGGAAATGGGGTGGAGCATCTTCGAGGAAGCCGAGCAAACCCAGGAACAGCTCGAGCACTTCCTGAGCGAGGCTTCGGAATTCCTCACCGACGAGGAGGAGCAGGAATACGATAGTGAGTTCGAGGAATTCACACACTCCGCAGTCTACGAGGATACCCTTCGTTTGCATCGTTGGATCAACCGCCTTCTCGACAAGCGCGAAGACTTGCGCGAGCACCCCGAGGCATTGCGCTTTGCAACCCGTTCGGCCATCTGCGGAGCCAAGCTGGCAGCAGGTCTTTGCGGTCACGACACCTCCGAAATCGGCATGACGATCGCCTACCTCAAGCGTGCACTCAAGGCCGCCAACGATGCACTCGATGCCATGAATCATCTCGTGGAATCCAGCCTCATCGACCGACGCCGGGCGAACCATGCCAGAAAACTGGTTTTCAAAATCCGCGACCGCATTGTGGACAACATGGGCACCTACCGTCTCAAGTGGCGCCAGCGATACGGCAACGCTTGAAATGCCCAAAATCGGCCATGATTCAAGATTGGCGTTTGCATCTTGCCACGCTCCCCTAAATTAGTCCCCCATGTTTGGCAGACTCTCGGATAAACTTCAGGACGTTTTCAAAAACCTCCGTGGCCAAGGCAAGATCAGTGAAACCAATGTTTCTGACGCCCTGCGCGAGGTCCGGTTGGCCCTGCTCGATGCCGATGTGCACTTCCAAGTTGCGAAGGATTTTATAGCCAAGGTCAAAGAGAAAGCCCTCGGCGAGGCCGTTCTCCGCAGTGTGACGCCCGGCCAGCAAATTGTTAAAATTTTCCACGAGGAGCTCTGCGCCTTGCTCGGTGGCAATGCGTCCGAGCTGAACCTCAACAAACCCGCACGGATTCTCATTGTTGGGCTCAACGGCGCCGGGAAAACTACTTCGTCCGCCAAGCTCGCACGCTGGCTCAAATCCCAAGGCCGCTCGCCTCTTCTGGTGGCCTGCGATCTCCAACGCCCTGCCGCCATCGACCAACTGGCCGTGCTCGGGGAGCAAATCGCTGTCCCGGTCTTCCGCCCCGAAAAAGGCGAGACCGATGTGCTCAAGGTCGCCAAGCAGGCGCTCGACTGGTGCGCCGCGACGGGTGGCAATGTGCAAATCTTCGATACCGCCGGGCGTCAGGATCTCGACGAGCTCCTCATCGAGGAACTTAAACGACTCCTCGATTTTCTCCAACCGCAGGAAATCCTCCTTGTCTGCGACGCGGCCACCGGCCAGCAGGCGGTCAGTGTCGCAGAGCGTTTCCACGCCGCTCTCGGCCTCACGGGCATCATCCTCACCAAACTCGACGGAGACGCCCGCGGCGGCGCCGCCCTCTCGCTCCGCGCGGTCACCAAGCAACCGATCAAGTTCGCGGGTATCGGTGAAAAACTCGAGCAGTTCGAGGTCTTTCATCCCGACCGCCTCGCTGGCCGCATCCTTGGCATGGGTGATGTGGTGAGCCTCGTCGAAAAAGCCGCCGAGGCGATCTCCGAGGACGACGCGCGCCGTATGGAGCAGAAACTCCGCACCGCCAGCTTCGACCTCACCGATTTCCTCCAGCAATTCAAAATGCTCAAACGCATGGGCCCCCTCGAAAATATCCTTGGCATGATCCCCGGAATGGATAAGATCAAAAATTCCTCGGTTGATGAAAACCAACTGAAACGGGTCGAGGCCATCATCCTCTCCATGACTCCGCAGGAGCGCACACGTCCAGACATCCTGAACGCTCGGCGCCGCCAGCGGATCGCCCGGGGCAGCGGAGTTTCCGTGAGCGAGGTCAATAATTTAATTTTGCGCTTCAACCAGATGCGCAAGATGATGAAAAACATGGGCGCCATGAAAAAACTCATGGCCCGCGCCGGTGCCGGACTACCCTTCTGAGCCTCCGACAAGCAGCCCGACCACCTGATCAACAATTTCCAACCACATAACAAACTATGGCAGTAGCAATCCGACTCCGCCGCGAAGGCGGTAAAAACCACCCCTATTACAGCATTGTCGTCGCTGATCAACGCAGCCCGCGCGATGGCAAGTTTATCGAGATCATCGGTAAATACGACCCCAAGCAAGAGGGTGAGAATTTCAACATCAAGCTCGACCGTGCCGAGCATTGGATCCAGTGCGGCGCCCGCCCGAGCCAGACCGTCGGAAGCATTGTCAACAAGGCCCGCAAAAAAATCGCCGCCTGAGTCTCTTCTTAGCCATGGAGGAATTCCTGCGCTATGTACTCGGATCGCTTGTGGAATTTCCCGACGATCTCGTCATCAAAAAAAACGAGACGCCCTCAACCGTGGCTTTCCTCATTGGCGCAAAGCCATCGGATATTCCCAAAATCATCGGCAAGAGCGGCAATACGATTCGTGCACTCCGAACGCTTCTCAATGCCTCCGCCCAGAAGCGCCACATGACCGCCACACTCGAAATCATCGAACCATGAAATCCATCGCCACCCCACTGCTCGCCGCACTCGTCATGATGGCCCTCCACACAAGCTGTGAACGCCATCCGGCCTCCGAAACAATTCCTGGCTACGCCGACAAGCTGCAGAAAAAAGACGAGGAGTCTCTGAAAAAAGCAACGCACAGCGAGCCAGCGGATTCCCAGGCTCCATCCTACTTCCCGCCGAAGAACTGATTACCAGCCGTCTTCCTCGCCAGTTCTGGTTGGAGCACACTGTCGATCGGAAGATCCAAGCACAGTCAGCCTAAAGCAGAGCTGCTGTTGGCGGGGAAGCCGCCATTCTCCTCAGCGCACCTTCGGTTCCAATTTCAAATCAGGATTCATGTCATCAGACGAAACACTTCCTGTTCCTGCCCCTCAACTCGTGATGAACGAGATTCAGAAGCTGAGCCTGAACGCTCTCATAGAGCGCTCGGTGGATGCTGGTCTTCGTATCAGGCCCGACCTGACGCGACGGCATCTCGTCGTGGATCAAGTCCGTCACTGCCTCGTCTCGGGCGGCGTTGTAACAGGCACTGGGCTCTTAGAACGGGCCCAAGAGGGCTCAAACCTCCGATGGACCACCTACGATCTCCGGCCTGGTGTCGATGACCTTCTCGTGCCCCATGCACTCGTTAAAAAATACTCGCTCCAATCGGGGGTCATGATGGAGGTCAAAGTCCGCCTGCCGCGCGAGCGCGAGCATGGACTCGTGGTGGACGAGATCATTTCCATCGAAGGAATCCCTGCAACCGGTTGGCAACCGCCGCTGGAGTTCGACAAACTCACCCCCCTCTTTCCAAACCGGCGAGTTTTTTTGGAAACCCCCAAGGATCCCGAGATTTCAGCGCGTGCCGTCGATCTTGTCGCGCCGCTGGGAATGGGCCAGAGAGGACTCATCGCCGCCCCGCCACGCGCTGGCAAAACAATCCTTCTCCAATCCCTCGCCCGCAGCATTCGGATCAACCACCCGAAGGCCGCACTCATCCTGCTTCTGGTTGATGAGCGACCGGAGGAAGTCACCGACATGCGCCGCGCCTTGGACTGTGAGATCTATGCCTCCACTTTCGACGAGCCGGTGGCCCGCCACGTTCAGATTTGCGAGAGCGTCGCGAACCGCGCCCAGCGCCTCGTGGAGCTTGGCCGCGATGTCATCATCCTCCTCGACTCCATCACCCGCATGGCCCGAGCCTACAACAACCTGCAACCCGGCAAAGGCCGCACCATGAGCGGCGGCGTCGATGCCAAGGCCCTCGCCAAGCCCCGCAAGTTTTTCGGGGCCGCCCGCAACACCGAGGAAGGCGGCAGCCTCACGATTCTGGGCACCGCTCTTATCGAAACGAAAAGCCGCATGGACGACCTCATCTTCGAAGAGTTCAAAGGCACCGGCAACATGGAGCTGCACCTAGACCGATCCATTGCCGAGATGCGGATATTCCCGGCCATCCAGATCGTCAAATCCGGCACCCGGCGCGATGAACTCCTCCTCCACCCGGATGAATACGAGCGCATCCTCCTCCTGCGCCGCCAACTCTCCGAACTCCCCGCCGCCGAGGCCATGGAAATCCTCGTCACCAATCTCCAGCACACCCGTTCGAACGCTGAGCTCCTCCTCACCGGCCTCCGCGGCGTGTGAGACAGTCCGCGAGCCGGACGCTCGATTCCACGCTATGCTTGGAATACCACTTTGATTTTTAGCTCAAAGCAGGTATTTGAGATGTCATTTCACCATGAGCCAGCAAACCACCCCATCCCCGATTGCCCGACCGCCCACCGGGACGACTTTCCAAGTGGCTGCAGGTTTGCTGGGCGTTTTCCTGGTGGTTCAAGTGGCCCTGTTGGGATTGCACTTTGCACCGTTGCTCCAGAAAAAAATCCTCCAGAAGCTGGATGCACCGCAACCAGTCGCCGTAACCACCGCACCTCCAACTTCTCCACCACCGGCTCCACAAGCGCTTTCTCAGCCCACACCAGCGACGCCAGGCGACCAGCTTGACGACGCCATGTTGGAAAAAATCCGCCACCTTGTGGATGAATCCGACAAGGCATTCCGCATCGGCGACTATGATGCCGGATTGATAAAGATTCAGGAGGCCGACCGCTTGCTTCCCGGAGATCCCGGCGTCATGCTGCGGATCGGGCGGCTGCAAGAGAAAAAAGGCGATGTTTCCGCGGCAGCATCAACCTACAGGAAAGTCCTCGAGCTCCCGAACCTCTCCACAGAACTCCGCGGCCAAACCCAGCGCAAAATTTCCATGCTCAGCCTGCCAGAAGGCACGCCGGTCCCCACCGTCGTGGCCAGCGAAGCCGGGGCCGATGTGCGCGACGAGTTCGGCCTCCAGCCGGGCTCCAGCCTCGGGATTGTCGACACCCGCCTGAGCGACTCCCCGAAAGGCTCAAAAACGCTGCGCATCTCTATTAAAGCCCGCCCGAACCAGTCCATCGACCCACGCCAGATGGCCGTCCATGTCTTCTTTTATGAACGCGACCAAACCGGCCAGGTGCAGTTGACGAATTCGGAAGTCCTCACCGAGTGGATCAGCCAGCCTGTCGACTGGAGCAACAATGAACCGGAGTTGTTGAACGCTGTTTACACACCACCTGCGAAATCCGCCTTCACCTACGCGGGCTACGTGGTCGGAATTTACTACAAAAACGACCTCCAAGACACCCGTGCCGACCCGGGTTCGCTTGCGGTCGACCATCCTCTCCCTCTCTACCTCTCCAGCAATCCCTCATGAAAATCCTCGTTGCCCTTGGCGACTCCGAAGCCGCCAACTCACTTTCCCAGATCCTAGCCTCTCTCGGCAGACCGGCCTCCGGACTGGCCACCGACTCCGATGCCGTCTTCGCATGGATCAATGCCAATGGCGGCTGCGACCTCTTGATCTCAGAGGTTTACTTTGCTCACTTGGATGGGTTCACAGTGCGGGATGCCATCGTGCCCTATTTACCGGATCTTCAAACGATTTTTACCTCCCAACATGATATTTCCCCGTATGCGGACCGGCTCGGCGGAGCTCCATTCCTGCCGCAGCCTATCAATCCGGAGACGCTAGCACAGACTCTCACGGCTCTCGGAATCGCGGTGGACGCGCCAACTTCGGTCGCCACTCCTGTCCCCCCTCAAGCCAATGCCTCGGCAACTCCTGCAGTCAAGGCCCAGCCAAAGCCAGCCGCCGCGCCTGTCGGTGCCCCTCAGCCGAAATCAGCTGCTGTCGGGCCAAAGGCCTCTCCAGCTGCAGCTCCGAAGGCCGCTGCCAAACCTGTGGCCAAAGCCACCGCCTCGAAAGCCGTAGCCAAGCCAGCGACCGCATCCCCGAAAACCCCTCCCCTTCCCTCCAAAGCCGACCTGCCGCCGGATGAATGGGTTGGCAAAAATCTGGGACACTACGCGATCGAGGCCCGCATTCGGGAGTTGGAGACAGAGACGTTCTACCGGGCCAAACAGACAAACATCGGTCGTCCTGTGATCCTCCGCGTCCTCAAACCCGCCTTCTCGGCTGATCCCGCTCACGTGACGAAATTCATGGATGACGCCCGAGCCAAAGCTCGCGTCACCCACATACTCGTCACAGCAGTCTACGAGAGTGGCGTGCAAGATGGGCTTGCGTTCTATTCCAACGAGGCCGTTCCGGCGCCGACACTTGAGGACTTGATCGATAACAACCGCAAAATCGACACAACCACGGCCCTACAAATCGTGAAGTCCGTGAGCGAGGTCTTCGACTTTTTTGAAAAGCAAGGCATCGCCCGCGCCAGCCTCCTGCCTCGCCACATCATTCTCAAGCCGGGCTCTGCCCCACGCCTCACAAATATGGCCTGCAAAGAGCCTCCAGAACCGCTCGACCACCAAAAGGAAATTCAAAACCTCACCGGTTTATTGCTGCCCCTCCTGGCCACTGATGCCTCGACCTCTGTCGCACGCAAAGCACTGGTTGAAATCCGGAATTCGGATCCCTCAACGGCGACTTGGGCATCCATCGCCCAACTTGCCGAAAGCCGTATACCTCAAGCCGCCCCGGCGGATGCCCACGAGATCCAATCCCAGACCATAGCTCGCCAACGCGCCCTGGAGGAGTCAAAGAAAACGAGCCGCAGACATCTGATGATTTACAGCACCATCTCACTCACGCTCACGATGGTAGCTGGTTTTTTTGTCATCAGGGCCCTGTCGAGAAACGACGTTCATATCAAAGATCTCGGGAAAATGATCGAGATACCAGCAGGTCGAGTCACCATCGACGGAAAAAAGGTGGATGTGCCGGCTTTCAAAATTTCCAAATACGAGGTCACCATAGCGGAATACGCCGCGTTCCTGCAGGATCTCAAAGAAAATCCCGGCAAGGAAGCTTCGATCGCCCATCCCAAGCAACCACCCGGGAAATCCCATGTTCCCGCAGGCTGGGCCGATATGACCGAAATCAATCCTCCGAACCCCGGTTACTACACTCGCGCTAAAAACTGGGGCCGCTACCAGGAAGTGCCACTTTCGGTTGATTCACCGGTTTTTGGAGTCGATTGGTTCGATGCCTATGCCTACGCCAAATGGAAAGGCAAGCGCCTTCCCACCGAGCAGGAGTGGCAACGAGCCGCTTCCGGCGACAAAAATTTGCTCCATCCCTGGGGCAATGAATTCGACAACAAACTCGCCAACACGGGAAGCGACTTCAGCCCCAACCCCGACCCCAAAGTCGGCGCTCAAAATGACGGCTTCAAACGATGGAGTCCAGTGAACAAGCCCCCAAGCGACCTCAGTAGCTTTGGAATCCAAGGCATGGCAGGCAACGTGTCGGAATGGACCGACAGCTGGGCCGAGGATGCCGAACGCACCGGCGACAAGGTGCCAGTCTACAGGGGCGGTAATTGGAAGACAGCCGACGACAAAACAATCATGCGTCGTGGCACGAAGCTCACCGAATTCCAAAGCGATGATGCCTTGGGCTTCCGAATCGCCGAGGATAACAAGTGATTTCACCACACCGAAGCCGGAAGAGGTGAAAGCAAACCGCATCACAAATCCTTTCAAAGCAACTCTCGCCGAGGGCCTTGGAATTTTCATCAAAAAAACCATCAATCGCTTTTGGAGAGCGCACTTCATGGCGTTGGCACTGGCCGGGTTTCTTCAAACAGCCACGGCGCAACTGCAGGTGGATATCAATCTGACTCGCACCCTCTACATCAGCTACGAGCCCCTTTTAATCAATGTCAGCCTCACGAATCTCTCCGGAAGCCCCTTGTCGCTTAGCGATGCCGATGGCAACCATTGGTTTGGATTTCAGGTTGAGACGTTGGATGGCCGCCCGATCGCCCCGAGAAGCTCGAACTACACCAACGAGCCGCTGGTGCTCGAAGCCGGGCAAAAGCTCAATCGCACAGTGAACCTCACCCCCCTCTTCCCGATCGGGGAATTTGGAGGCTACCGGGTGCGGGCAGCAATTTACGCGGCCGGTCTGAAGCGGTTTTTCAACTCTCCTCCGTTGAATATCGAAATCACGGACGGACGGACGGTTTTCCAAAAAACAGTGGGCGTCCCCGAGGGAGAACCCGGCGGAGGGGAAGTGCGCACGGTGACCATACTGACCCACCGACTTCCGAACAGCACCCAACTCTACGTCCGCATCGAGAACACCCAGAGCGGCACCATTTTCTGCACCCACCGCCTCGGGCGCTTGGTGTCCTATGGAACGCCCGAAATTCTGCTCGACAAGCAGAACCACATTCACATTTTGCAAAACACCGCCCCGAAAGCCTTCCTCTACTCCCACATCGGGCTCAACGGCGAGGTCCTGGAACGAAAAACCTACAGCCAAATCGTCAAACGCCCGACCCTGCGCGAGGGACCCGATGCCAAAATCCAAGTCATCGGAGCTGTCGAAATAGACCCGTCAGCCGAAGCCGCCAAGCCATCCGTGCCCTCGCTCTCCGACCGCCCCGTGCCGCTGCCAGATTCTGGCAAAAGCCACAGGACGGAACAAAAGCCGCAGAGGAAAAACACCGACGACTGAGAGCAAGGGCAGCTGGCTTTGATCCGATCAAAACGCTTGGCACGAACTCCCGGGAGGCGGGGTCGCCTTAGGCCCGGCGCGCCGTGCGCGAGCGGACCACGAGGAGACCAACACCGGCCAGAACCAGAAGGACGAGAGTGGAAGGCTCTGGCACGACCTGAACGCGGTAGGCCAGGACAACGTTGTCGTTTTCCAAAGTGCCGGAATAGGTCTGCAAAATGCCGTTGGCGTCAAACATTTTCACACTCGCGGTGGTGAAGTCGTTATCGTTGGCCAGGAAAAGAAAGTAGTCGTTCGGCGCGTTGGGATCGTTTGCGGACATGAGAGACATGGCCTCCCACTTCTCGGAGAGGGTGTTCATATCCCCATTGTTAGCATTGTAATTAAAACCGAATTGTTCGAGCTCGGTGACGCTCAGGTCCACCTTGCCCATCATATTCAGAGCCTCGGACCAAGTGATCGGTGTGACATTGGTATTGAGAACTCCACTTGGGGCGACCTGGTTGCCTTCCGCATCAAACTGGCCGAGGATATTTGTTGCGGTGCTGATATCCGCCAGGAGAACGGATTTGAAGACCGGAGCCGTGGTGTTGGCACCACGTCCATTGCCGTCACGCGCCAGAATCAGAAATTGGGTGTTGTTGAGCACCACAATCTCGCTCTGGGCAGCCGTTTTGTTCAGCGCGAAAGACCCGCCATTGTCATCAAGAAGCGGGAGTTGAATGACATGTTCCGTGGTGGCGGCCGTGGGCGTGTCGGAGGAGGATAAATCGTAGACCAGCAAACGGGTATTCGACCGGCCCACATTTCCGGTTCCGGAGTCCTGTATGGTTGCGCTCTGCAACAGAGCGAAAAGCTTGGTTCCATCCGGAGACACGCCAACGCCCTCGAAGCCTTGATTGGTCCGGCGGCCATTGAGCGGATCGGTTGCGAAGCTGAAATTTCCCGAATTGGTAGGTTGCACAGCGGCGGGGGTTCCGAGAATGCCATCGATCTGTTTGCTGGAGTTGAAATGATAGATATTGGCGCCATACTCGTCTCCAACCCAGCCGCTGCCGGCTTTCCCCGGCCGGTTGTCGAAGGCTATGGCTTCCGCATCAAGGCACAGACGCGAAGCGAATGTGCCATCGGATTGCGTTGTGCTGGTGCTGACGACCGGAACAGTCTTTCCGAAAAGCGAGCCATTCGGAGTCGTCGGCAGCAGACCGGTTGTGTAGATCGGGGCGGTGGCGACATTGTTGTCATGGTCGTAGGTGAACCGCGTTGATCCGGCAAAACTCATGGTGATTTGGTTCTGATTTGTCGTCGTCGCGTTCGAGGTGTATGGCGTGAATGTGAAATTGAACGCATTGATGCGCGCGGCGTAGTTGGAGTAGGTGGAGCCACTGTTATACCCCCGGTCCGGCAGGGTTTGGAAAACCCCGCTATAAGTGCCGTTTGAGTCTTTGGACCAACCGGTGATTTGCATTCCAGAGAATGAACCCAAGGATTCTCCAGTGACAGGATCAGTCGCATTGGCGGAAAATCTTCCGACGCCCTGGAGACCGAGGTTAATGAAAGTGGTCCCACCGACGCTCACCCCACCAGCGGGTGCTGTGCTGAAGTTGGACGCTGTGGAAGTCATATTCCGGCTCGCCGAGGTGAATTGGGCTTGCAGCCCTGAGGTCCCAAGAAAGCTAACAAATAGAGACAGAAGAAAAAGACGTTTCATGGTTTGCAGATGTTTTTTGTTTTTTATGGTGATGCACTTGCTGGATTCCGCTGCATCCGACTTTTCTATCGGAAAGCAACGGCCCGATGCCTTGGAGTGGCCGCTGGAATCTGTTTTTTCCAAAGGCGGTCGGAAATCCGCTTGGAAAGAATCAGCCGATGCGACGACTTTCAATTTCGAGGACAGTGAGCTCTAACGACTGAGCTGCTTCAACTGCCTGAACGTGACAATTTCGTAACGAAACTTGGTGCATAACGTCACAAACAAAACGACCGCACCCCAAGATAAGAAGGTATAGCCATCCCAGAGGTTCTCCAACCGGCTTAAACTAAGACGCTGACCGAGCTCTAGACCCCACAACCAACCTCAAGGAGCGGCAAGCCGGGGGGGGCTCCTCCGTGGGCCATAGACCGCACCACGTTCTGGGAATCCCGCACAGAAGAAGCAGTCTGCTCTTCTGTAGGAATCTGGGCCTGTGACTTAAGAGTGCAGTTTTGCGGCGATTCCGGCGACATGGCGGCCTTGGAAACGCGCCTGGGCCAGCTCCTTGGCGCTTGGTTGCCGGGAGCCGTCCGCGCCCGCGATGGTTGCGGAACCCCAGGGTGAGCCGCCTTTGACTTCGCTGATATCCGCCAGCTCGGCGCAGGCATAGGGGAGGCCGACATAAACCATGCCGTGGTGCATGAGCGTGGTGACGAAGCTGATGATGGTGCTTTCGTTTCCGCCGCCGGTGCCGGTGCTGGTAAAGACGCTGCCCACTTTGCCGACGAGGGCGCCCTTCATCCAGAGCCCGCCAGTCTGGTCGAGGAAGTTGCGCATTTGCGCGGCCATGTTTCCGAAGCGGGTGGGAGTTCCGAAAAGGATGGCGTCGTAATCACCCAGCTCTTGCGGCGTGGCGACCGGTGCCGATTGGTCGAGCTTCGCGCCGTATTGCTTGGCCACCTCGGGCGGCATGGTTTCCGGCACGCGTTTGATGGTGACTTCCACGCCGCCTACGCTGCGGGCGCCTTCGGCAATGCTTTCAGCCAGCGTTTCGACATGGCCGTAGGTGGAGTAATAGAGGACGAGTATTTTGGTCATAGTGTGTGGTGTTTTGGTTGAAGGCGTTAGTTGAGATCGAAAAGAAGAACCCGTGCGGGTTGGGTGGCGGAGAGGTTGAGGGATATGGGTTCGTCCACAATGGCGGCATCGCCTCCGCTGAGGGCTTGGCCGTTAATCAACACATCGCCCTCGGCCACATGAATCCAAGCGTGGCGGCCCATGGCGAGTTGGTGCGTGACGCTGTCGCCCGCACCGAGTTTCGCGAGCCAGAGGTCGGCATCCTGACGAATCGACAGGGAGCCTTCGCGTCCGGTCTTGCTGGTCACGAGATGCAAGGTGCCTGAGGGTGCATTTGCAAATGACTTCTCGGCATAAAGCGGGGCGAGGCCCTTTTGATCCGGCTCGATCCAGATTTGCAGCAGATGCACGGCCTCGTCGGGCGAGGGATTGAACTCGCTGTGCTGCACGCCGGAGCCGGCGGACATGTATTGCACCTCGCCGGCGTGGATGGTTCGGCCATTGCCCATCGAGTCCTTGTGCTCGAGCGATCCGCTCAAAATGTAGGTGATGATTTCCATGTCGCGGTGCGGGTGTGTCCCGAATCCCATGCCGGGCATCACGATGTCGTCATTGATGACCCGCAGGCTGCGGAAGCCCATCCAGCGCGGGTCGTAATAGTCCGCGAAGCTGAAGCTGTGCCAGGTATCGAGCCAGCCGTGGCTGGCGTGCCCGCGTTCCGATGCTTTTCTGATGAACATGAACACACCATGCCACGCGACGTGCCGGTTTGGGAAAGACCATGTTTCTTGCCTGAGCATAACTTCGGAGCATACTTGACGGCACATGGAACTCCGCCATCTCCGCTATTTTGTGGCCGTCGCCGAGGAGGAGAATGTCTCTCGCGCCGCGCTGAAGCTGCATGTGTCGCAGCCGGGATTGAGCCGGCAGGTTCGCGATTTGGAGGACGAACTCGGCTTACCTCTTTTCGAGCGCAGCGCGAAATCCGTGCGCCTCACGGAGGCGGGTCGCGAGTTTTTGAAGGAATCCCGCGTCGTCCTGCAGCGTGTGGATGACGCCGTTCAAACCGCGAGAGCCGTGGCCGATGGCGGCAACGAACTCCACATCGGCTATGCCATGTCGCCGACGGTGCGCATCCTGCCGCAAATCTTGCGGGCGTTTCAGTCCGCCATGCCCGGAGCCCGTGTGAGGCTCCACGATCTCTCCACGCGGGAGATGCTGGATGGTTTGCGAAGTGGAAGCCTGCAGATCGCCTTCATGGTGCATTCGCGCTTCGCCATGGCGCGGGGGCTCCGTTTGGAAAAACTCGTGAGCCTGCCGCTTCGCCTCGCCGTCGCTCCCAGACATCCGCTTGCCGCACGGAAGACCGTCAAAATCCCAGAGATCGCGCAGCATCGGTTGCTCGCCTTCAACCGCAGCGAATATCCCGACTACCACGAGATGCTTGACGCATGGTTTGCGAAAGCCAACGAAAAACCCCGCATCGCCGGGGAGCATGACAGCGTGGCCAGCCTCATCGCGGCGGTCGAGGCGGGGGATGGTGTGGCATTGGTGACGGAATCCATGGCCTGCGTCGCCGGCTCGCGGATGGACTTGCTGCGCCTCGCTCCCGCTCCGAGTCAGCTGGTGATCGCTGCCGTCTGGCGTGATGGCAGCCTCTCGTCCGGCGCCGGGGAATTCCTCTCCTGTGCGCGGAAATGCGCCAAAACAAAGTGATCGGTCTTTTCCCGCCTAAAAAGCTTCTGCACTGTGCGAAAGCGCGATCCGAAGCCCAGGCATGAAGCGCTGACTATTTCGGGTTTGCAGCTTGGATTTTTGCGAGATACTTCGCAGGATTTTTGTCGAAGCTTCTCTTGCAATCGCGGCAACACAGCTTCACTTCCTGCCCTTCGTAGATAAATGTCAGCGGCTTGCTGATCTCGCTGAGTTCATCGCCCGAAACCACGCAGGTTTTCAACGGATAGGGTTTCGCGTTGCCGGGATTCGAGGCAACGGCTTGGGAGACCAGGGCGACGGCAATTAGCAGTGGATATAGGAATGATTTTTTCATGAACTTTAAATTAAACTCCAATCCAGCAGAATTAACCACAGAGTGCAGGTATGTGGTCATGCAAGGAAAAAAGTGTGGCCAGGAAAAACCCAAGTCGACGGAATTCAAACTTGCGATTGAGAACGAGACATTGGAACGACATACTGTTGAGACAACATGAAACGAATTCTTTCAGCCCTGCTTCTCGGTTTGACAATCCCAGCCCACTCGGCGACAGACACTGCCTCCATGCAAGACATCCGCATTATCCTTACAACAAACAAAGGTCCGATCGAGGCCACACTCCAACCGTCGGCAGCGCCCGTGACCGTGGCGAATTTCCTCAACCTCGCCAAGCGCGGCTACTACAACGGCATCACGTTTCATCGCGTGATCCCGCAGTTCATGATCCAAGGCGGCGACCCGACCGGCACCGGCCGCGGAGGTCCAGGCTACCGGTTCGAGGACGAAGTCAACTCCGGCCTCAAACACGACAAACCCGGCATCTTCTCTATGGCGAATGCAGGCCCTGGAACCAACGGCAGCCAGTTCTTCATCACCCATGTGCCCACGCCACACCTCGATGGACGCCACACGGTCTTCGGCTTCACGACGAAAGGGCAGGATGTCATCGACTCCATCCGCATGGGCGACACGATCGAGAAAATCGAAATCCTCGATCCCACCGACGCTCTCTTCACCGCAGAAAAAAAACGCCTCGACGAGTGGAATGCCGTTCTCGACAAGCAATAGTCGACACCATTCGATTCTTTGCACCAAAGGCGGAGGTCTTCGGACCTCCGCTTTTTTTGTTTCTTTCGAAACATACGCAGTTTGAGCGCCAGTGCTCCCGAGCCACTCGCCGCGCTGGACGAAAGGCTCTGTTGAATCTGGTGTTCCTTCTGAATTCGTTCCCGGACCCGGAGTTTGACAAGCGCCTGCCGACTCACGCCGATTAACCGGGACTGCCGATCCAGCTCCTTCATTATCCATTCTGGAAGACCCGCATTCACACGATGAGGTTCGACCCTTGAGGCAACGGATCGAGGACCTGTCGATGAAATACAATTCGCTCCCCTAGGGTGTTTCTAACCAGTTCGCCACAGCACCCCATTCTGCAAAAACCTCCAATGCCTTTTATCCGGTGAATAAAATTGGACTTTGTATCGCAAAGAAGGGGGGCGTGGTCGTCTCGTCCGTGTGGAGACAGGTTCTGCTCGCTCGGAGCATACCTATCTGAACCAAGGAGCACATTGACGCTCACTGGCGGGATGCCTGTGCACCTCACTCTTGCGAAATCCATCGGCTGGAGATATCAGCCGCGCGTCTTCCAGGCTTCGACAATCTGACGGATGGTTTCTGTGAGGCTGATGGTGATATCCCACGCCGGGTAGTGGGATTTCATTTTCCGGAGGTCGCTGTAGTAGCAAATGTGGTCGCCGATGCGGTTTTGGTCCACATAGGTGAAGGTTTGTTTTTTCCCGGTGAAGGATTCGGCGATTTGGAAGGCTTCGAGGATGGAGCAGGAATTTTGTTTTCCACCGCCGAGGTTGTAGACCTCCGCGATGCGCGGGGCTTTACAGAATTCCCACATGAAGCGGGCCACATCCTCGCTGTGGATGTTGTCGCGGACCTGCTTGCCCTTGTAGCCGAAAACCTTGTATTCGCGGGCTTCGAGGTTGCATTTCACGAGGTAGCTGAGGAAGCCGTGGAGTTCCACGCCGGAGTGGTTCGGGCCGGTGAGGCAGCCGCCGCGCAGGCAACAGGTGGGCATATTGAAATAGCGGCCGTATTCCTGGACCATGACATCCGCCGCGACTTTGGAGGCGCCGAAGAGGGAGTGTTTCGACTGGTCGATCGAGAACGATTCGGCGATGCCGTGTTCGTAGGCGGGATCGTCGTAATCCCAGCGCGTGTCGAGTTCGCGGAGCGGGATGGTGTTGGGCCGGTCGCCGTAAACCTTGTTGGTGGACATGTGGACGAATGGCGACTCCGGGCAGGCTTGGCGGGCGGCTTCCAGGAGGTTCAGCGTGCCGACCGCGTTGGTGTCGAAGTCGTCGAAGGGAATTGCCGCCGCGCGGTCGTGGGAAGGCTGCGCGGCGGTGTGGATGATGATGTCGGGCTTGATCTGCGCCACGAGATCCAAAACGCCTTGGCGGTTGCGGATGTCGAGTTCGTGATGGGTGAAGCCGGGAATGAGGTCCGCGAGGCGTTTTTGGTTCCATCGCGTGTCGCCCTGCGGTCCGAAAAACGCGGCGCGCTGGTTGTTGTCCACCCCATGGATGGAGCAGCCCTGTCGGGCGAAAAAGAGGGAAACTTCGGAACCGATGAGTCCGGACGAGCCGGTGACGAGGGTTTTCATGGGATTTGGGAGATCAAGCTATTTCAGGACACATGGGTTTGAAATCAAAACATGGCGCGGCCGGCTGGGTTTTCCAACAACGGGGTTGAGCGCGGATGGCGATCTTGTATTTTGTCGAAAGTATGATCACCCGCGAAGTCCATAAATCAACCTCCTTCAAAGAGGCCGATGAATGGACAAAACGCCAGTATCAGGCGATGTCGTGCGACGAGCGAATACAAGCCGCGCGACTCCTGCAGCGCAGGGTGTTTGGAGCGAATCCTCCGGATGTGAGAGAGGCATGCCTGAAGAAAAGCACATCCTGAGCTGACGCGACTCAGAGAATGGCGCGGTTCAGGGCGCTGATGATGGCGTGGATGGAGGCGAGTTCGATGTTGGTGTCGCTGCCGACGCCGAAGCAGGTGCGGGCGGCGGGGGTTTTGATTTCGATATAGCTCACAGCGCGTGCATCGGCGCCGGCACCCAGCGAATGCTCGGAGTAGCTTAGGATTTCCACCGGCGGGAGGCTGGTTTGGCCGAGGGCGTGGACGAAGGCCGCAATCGGGCCGTTGCCGGAACCGCGGATCGTGGTGGCTTCGCCATGGATGAGCAAGTCGGCTTCGATGGTAACCTGCTCGCCGCGCTCGATGGCCCGGAAGCCGCACAGACTCACCACGCCATCGCGAAGGACATAGGTTTTCAGGAAGAGGCGGTGGATTTCCTCCGCTTCGAGTTCGGTGCCTTTTTCATCCGAGACGGCATTGACGATGCGGCCGAATTCTTTTTGGAGCGACTTGGGAAGCTGGTAGCCGAATTCCGTTTCGAGAATGTAGGCGACGCCGCCTTTGCCGGACTGGGAATTGATGCGGATGATCGCCTTGTAGCTGCGGCCGATGTCGGCGGGGTCGATCGGGATGTAGAGGGTGTCCCATGGCTTGCCCTCGGCTTGGCGCGCCCAGGATTTTTTTATGGCATCCTGGTGGGAGCCGCTGAAGGCCGTGAAAGCGAGGTCGCCGGCGTAGGGGTGGCGAGGATGAACCTCCATGCGGGTGCAGCGCTCGTAAACATCGCGAATGGCATTGAGACGGCTGAGGTCGAGGTGCGGGTGGATGCCGTGGGTGTAGAGATTCAGCGCGACGGTGACGATGTCGAGATTGCCGGTTCGCTCACCGACTCCGAAGAGCGTGCCCTCCACGCGGTCGGCTCCGGCGAGGAGACCCAACTCGGTGGCGGCTGTGCCGGTGCCGCGGTCGTTGTGGGTGTGCAGCGAAAGCGTGGTGAGGGCGCGCCGGGTCAGGTGGCGCGACATCCACTCGATCTGGTCGGCGTGGATATTTGGCGTCGCGTATTCGACCGTGGCCGGGAGGTTGAGGGTGATTTTATTCTCCGCCGTCGGCTGCCAGACATCGGTGACGGCTTCGCAAATCTCGAGGGCGAAATCGAGTTCCGTGCTCGTGAAGCTCTCCGGCGAGTATTCGAGGCGGATGCGGGAACCCTCCGCGACAAGGGGCTGCATTTTTTCCTTCAAAAACGAAACCGCATGCGTGGCGATGGAGACGATCTGCGCGCGGGTCGAGTTGAAAACATACTCCCGCTGCTTCGGCGAGGTCGAGTTGTAGAGATGAAAGATGATGCTGCGAGCGCCGCGCAGGGCCTCGAGAGAGCGCAGGATGAGATCCTCGCGGCACTGGCAGAGGATTTGAATCGAGACATCGTGGGGGATGAGGTTTTCCTCGATGAGACGGCGGCAGAAATCGAACTCGATCTGCGAGGCGGAGGGGAAACCGATTTCGATTTCCTTGAAGCCGATGCCAACGAGCATTTGGAAATACTCGAGCTTTTCCTCCACGCTCATCGGCTGCGCGAGCGCCTGGTTGCCGTCGCGAAGGTCCACACTGCACCAGATGGGAGCGAAAGTCAGGGTGCGGCCCGGCCATTGACGGTCGGGGAGGTCGACTGGCGGAAAGGGCCGGTATTTGGTGACAGGCGGCGGTTGCATGAGTGGCGAAAGGGTAGCACCGCAAATGTCCGCGCGCCAAGTTTTCAAAGAAAACAGGCGGGTTATTCGACTATGTCCACGATCAACGCCGTGGCATTGTCGCGCCCGGAAGCCTCGACTGCCTCGCGGACGAGAATGGGCGCGGCCTCGCGGGGGGCGTTGCGAAGGATCTCCTCCAGGCGGCTGTCGAAGAGGCCATCGGTCACGCCGTCCGTGCAGAGCAAAAACCGGTCGCCGCGCTCAAGCCCCACGGCGCCCACTTGGGGATCGACGAATTGATGTTCCGCGCCAAGGGCCTTTTGAAGGACATTGCGACGCGGATGGTTTTTCGCCTCGCGCTCGTTGACCTGGCCGTTTCGGAAAAGCCAGCCGACATAGGTATCGTCCTCCGAGATTTGTTTCATGCCGCCGCCCGCCGGGAGGAAGTAGATACGGCTGTCGCCGACATGGGCGAAATACATCCAACGCGGCGTGAACCAACACAGGCTCAGCGTCGCGCCCATGCCACGGCATTCCTCATAGCAGGAGCCGAGATAAAGCAGCGCACGGTGGATTTCCACAAAGACCTCCTGGAGCACATCCCGGAAACCGCTGGAAATGCCGACCGCGCCTTGCGCGAAGAGCGGAGGCAGGAGCTTTGTGATCTTCTCCACAGCGATCCGGCTGGCGAACTCGCCGGCCATCGCGCCTCCCATGCCGTCACTCACCGCGAAGACGAAATCGGATTTCGCAACCTCGGCCTCGCCGATCTTCCCGAGCAACTGCGCGCCCTGCCCATCGATGAGCAGGCCGAGAAACGAATCCTCGTTGTTTTTGCGAACCTTGCCGCAATCGGTATGACCCGACCAGGAGAGGCGGTTGATGGGATTGGACTCGTCGCTCATAGTTCGGAATCCAGGATCGTCGCAAACTCAAAATCGATCAGGCAAAACCGTCCGTCCGACTGGCGGTAGGTCACATTCCGCATGTCCGCATCGTCATGACGCACGCCGTAGGGTTCCAATTCGGCAAACAGCTCGCGGCAACGGGCCTCGTCCAGATGGTCAACCCGCGTCCCGCAGTTTGTGGTCACGATTTTGAGCTCCTCCGGATCGCTCTCCACGAGCCTCGGCACAAAAGGACAAGCCCGCTTTTCCAGATAACGCAGCACCTTGACCTCATTCGCAAAGCGCTCATCGGCCTTCGGGCCCCGGAATTGTTTATAGACCTTGCCGTCGTAGCCGATGCGCACCGTGGCGCGGAGTGTGTCTTTGACTTGTTGCATGGGTATCCAGCGGGACTGCGTGGGAGTTCCTCCTTGCAATTTGGCACATCCCGGCCAAAACCCCGAGCCTTTTCCGAAATGTTCGATTCCCCGGCTGGCGCAGGATTTTGCTTGAGACGGAGCGCCGCAACGGGGATTACCTTCGCCTGTGACCCTTTACCTGATTGCCGCCCTTCAAGCCTACCTCCTCGGCTCCATTCCTTGGGGATTCCTCGCCGGACGCATGCAAGGCGTGGATTTGCGGAAGGAGGGCAGCGGCAGCACCGGCGCGACGAACGCCCTGCGCATTCTTGGGAAAAAATGGGGCTACACCGTTTTTGCCCTCGATGCCTTCAAAGGCTGGCTGGCCGTGATGACCGCCTTTCTTGTCGCCGTGAAATTCCACCATGCGCCCCAGGCGCATGTGATCTATGCCGGAGTGACCGGAGCGATCTTTGCGATGATCGGCCACACCTATCCGGTGTGGCTGAGGTTTCAAGGCGGCAAGGGCATCGCTACGGCGGCGGGCATCATGCTCGCGCTCTTCCCTCCGCAGGTGTTCGCCTTTGGCCTGCTTGTGTGGCTGGCGCTCTTCTATTCCACACGCTATGTCTCGGTCGCCTCGCTGGGGGCGGCGGTGGCGCTCCCCACGGGAGCCTCCGCCATGTGGGCGCTGGGCGAGGGCGATGCCCTGCGCACGGGCATCGCCGGCCTGATGTGCCTGCTTGCGATCTGGCGGCACAAATCCAACATTTCACGCCTCCTGGCCGGCACGGAGAAGCGTTTCGAGAAAAAGCCGCGAACGGTCCATTGAAGCATGTTTAAAAAAATCGCCATCATCGGCAGTGGCAGCTGGGGCACGGCACTCGCCCTTCTCCTCTCCGAACACGGCCTACCGGTCACGATGTGGGCCCACAATCCCGCCGTGGCGGAGGACATCAATGCCCGCCACACCAACTCCCAGTATCTGCCGGGCATCAACCTGCCGGAAAACATCCGCGCCACCGCCCATCTCGAGGATCTCCGCGACGCCGATCTTTTCGTGGTCGTGGTGCCCTCGAAAGTCATGCGGCAAACCGCCCGCGCGCTCGCCGCGCTCCATCCGCGCGAAGACGCCGTGGTGGTCTCCTGCACAAAAGGCATCGAATCCGACACCGGCCTCCTCATGGGCCAGGTGCTGGCGGAGTTCCTCCCCCAAAGCCGCTTGGCCGTCCTCTCGGGGCCCAATCTCGCCCAGGAAATCGCCCGCCACATCCCGGCGGCAAGCGTCATCGGCTGCGAACACGCCGATCTGCTCGAACCCCTCCAACGCATTTTCTCCTCCAAGGGATTCCGCGCCTACACGAGTGATGACATCACCGGCATCCAACTCGGCGGCGCGTTGAAAAACATCTACGCCATCGCGGCCGGCGTGTGCGACGGATTCGGCATGGGCGACAACGCCAAGGCGGCTCTTGTGACACGCTCGCTCGCCGAAATGACCCGGCTCGGCATGGCCCTGGGCGGACGCCGCGAAACCTTCTTCGGCCTGAGCGGGGTCGGTGATCTCATGGTGACCTGCTTCAGTAAGCAAAGCCGCAACCGGGGATTCGGCGAAAGACTCGGACGCGGTGAAAAGCCCGCCGACATCATTGCCTCGCTCAAAACCATCGCCGAGGGCGTGCCGACAGCCCTCAGCGCGTCCCAATGCGCCAAGCGCCTCGGCATCGACGCGCCGATCACCGCCGAGGTCTTTGCCGTCCTTCACGAGGGCAAGCCCCCGCGCGAATCGATTTCCTGCCTGCTCGGGCGCCCTCCCAAGCCGGAGAACGACCCGCAAAGCGCAAAGACTCGATGAAAATCGGATTCGTCCGTCGCGGGCACTCCAGCACTGGCGGCGCGGAAGCCTATCTCATCCGCCTCGGTTCCGCCCTCCGCTCCCGCGGCGAGGAAACCACACTCGTCACCACCTCCGACTGGCCCGCCGAACGCTGGCCATATGGCGACATCCTCCGCCTGCCGGGAAAGACGCCCGGCGAATTCGCCGCCGCCTTTTCCTCGACGCGCACCGGCTGCGACATCCACTTCAGCCTCGAGCGCGTTCCGGGTTGCGAGGTTTACCGGGCGGGGGATGGAGTCCACGCCGCGTGGCTCGCCCGACGCGATGCTTTCGAGCCCTTCTGGAAAAGAGCCACCCGCTGGCTCAATCGCAAGCACACCGAAATTCTCCGCTTGGAAAGCCAGGTTTTCGATCCCTCAAATACCCGCCTCGTCATCGCCAACTCGCGCCTTGTCCGTGAAGAAATCCTGACCCGCTTCGCCTTCCCCAAAGACCGTGTGCGCGTCGTTTACAATGGCATCACCCCCATGCCCGCTCTCCCGCCGCGCGACGAGGCGCGCCGCCGGTTCGGCATCGATCCGGACACCTTCTGCATCCTTTTTCTGGGAACCGGATGGGAACGCAAGGGACTCTCGACCGCCATCAAGGCTGTGAAAATGATGGATGACGCCCTGCTGCTTGTCGCCGGACGCGGCCCAGCCGACCTGTATTCCAGCCCGAAAGCCCGTTTTCTCGGCCCCGTGTCCGATATCGCCGCACTCTTCGCTGCGACGGATGTGATGACCCTGCCAACCTGGTATGACCCCTTCTCCAACGCCTGCCTCGAAGCCCTCGCCGCCGGCCTGCCGGTCATCACCACACACGCCAATGGCTTTTCCGAAATCCTCACACCCGGACTCCACGGCAGCATCGTCCCGCCAGGGGATGCCTTGGCCTTGGCCGACGCCCTCGAGTCATGGCGCGATGCCACCCGCCGCACGGAAGCCCGCGCAGCCTGCCTCCAGCTTGCCGAAGCT
This sequence comes from bacterium, assembly GCA_037147075.1. Lineage (GTDB taxonomy): Bacteria > Verrucomicrobiota > Verrucomicrobiia > Chthoniobacterales > Terrimicrobiaceae > UBA967. Next base: position 46,592 of record JBAWVX010000017.1, read on the forward strand.
TTTTCCATCCAACGCAACGCAGACGAGACGCTGGAAATTTTAAACACCCTGCACGACCGCTGAATCCCGCTTCAAACTTGCAAATGCCCCGCTTGTCTTTCCGCATGAGGAAACGCTCCGGGGGTGAGCACGCGAGACTGCTGATACCACTCTCCATGGCGCCGCATTGGTATGAGGCGCCTGAGGATTTTGATGATTTAGCAAATCTGGGTTCTGCCAATATGTGTGAATATATGGGCCTGACGAATTCTCATCCATAGCAAAAATGAAAGGAAATGTTGCCTGACCCCTAGTTTCATCATGTGGTGGGAGTGGACTTTAAGGGGTGGTTTATGACTGGGGATGGGAAGCG
>JBAWVX010000018.1:0-46332 GCA_037147075.1 bacterium
CAGACTACGACACCTTCACTACCTACGGCAGGTGGTGCTCGGCGCAACGCTTACACAGGAACCGCAGAACGCCAAGGCTGGCAGAAGGGCCTTCGCATCTTTGTCGGCTACTCCGGCTGGTCGCCCGGCCAACTGGAACAAGAAATCTCAGAAAACGCTTGGCTCGTCATCCCCCCTGCCCGGGAACTCATCGAAATGCCTGATCCCCACACCGCATGGCAAAAAATCATGCGCAATTCCGGCCCCCTCCTCCACCTGCTCTCCGAAGCCCCAGACAACCCGGAACTCAACTGATTCCGTGAAGTGGAGAGAGAGTCTTCAGTCCCGTTAATCTCGAAAAAAAATCTTTAGACAAGAGGACAGGATGGAGAGGATTACCAGGAAAGGCTTAGGCGCGGGTCTTGCGGCGGAAGGAAAGCATCACACCCACAAAGGCAAGGGCCACCAAGGCGTAGGTGCTGGGCTCGGGGACCATTGTTATAGTGTTGCTAGCAAAGATGCCAACAACCGCAGTGGCACCAGTAAAATTAAAAGACACAGGAGTCGCGTTATTGTTGAAGGTAGGCGCAACCCATGAGGTGTTGGTTAATACAGCTTGTTTAAAACCAGCTAGCCCTTGAGAAGTGGAGTAGTTCACGGCTTGGGAATCGGAAACACCATTATTACCATATATGGCAACAGCTAAGACTGTTCCAGCAACATACACATTGTTGTTTGTCTGATTAAGAGTGATGCTAGTTTCCGGACCACCGGTTAAATCCACATATCCAGCATTTGCACTGGAAGTGACGGCTTGAGTAAACGAGGTGCCATTCCATACCCCCCAACGAGCTCCCAAGATAGCGGCGGACGTGGGTCCACCTGCGATTGAGATTGAAGTCGTGTATAAGTTAAGCGTCTCGGCTTTTGAAGTTAAAGTTGAAAAGAATCCAACAGAAAAGGCGATTACTGCCATTTTAGATATTGTGTTTTTCATATGTAATATTTTGGTTTTTAGGTGTCTTGCTATATTCTATTGGAGGGGATTGGTAAAAACATTATCGGAATTGGCAGTTGTTTTTTGGACAAAAAACGATTGGGAAGCTGTGGCAACTGGAAGGGAAGTCACCACAGTGGTCGTTCCAACTTTTCTCCAAGTCACTCCATCACCGCGGAGGAAGTATGCATCATAGGCAGTGGTTTCAGAATTGTAAACTTGGATTTGATCGGCGAGGGCATTGCTGTTGTTTCCAACCCAACCGTTTGCCGCAGTCCCGCCTATCCCAGCGGGTGTGGTATCAATTGGAAAACCTGGAGCGACCAATTGAAGCCCCGCCTTCCAAGGAAGGGCAAAATCGTTATTCCTGACGCTACCAGTCATCGTGAAAGTCACAGAAGAGGACTTCTTGTCGATGAGGACACCTGTGCCTGGAGGAATGGGTATCTTGTTGGCAACGGTGGTCGTTCCAACCTTTCTCCAAGTCGTTCCATCACCCCGGAGAAAATATGCAGTGTAGGTGTTGTCACTGTTGTTGTAGACTTGGATCTGATCCGCCAAGGCGTTACTATTATTCCCATAGAGCGGCGCGGATGCCGTTGATTGAAGCTGCTCGATCGTCACATGCTTTCGAAGCGCCACAGTTGCATTGTTCAACAAGCCTGCAATGGAATTAACATCATACGTATTGCTGGAGCTTGTTGCATCCAAGGTCACAGAACCATTCGCAGCCGAAATTGTTGCCGCAGTGTCAATATCAAATCTGTCACCTTTCAATGAACCGGAATACACTTCGATGTAATAGGGCTCTCCCGCACTTAAGAGGGACCCGACATTTGTTTGGCCCGAAAGGGCAACACTATTTGAGGACACACTCGTCGCAGTTGTTTTAAGAAGGTCCGGATTGAGAAGCGTAACGGCCAGGGGAGAGATTCCAACCGGAACGGCTGCCGTCACAAACCCCACAGGGTCGGTGGTGGCGGTCAGGTTTTGGGCGTGGGCGGGTGGCAGGGCCGCGAGGACTGCGGCGGCGAGGGTGAGAGGGGTGAAGGGGAGTCTCATGGTGTTTGATGAGTTTGGGTTGGGTTTGAGGAGATGGGTTGGTGGCTATGGTGTGCCGTGCAAGCTGATGGAGTCTACGTTTCGGATGGGTCTTTAGACTCTAAATTACATGTGTTAGTTCAATGGTTGTGAGTGTCAACAGGGAAAATAAAAACTTTTTTACAGGTTGGCGAAGTGGGCTGGAGATGGGGTTGGGATGTTTTCAATAGTCATCGTGGTGTGTTCGCTGCGGGAATATTTGCGCCGCAGGAAATAGAGGCCCATTCCGAGGAGGAGGGCGGCGGCGGTGAAATAGACGCCGGGCTCGGGCACGCCGATGATCTCGGTGGGGTTCGAGCCGACGGTGAACGCGCTGTTGGAGACGAGGGATTGGCCGAGGTCGCTGTAGAAGCTGATGCGACCGAGGTTTCCGGTGAGTCCGCTGGCGTCGGTGAAGGAGATTTGATCCGTGCCACCGCCGGGGCTGCCGCTCCATTGGGTGTTGCCGCTCCAGTTCCAGATCGAGAGGGTGTGGCTGGACAAACCGGTGATACCGGCGAAGACAATCCTGACGCTGGCGGATCCAAGGTCGATGATCGAGTCTGCGCTCAGCGTGAGGCCACCTACAGCGCCGTCATAATTTCCGCTGAAAACAAGGCCAGGCGTGGCGTTGCCGGTGCCGAGTTCGATGCCTGTATTGGTCCCGATGGCATTATTTGCCGCGACCAGGAGGGAACCACCATTATTGACGATGACCTGCGAAGTAGTCCCAAGAGCGCCAGCGGCGGCGGCTTGGAGTGTGCCGCTGTTGACTGTGGTCGTTCCTGTGTAGGTATTTGACGTTCCGAGTGCCAGCGTGCCGCTGCCTTCTTTCGTGAGTCCGGTGGAGCCGGAGAGGGCGGAGTTGATAGTGGCCGTGCCGGTGTTGACGGTGATCGTATTGTCGGCGGCGGTGGCGCCGGCGAGGGTGATCGTGCCGCTGGTGAGGGTGTAGCCGGTGGTTTCAAAGGTGAGGCCTTTGAGGGCATCCACCGTGCCGCTCACGGTAACGGTTCCCGCTGTGCCGCCGAAGTTGGCGGTGAGGCCAGCGCCGGCGTAGTAGTTTGATCCGCTGGTTGTTCCCCAGGCGTAGGGTCCGCTCCCAATGGCTCCGCCCGAGGAGGTGGTCCAAGCCGTCGCACTGGTCGCGCTGCTCCAGGTGCCCGAGCCACCGAGTCCGGCCGCGCCGTTGGCGTCCCAATACAAATTTGTCGCGGGTGCGGTGGCTGTGCGCAGGCTGTCCGTGCCGCTTGTGCCGGTGAGCGTGCCATAGGCCACCGTTGTGAGATCGTTCGTGTCGATAATTGACACCCAAGGCGAGGCGCTAGGGATCGTCCAATCCGCGCCGCTGCCGGTCGCCACGCCGTAGGCGGTGGAGCTGGCGAGTGTGGCGGCGTCGGAATACACCAGCCAAGCCTTTTGCCCCTTGAGCGCATCGCTCGAGTTGGTGAGATTCGGAAAAGGGTCAAACGATCCTGCCTGCGAAAGAAGCGTCTCCGTGGTGCCGGATCCGAAGAGGGTGAATTGGTTGCCTACCCACAATTTGTTATAACCCAATGCCTGCACCATGCTCTGGTTTGCCGAGAGGAAGGCGCCCACCCGCACCGTGTAGCCATCCTGCGCGACTCCGCTCGGGTTGGCAATAAAGGGCGTGAAGCCACCGCCGGCCGTGATGTCAATCGTCACCGTCTCGCCCGCACCAAAGGCCGACGCCATAAGCGCCGCCGCCGCCGCGAGGGATACCAAAGTCCGGGGGGAACTTGGTAGAATAAGTTTCATGATTTAAAGAAAATTTTTAGACAGAATCGAAGCGAAGCGGAGAACGACTGCTGCAGGCAGCCCGAAGGGTGAGCGTAGCGAATCAATTAACAGAATTTTCAGGAATGGCAGGAGATGTTGGTGGGTTTGATTTTTTTAACTTAAAACTTACAATCTTGAAACTTACAAACTTTTTCGGACAGGGTAGGTGGTTGTGGTTTTTCCTCTGTGTGCTCTGTGTCCTCAGTGGTTCATTGGCTTCTTTGTCTGGTTCGTCTGTAATAGTTAAAAATTTTGTTAATTCATTCGCTACGCTCACCCTTCGGGCTGCCTGCAGCAGTCGTTCTCCGCTTCGCTTCGATTCTGTCTCAATATTTGTGTTACTCGGCGGGGAGGGTCCAGTCGGTGAAGGTGGAGTCGGTGGCTTTTTTGATGAAGAAGCCTTGGCCGGCGGGAATCGCCACCGAGGTGGCCGGGCGCAGGCCGTCGAGCCAGCCGTGGGTTGGGTGGTGGTAGTAGCTTGTGGCGGCGCCGGTGGATGGGTCTACCACGATGACTTTGTCGGCGTCTTTCGCCTTGCTGGCGGCCTTGAACGCACCGGCACCGGAGCCGGGGTTCAGGTTCATGTCGGCGAGTGTGGTCGGAGCGGTGCGCCCGGTGGTGAGGAGTGTGAGTTTGCCGGCAGCGTTGATCGAGACTGTCGGCTGCGTGGTGCGGGGCGTGCCGACGAGCAGGAAATAATCCGTCGCACCCGAGTTATTCTTGAGCATGAACGCCTTGCCTTGGGTGATCGTGGCATGGCCCATGTCCGAGGCTCCCTCGCGCCATTGGTTCACATTGCTGTTGTAGAAGATCGTATTCGCCGTGGCGCCGTCTTCATTTAGCAGGAGGATGTTTGTGGCATTGCCCGACACCGTTCCTGCTGCCAGACCCGCTTCGTTGGCAGCTCCAAAAATGCCTGCCACCGTGTTGGTTCCGACCTCGCCAGGCACGCTCAGGTAGCTCGTGGCTCCGGCGGCGATGGATTGCAGCTGGTTGACCTGCTGGGTGGAGTTCGCGCTCGCTCCAGCCGCATTGTTCGCCCGCACCTGCACATAGCGCAGCCCGTCCGAGAGACCCGTTAGCGCCAGGCTCGTCGAGGAGGTATCCACCGAGGTCGCGCTGGTCATGTTCTTGCTGGCGGAGTGCACCACGGTGTAGTTCCCCGCGCCGGTCACCGCGACCCAGTTCACCGTGAATCCACCCGCTGCTGGTGAGGTGGCGCGTGTCAACGCAGGAGCCGAGCACAGCACGCCCACACTCACACTCGTCGTCTGCGTGGAGTAGTTGCCATTCGTCGGCGTGAAGGTGACGCCCTGGCTGGCCACACCCGGCGGCGGCACTGTGGCAGGCGAGGTGAAGGCAAAGGTTCCCGCGACGCTCGCCGTGCCACCGCTCAAGATGGAATTCGACAGCGCTTGGCCGGAGGTGATCGTCGAGGCCTTGGGCGGGGTGTTGATTGTCGTTGCGGCTTGGGTGATCGTGCCGGTCAGGCTCGGCTGGGTGAGTGAGTAGTTGCCGTTCGGCGCGGTGTAGCCAGAGACTGTGACGGGTTTTCCGGTGCCTGCGGCGGCAGTGTTGAAGGAGGCGCTCGGAGTGCCGTTGACGGTGAACGATTCGCCGAGCACCAAGCCACTGTAGGCGGCGGTGCCGCTCAAGGTGGCACTCGTGGTGCCATCGTAGGTTTTATCCGCGATCAAGAGGCCGGTGATCGTGAGCGGGGCAGCGGTAATGTTCGCGGTGGTGGTGGAGACCGATGCGAGGGAATAGTTTGCGGCGGCAGCGCCGGAGAGGCCGGCTCCGGCAAGAGTCACGGTTTTGCCATTGCCGACGACAGCATCGGAGAAGGTCGCTGTGCCGCCGGTGTGGTTGACATCATCGGTGCCCACTTTGCCGCTCACGGCGCGTGATGCAACAGTGGCCGAGGTGGCGCCATCATAAGATTTGTTGTTGGCGGCAAAGGACCCTGTGAGCGCTTTTTGGTTCACAGTAAGCGATTGGGTCACATTCGCGGCGGCGGAGTAGTTGGCATTGCCTGCTTGGCTCGCTGTGATCGTGGTGCTGCCGGCTCCGACAATGGTAACGGTGGAGCCCGCCACCGTGGCCACGGACGTGTTTGAGCTGCTGTAGGTCACGGCAAGCCCGGAAGTGGCATTGGCGGAGAGAGCGAAAGAGGAGTCGCCGTAGGTCACGGCGGAAAGCGCACCAAAGGTGATGGATTGGGACTGGGCAATTGTAAAAGCCATGGTATCCAGGGAGATAACTCCAGTGCCCGTTGATGTGGTCCAATTTGCTGAATTCACCACCGCTGCCTTCATCTGAGCCAGAGTCAAACCGGAGCGAGCCCCGGTGTATTGCCCACGGCTGGTTGAGCTCGTTGTCAGGGCGAGGCTTCCATAGGTCGTTGCCAGTTCGCTGGGCCGATAGGATGTGTTCGAGGTGGGGGTGCCCGTGCTGAGCCAGTCACCGCCAAAATTCAGCCCAAAAAGAATGGTCCCCGTGAACGTGGAAGGATTCACGTTGGTTCCAAAGTCGGAATTGCTGGTCGAATTTCCAACTCCTGCGCCTTGGTAGGCAAAAATTTGATCGCCGCTGTTCGCAATGCCATTAAGCGTCTGGGAAATACTCCCTTGGCTGGTCGTGGCCGGGGTTCCGTCAATGATCGTGATCACCGTTCCGGCCGCAATCACGCTGCCGGTGTTATTGGTCCAGGTCACAAAGTTCTCGCCACCTCTTCCATTGTTCGTAGAAGTTGCCGAGTTCGAGGAGAGGAATCCATTATCCGTAAACTTGATTACGGTATTTGGACCCAAATCCACCCAAGTCACAAAAGCAAATCCGTCCGGGGTGTTCGAATTTAAGCCTATGATGGCGATATCTCCGATGGCGAGTGTCGTGGGACCGACCGTCACCATCAGGGTTTGGTTGACGCTCGTTGCCGCATTGTAGTTGCCATCCCCCGGCTGGCTGGCGGTGATTGTGGTCGAGCCTGCTCCAACGATTGTTACCGTGCCGCCCGCCACGCTTGCAACAGAGCTGTTCGAACTGGAGTAACTTACTGCCAATCCCGAGCTGGCCGTCGCGGAGAGAGCAAATGCAGCGTCCATTGTGGTTTTCGAGGCAAGCGCACCAAAAGTAATCGTCTGGTTGGCTTTCGTGATATCACCCGTCAGGCCGGTTGGCTGTATCAAGCTGTAATTGGATGCGTCCGCCCCGCTGAGAGTGGAGTTCGAGGTGACACTGATTCCCGTTCCCGCATTGGCCGAGGCGAAAGAGCCACTGCCGCTGAGTGACACCGTGTCGCCCGTGATCACGCCGGAAAGGTTTCCTGTGATCGTCGCCGCCGTGGTGGCATCATACGCCTTGCTCGTCACGGCAGCTCCCGCCACCGTAAGGGCTTTTGCGGTGATATTGGCCGTGAGGCCGGTTGGTTGGGAAATGCTGTAGTTTGCGCTGGGGGCGGTGTAGCCGCTGACTGTTACGGTTTTGTTGGTTCCCACCGCGCTGTTTGCAAAGCTGGCGCTCGGCGTGTCGGTCACGCTGAAGCTCTCGCCATTCGCCAAACCGCTGTAGGCCGCCGTGCCGTTGATCGTGGCCGTGGTCGTGCGGTCATACACCTTGTCGGAGATCGTGATACCATTGATCGTAAGATTTTTAGCCGTCACCGTGCTGCCGGGAATCGCTACGCTTGCCGGGGTCGCTCCGCCGCCGGAGATCGAGAGATTGCCCGAGTAGGGGGACGACCCGACGCTCGCTGTGGCCGGCAAGCGCACAAAGATCGTTGTGCTGCCCACCGTCCCGCCAGTCGCCGAGAGAGTGAGGGGCCCGGAGGAATAATTGGTTCCGTCGGAGGAAATTTGGAAACCGCTGGAAACGGATACAGACAAATCACCTGTTAGATTATTACCCGAGACGGAGATTGATGTCGGGCTGGCTGTGGCAGTGCCATAGGTGGTGCTGACAGCAGAGAGGCTGCCAGGCGAGGAAATCGTGGGGGAGGCACTCACCGTGATGTTTCCGGAGACATAGAAAATCGAATAATTCGATTCCGTAAAAGTCCCGCCCGTTGCGGACGAGGGGGTAATGGCCCCGCTATAAGTTCCCGCTGCATCACTTGAGCCTGCCCCTGTTCCATAAGAAATCGTCACACTTCCGATGGTCTCTCCATTTTGCAGGCCGCTCGAGTTGAATGCGGTAGACCCGCTGCCACCGGTCAGTGTCGTTCCAAACGGCTTGGTGACGTTTTGCGCCGTGATAGTGAGGGCGCGGGTGGTGATATCAGCCGACAACGTAGGCTGGGTGAGCAGGTAGAAGCTCGATTGGCCGCCAGCGATCGTGTAGCCGGTCGTGGTGATGGATTTGGAACTGCCTGCGGCTGCCGACGAGAACGAGTAGGATGGAGTGCCCCCGAGGGTCACAGTATCGCTTCCCACCAAACCGCTTACCGCTGCGGTTCCCGTGGCGCTTGCCGTGGTCAACCCATCATAGGCCTTGTTCACACCCGTCAAGCCTATGATCGAAAGCGATTTTTGATTCACCGTGAGGGATTGGGTCACATTCGCGGCGGCGGAGTAGGTGGCATTGCCTGCCTGGCTCACCATGATGGTGGTGTTGCCGGAACCAACGATGGTAAGCGTGCCATTGGCTGCCACGGTGGCTACAGAAGCGTTTGAACTGGTGTAGCTGACCGCAAGCCCGGAGCTGGCGGTGGCATTGAGGCTGAACGGTGAGTCACCGTAGGTTACAGGAGAAAGCGCACCGAAGGTGATGGATTGGGATTGGGTGATGGTCATGCTGTAAGTGGGCGTGGTCAGCGGGCCTGTTGCATTGTTATACCACTTGTTTGTCCCATCGGCGAAAAGCGCCTGGAGGCTGGCCTTGCTGCCCGACAACGACACCGAGGAGGTTGTGCTCGTGCCATTGGCAAAGTAGCCGTTCTCAGTTGCCAAACTCACGATGTAAGCAGAAGCAAGGCCAGACGGCTGGTAAGAAGTAGCGGCCGCCGCCGTGCCTGTCGTCAACCAAGTCGTTCTCTGAATTAATCCAGCCACCAAGGTGATGCCCGATTGGGTAGCCCAGTCTGCCGTGTTTCCCTGGAAGGCGAACAGCTGGTCGCCACTCGAGTTGAATGCAAAGCTGGTCGGTGCCGCCGAACTCCACGGTGTGCCCGTGATGGTCATCCCGTTGATCCAGGTAAACGTGGTGCCCGCCGCATAGATCGTTCCCGCAGGGACCGTGAAGATTAAAAAACCTTCACCAGTGTAACCAGTTGTTGATGATGAAAATCCGTTGTCGGTAAAGTTGATAACCGTCCCAGGATTCAGATCCACCATGGTGACAAAGGTGCACTTATCAGGATTATCGGCGTCATACTGCAGGAACAGGATATCCCCCGCCGCGAGTGTCGTGGGGCCCGCGAAGACGGTGAAGGTTTGTGTTTGGGTGGCTTGGTTGTAATTGGAATCTGCGGCTTGGCTGGCGGTGAGGGTGACGGATCCTGCTGCGACGCCGGTGGCGACTCCGGAAGCGATCGAGGCGATGCTGGAATTGGATGTGGTGAATGTAATCGCTCCAGTGGAAGCGGAGACTGACCCCGACGCAGCAGAGGATGTGGCGGTGAGGGTGACGGTGCCTCCGATCGCGGTGTTGTTGGCGCTGTTGAAGGTGAGGGTGGGCGTGGCCTTGTTGACGACGAGTGTTTGCGCGACATCCGCAGCGGAGCTGTAGTTGGAGTTTCCGGCTTGGGCGGCTGTGATGGTGGTGTTTCCGGCTCCCACGATGGTGACTGTGGAGCCTGCGATGGTGGCTACGGAGGTGTTGGAGCTCGTGTAGGTGACGCCGAGGCCTGAACTTGCCGTGGCGGTGAGGGCGAAGGCGGCATCGCCAAAGGTTTTTGCCGAGAGGGCTCCGAAGGTGATCGACTGGTTGGCTTTGCTGATCGTGAGGGTGCCGGTGGCGTAGGTGATCGCATAGTTGCTGGTGCTGCCGCTGGAGAGGGTGAGAGCGGAGGGGGTGATTGTGTAGGTGCCGGGGGACGCGGTGGCGAGGTTGCCAGCCGGGCTACCGCTGTAGGAGAGCGTGGCACCGCTAATGGCATCCGAGCCTTGGAGGGTGCCGCTGGAGAGGGTGAAGTCGGTAGTCAGCGTGCCGCTGGTCGCGGAGGTGGATCCGTAGGTCTTGCTTTGGGCACTGGCCGTGATCGTGATCGCGCGGGCCGTGATGTTGGCCGTCAGGGTCGGTTGGGTGAGCGAGTAGTTGGCACTGGGCGCGCTGTAGTTGCCCGTGCGGGTCAGGCTTTTGTTCGAACCGGCATTGGCATCCGGGAAGGCCCAGGTCACAGACCCGCTCGGGGTGAAGCTCTCGCCATTCACCAAACCGCTGAAGGCCGCCGTGCCTGTCACGGAGACGGTGGCGCTGCCATCGTAGGTCTTATCAGCCGCAGAGAGGCCCGTAATCGTGAGGGACTTAGCGGAAACGGTGCTGCTGGCGGTGGCGACATTTTGCGTGGTGGCATTCGCGCTGGTGAGCGCGATGTTGCCGGAGTAGGTGCCAACGGCCGTGGTGGCGGCGAGGCGGACATAGATCGTGGTGCTGGAAATGGTGCCGCTGGTGCCGACGTTGGCTGTGGAAGAATAGGTGGTGCCGTCCGTGGAAACCTCAAAGCCCGCAGGTGGGGTCACGAGGATGCCTGCTTCCATGGCGGCACCGGAGACCGTGAAGCTGGTGTTGGAGGATGCGGTGCCGTAGGTGGTGCTGATGGCCGAAAGGCTGCCGCTGGTGCTGATGGTGGGGGAGGCAGGAGCCACGGGGGTGCCGGTGGAGTTGGCGGTGGCGGTGCCGGAGCCGGCGGAGTTCACCGCGCGGAGTTGGACATCGTAGGTGACGCCATTCGTGAGGCCAGTGATGACGAGCGGACTGGTCGTGACGGCCGGGCTGGGGGTTGTCCAACTCGAGCCGCCATTTGTGGAATACTCATAGTTCGTGATGCTTGCGCCGCCGTTCGAGGCTGGTGCTGTAAACGCAACGCTCAACTGCTGATCCCCGGCTGTGATGCTCGAGATCGTCGGAGCACTCGGCATGATCGCCGTAACCGTGAGGGTGCCATTGGCATAGGTGAGCGCGTAGTTGCTGGCCGTAAAAGTCCCGCCGGTGGCCGCCGAGGGAGTGATATAATAAGTCCCCGCCGAATCCGTGGCGTTGTAACCTCCCGCGTAGGTGATCGTCACCGAGCCGATGGTTTCACTGTTTTGCAGCCCACTCGAAGTAAAAGCCGTCGAACCGCTGGCTGAGCTGGTGAGGGCGTTGTTGTAAACTTTGGTCGTGTTGTTGGCTGTGATGGTGAGGCTTCTCGTGCTGACAGCACTACCAGCAGAATCAGTCGAAACCACCCAACTTGTCGCATTGGCGCTACTCAGCGTGGCCATAGTTGCCGAAGTATAAGTTGCAGTCGCAGATGCATTAGCCGCAAGTCGCGCATACAGCGTTCCGATCGCCGATCCACTCGACTGAGTAAAAGTCGCTGTCGATCCATAACTTGTGCCATTACTCGAGACCTCAAATCCCGTGCCGGCAGTTGCAGAAATATCCGCCGTCAAATTCGTGCCAGCAATAGTAAATGTCTGGTTGGCAGAAGCATTACCATAGGTTGTAGTAAGATCGGCCGCAGTGATGTTGGCCGATGACCCGTTGATGGTGATGGTGGGGTTACTTAAAGTCCATTTGGCATAGAGAGTGGTGTTTGCATTAATCGTTAGAGTTGCGCTTGCTGCATAATCAGTGCCAGAGCCGTTGGCAGCAGTGTTCCACCCGCTGAAGGTGTAGCCAGTGCGCGTTAATGTGCCTGTGTTGCCTGCAACAGTCACGCTTGCACCGGCGGCGTAAGTGGTGCTATCCGTGGGAACACTCCCACCAGTGTTGCTGTTGCCGTTATAGGTAACGGTGTAGGAGACAGGCGCAAAAGCCAGTCCTCGAAAAGCTTTACCGGAAGCTGCCGTGGCTAGTGTTGTGGCAGAGCCAAATGATCCTGTAGCATTGTAGGCTGCGGTATCAGTATACTTAACAAGTGTATTGGCTGCGGCAGCACCCGTGCCAGTCGTGGCATAAATATCGGCTCCAGAGCCGTTCGCTACCGCTACTAAACCAAAAAATGTTCCGGTGATTGTTCCTCGTGCTGTCCAAGTGGTTCCATCAAAGGAATATTTTTTAATACCTGACGAACCATCGGCGATGTAGCACAGGTCCACGCCAGCTACATTTGCGTCCCGATCAAGAAAGAAGAATTGGTTGGCACTTGTGCTTCCGATCGCAGCTGAGAGTGCCGTGAATGTGGCCGTGGTTGTGGGTAGCCCTGTTCCGACCTTTCCGACAGTGCCAATAGTTCCTACGGCATAAAGCTGACTACCAAAAATGCCTAAATACTTTGTATTTCCAGCGTTTATACTGTTAGCCGAGGCAGGCTGCGTTCCAAATGCAAGTGATTGAATGCCGGTAGGGCCCGCTGGGTAAATTGTCGACCCGGTATCACTAACAGCATTTCGTATGTTGTTACCTGACATACCCGGAACTCTTGTTGTGGTGTCAACACTCCCCGAAGCATTAACTCGGCCGACAACACGATGAGCGCTACCACTCGCAACTGAAGTTGCGCCAGATGCGGCGTTATAGCCCACTACAAGGAGGTATTGACCGTCTTGGGACCGAGATAAGTAACCTTCTGAAGTAGCAGAGCCGCTCTGCGTTAGAGCCGCATTACTGGGTGCGGTGGCGACTGTGCTTGGAATAGTCACTGTATTAGCAGCCGATTGACCAGTTCCAGTGGTTGTAAATTCCAAAAGCGAAACGGTAGTGGCAGCGCTAGTTTGCGCGTCACTTTGAAGGACGACCAAGTTTCCCGGAGTAAACGCACCAGCCTTGGCGGAAGACGCTCCAAAAGAAAAAAGCGTAACACAGGCGAGAAGCAGCGTCGCGAAATGGGAGGAGCGGATATGGCGGGAAAAAAGCTGAAACAAGAAGCGCGAATGAGTAAGGCGGGACGAGGGGACCGCTGCGCGGCTGTGGCTGGTGGAGAGTGAAGACATGGGCAGAGAGTCTTAAGTTTTAAGTTTGTAAGTTTTAAGTTAGTGAGAAGGAGTCTTCAGTTTTTCGGTCTATTCTCCGTATCTGTGTCAATCTGTGTAATCTGTGGATGGAAAAGGTTTTTAGTTTGTAAGTTCTTGTAATTCTGTCAATTCTGTTAATTGATTCGCTTTGCTCACTCTTCGGGCTGCCTGCGGCAGTCTTTCTCCGCTTCGCTTCGATTTTGTCTAAATCTCCTGTTAATCCTGCATATCCTGTCAAAAATCTTCTGATAATCCGCAGATTTCGCAGATGGGGTGGCGCCGATGAAAAGGTCGTCGACGGGGAGCGAAGCCTTGGGCCGACACGGGCGGGACGCCCATGCCCCCATCTTGGGCGCCGACGGCGCGGCGTCCTTACCTTGGGGACGACGGCGGTCGCAGACCGCCGCTTTAGGAACCATCGCAGACAAAGCGCCTGGACCATGGTATGGCGTGAATGGGATGGAGCGTGGTTTTTGACGCATGGGGAGAAGTTTTCAGTTCGTGAGAAGGAGTCTTCAGTTTTTCGGGCTGTCCTCCGTGTCTTTGTGTCACCGTGAGAGGAAGCCTTCAGCAAACAGGCTGCCTACGGACACGCCAGAGCACGAATGCGCTGCCAAGACCGATCAATGCCCAAGTGGTGGGCTCAGGGACGGCAGCGGCGTTGGCTGAGATGGTTAAGTCGTCTATGCCGAGTGCGGGAGAATTTGTCCCATTTTTAGTCCAGCGAATTGCCAGATAATCGCCGTCATTCAAAACTCCTGAAGGAGTAAGAGCGACATTGGAGAAGCTCGTTCTGTAGGCAGGTGAGGATCCATCAACAGCGGCTGCAGTGCCGTTGCCTGGAGATGTAAAATTTAGATTTGTATTCGCAGTATAAGTTCCAGAGGTAATCGAAGTAATAGCCGACGATGAAACTTGGTATTCGAATGCCAAAGATTGAATGTTGGTGTTAATTCTCCACATCTCTCCGGTGTAGCTAAGTGAGATATCTGAAAGATTTATTGAAAAACCACATGCGTTACGCAAAACCATTCCGAAGTTAACCGTTGTGGTAGTTCCCGATGTGGTGGCACCGAGGGCGCGATCTGAGGAGCTGGCAGCACCGAGGCTGTTCAATGCACCAGTCGTCGACGAGCCATTTGTGCTTATGTAGGCGGTCCTGTTGGCATACCAGCCAGCGAGTGTTGCGTTGTCTGTCCAGGTATTGTTGGTTCCGGAGGCTGCTAATGTATCAAAATTTTGTGTGTATGTGAATGATACGCTATTGATAGTAACCTGCCCCTGAACCCCCGCCAGCGAAAGCGCCGCGAGGCCGATGAGTGTGATGAGTATTTTTTTCATGGTTTATATTTGATTTTCTTTGGTTTTTGTTTGTTGTTTTATCCTGTATAAAGGGTTTTAAGTTTTAAGTTGGTGAGATGGAGTCCCCAGTTTTTCGGGCTATTCTCCGTGTCTTTGTGACTCTGTGAGAGAAGAAGTTTTAAGTTGCTGTAATTCCATTAATTTTGTCTAAAAATTCCTCAATTTTGTCCCGCTGGAGCGACTTTGATCCGGAAGAAGGCTTTTGATGAGTCGGTGCCATCGGGAAAGGCGGGGAAGACGCGGACGGTTTCGGTGTCGGAGGTGGAGGCGATGATGGTCTCGGTGGTTGGGAGATCCCAGGTGGAAAGGTTGAGGCTGGCTTGGGCAGTGGCTGAGTAGCCGGAGGCGGAGGCTTTTTTGCGGGTAAACTCGATGCCGATGCGGCCGTCGCCGCCGGTGACTGTGGTGAAGGGCGGGGCAGACGGGAGGGTCGGGTTGGCATTCAGCGCGAAGGCGACGAAGTTTTTCAAGCCGGAGGAACCGCTGACGGCGTTGGGATCGATGGTCGAGGGGTCGGTGGATTGGCCGAAGACGGAGGCTACCCAGTCGTTCCATGCGGAATTGGATTGGTTGGTGCCGGTTTTGAAGGCAAGGGTCACGGAAGAGGCGTCGGCAGCACCCCAGTGGGCGGAGTCGATCTGGGCGGTGTTGAGCTGGGTCAGGTCGCGCGGAGGCAGGATGTCCTCGCCAACGAGCGGGAAGGTCCAGGCGGCTTGGGAGGAGGAGAAGACGCCGTAATCCGTGACATTCGAGCCATCGGCGGCGGGCGAGGCGTGGTTGGTGGTGCGGGTCAGGAGGAGGTAGATTTTTTTTCCAGCGAAGGCGGGGGTGTTATTGATGTGCTTGAGGTAGAAGCTGCCGGGCACGCCGTCGATCGTGGCTGTGGCGGTCTTGCCGTATTCCTGCCAGGCGGCGAGAAGCGCGGGGAGATCGGAGGGAGCGGTGGCGGGATCGAAGCCGCTGGCAAATGTGCCGACGGAGACCTCGAAGCCGGGATCCATCACAGCGCCATCGGCCGAATGGGTGGCCGGATAGCCGAACCCGCCTTGAAGGACAACGGTGGAGGCCTGCGCGGCGCGCGGGGTGGCGAAAATCGCCGTGAAAGCGAGGGCGATACACGCCGTGCGGAGGCGCATGAATACAGGCTGCGCGGCGGTGGATGAGGATAGGATTGGCTGCATTACACCCTCTACCGTGTAGGGAACACGAAATATTCAAAGTCCTTATTTGTAACATTTTCGTAACATTCTCGGGGAGCGGGAGGAGCGCCTGCGGGCTAGATCCAGAGGCGATGTGCGGATGGGTCCCCTCACGGAGACAGAATGGGAGGCATTCCGGGGACCGCGCCCGTCTCGGAGCGTTGTGGAGGGCGAGGGAACGGGGCAAAACTTTTTCTCACGGAGTCGCAAAGACATCGAGAGAAAGCAGAAACTCAAGAATGACAAATTGAAAATTTTTCGGACAGGCTGACAGGGGGCTTGAGAGTGATCAACCTTGGGCGTCCTTGTCAAACGCTCCGGCACGCTCGTCCGACAGGTAACCCCTAGGTCATTCAGTAAATTTTGTTAATTAGTCGGCCCTGAAAAACATTTTAACCAATTTTTGCGGAATGTAATAGGCATGATTCTTGCTGTGTTGAATTGCAGGCAAAACCTGCCCGCACGCTCAAAATCCCTGCAATCCGCCTCAGTAGAGTAGGGAGACCCGGACGGGGTTAAACCCGAAACCGGATATTGGACAGAATTTACAGAATTTAAAATTTAAGCAGTAGGACTTTCCAACAATCACGAAGGAATACTTCCGAGCGTCCGCACTTCATCCTAACCGGTTCTGTGAATTTTGTTAATTCTGTCTAAATTTTCATCAAAAGCTGAATTCAGGTTCAATGGGCCGGTGCCGACTTGACCCCGCAGGACATCATTTTGATGAAAGCCGGCAGCAACAGCTTCGAGATCTGCAAACGCCTTGGCAATATGGGCCTGAGAGCCTGTTTGCTGGAAATTTGCCATGTCGGGAAGCACGCCAAAACCTATGCCGACAACGACAAAATGGCCGCCGCCCGCATCGCGCTGGTCTATTTGGCAGGCAACGCCCCCTGCGTCTGGGTGCCCGACGAGCAAAACCGCGAGCGCCGCGAGTTGCTCCACGCTTACCGCAAGGCCGTTATCGACCACACCGCCGCCACCTCCTCATCCAAGGAGCCCACGCCATTCTGCGCAGCGGACGCAATACCGCTCTAGGCCAGTGGGGTTGGAAACTTTTCGCCCGCAAAGGCAATCGCAATGTCGCCGTTGCAGCTATCGCCCGCAAACTTCTCGTTCAAGTCTGGCACACCCTCCAAGGCAACCCGCCGCTCGCTCTGGAATCCGATACAAGCTTCCATATCAAACTCCAGAAACTTGCCATTGCCCTTGGCACGACTTTGCGAAACGGAATCGGACTCGGTAAAACCTTGGAGGAATCGCTCAAAACCTTGCTCTTGCGCTGCCAAACCAATCCGGAGCTTTCAGCCATTCCATGCGAAACTCCCCAACCAGCTTGATGGGGGCTATGCACCCCCAAACCCTGCACTGCTCGCCGCGGCAGGCGTTCGGGGGAAACCACAAAATCACTGCCTACGGCAGAAAAAAAACTCGCTCCGGCCACACTTTTTCCTGTCGGTTTTTTCTGGAGCAGATCCCGGCCTTTGCTTAGGAGTTGGACCTCTCTTTGATTTTCTCTATCCCTATGCAAAAAACCCTCGACAGCCTCATCAAACTTTCGCGCCAGATCGGCCAGGAGGAGCGTCGTCTGGCGATCCTCGGCGAAGGTAATACCAGTGCCGATCTGGATGATGGCACATTCCTCGTGAAGGCCTCTGGTTCCAGCCTCTCGACGCTCGACGAGTCCGGCCTCACCCGCGTTCGCATGGAAGCCGCTCTCGCAGCTCTCGACGACTCCTCTCTTACCGACGCCGGTGTGCGGAGTGTTCTTGAGGCTTCCCGGGTCGAACCGTCATCAAAACTTCCTTCGGTGGAGACCTTCATGCACGCCATTTGTCTCTCCGAAGGCGGAGCCAAATGGGTGGGTCACTGCCATGCGGAGTCGGTCCTTTCCATTCTGGCGTCCACTCATGGTGCCGCGCCGTTTCTCAAGCACATCTTCCCCGATGCCATCGTGGTTTGCGGACGCCATCTCGCCGTCGTTCCCTACATTGACCCCGGCTTGGAACTCGCCCGCAGTGTCCGCACCTCCCTGCGGGAGCATATGGCCACACATGGTTACGCACCCAAGGTCATCCTGCTCGAAAACCACGGCCCAGTCGCCCTAGGAGCGAGTGATACGGAAGTTTTCAACATCCTCCTCATGCTCGACAAATGGGCGCGCATCCTGTGCAAAACCCTCGCAATGGGGGGGCCCCGCTTCCTGCCTGAAACAGTGAGTGACCGAATCGACAACCGCCCCGACGAACACTACCGCCGCGCCCAAATCGCAAAAACATCTTAAAAACGCAACTGATCAAATTTCCTTTCCGGTTCTTAAAACTTCATTCTTAAAACTGAAAACTCCACCCATGCTCAACCTTCCTAAAATTGGCATCCGCCCGACCATTGATGGCCGCCTTGGCGGCGTTCGCGAGTCCCTCGAAAAGCAAACCATGGCCATGGCCAAGAATACGGCCGAGCTTTTGACCTCCAATCTCCGCCACCCCACTGGCGAGCCTGTCGAGTGCGTCATTGCCGACACCTGTATTGGCGGCATCCGCGAGGCGGCCGCCTGCGCCGACAAATTCCGCCGGGAGAATGTCGGCGTCTCCCTCACCGTCACTCCTTGCTGGTGCTATGGGTCGGAGACGATGGATACCGATCCTCTGACGCCAAAAGCTGTCTGGGGTTTCAACGGCACCGAGCGTCCGGGTGCGGTTTATCTCGCCGCCGTCCTCGCTGCCCACACGCAAAAGGGCCTGCCTGCCTTTGGAATCTATGGCCGCGATGTTCAGGACGCGGGAGACAACGCCATTCCGCCGGATGTCGAAGAGAAGCTCCTGCGCTTCGCCCGCGCTGGTTTAGCCGTGGCAACGATGCGTGGTCGCGCCTATCTGGCGATGGGCGGCACCTCCATGGGCATCGCCGGGTCGATCGTGGATCCCGCCCTCTTCGAGCAATGGCTTGGCATGCGCGTCGAGTCGGTGGACATGACCGAATTCATCCGCCGCATCGAACGCGGCATCTACGACAAGGTGGAATTTCAAAAAGCCTTGAAATGGGTGAAAGCCAATTGCAAAGAGGGCAAGGACTGGAATGGCGTCGGCAAAAAGCGCTCCCGCAAGCAACTCGACGCCGAGTGGGAGACCAGCGTGAAGATGGCACTCATCGCCCGCGACCTCATGGTGGGAAATCCCAAGCTCGCCAAGGCGGGATTCGGCGAGGAGGCGCAAGGCCACTATGCCATTGCCTCTGGGTTCCAAGGCCAGAGGCAATGGACCGACCACATGCCGAATGGTGACTTCCTCGAGGCCATTTTGAATTCCTCCTTCGACTGGAACGGCCGTCGTGCCCCCTACATCGTCGCCACGGAAAATGACGCCCTCAACGGCGCAGCTATGCTCTTCGGTTGGCTCCTCACCAACACCGCACAGATTTTTGCCGATCTCCGCACCTACTGGAGTCCGGAAGCCATCGCCCGCGTCACGGGAGGCGAAGTTCCCACTCAAGCCGCCAACGGCCTGTTGCACCTGATCAATTCGGGCCCTGCCGCGCTCGATGGTTGCGGAGAGCAAACCCTCAACGGCGTGCCCGCCATGAAGCCATTCTGGGACATCGCCAATGCCGAAGTGAATGCCTGCCTCAAAGCCACGAGCTGGCATCCCTCAATCACCGAGTATTTCCCCGGTGGCGGCTGGAGCACCCGCTTCGCCACACGCGGAGGAATGCCCTCGACCATCTATCGCCTCAATCTCGTTCAAGGTCTCGGCCCCGCGCTCCAGATTGCCGAAGGCGAAACCGTTTCCCTTCCCGAGGAGACCCACCGCATTCTCGAGGAACGCACCAATCCGACCTGGCCGACCACTTGGTTTGTCCCACGGCTGACCGGCCAAGGCGCATTCCGCGACACCTACACGGTCATGAACAATTGGGGAGCCAACCACTGCGTGATGAGCCATGGCCATATCGGAGCCGATCTCATCTCCCTCGCCAGCATCCTCCGCATCCCGGTCTACATGCACAACCTGGAAGGCTCCCAAGTCTTCCGCCCAGCCGCATGGACAGCGTTTGGAACAGCCGACGCCGAGGCCGCAGACTTCCGAGCCTGCCAAAGCTTCGGCGCGCTCTACCGCTAAAGCGACCCGCTTCAGAAACTCGGGCTGGAGGGAGTATGGCCCTCCAGCCTTTTTTTGTGTCTCGCTGTCGAAGCCGCTTGGAGCCATAACGGAGCCGTGGAGAGGAAATCCTTTGATCTGACCGGCCGTTTCCATTCACCCTTCAGCCAGCACACATGAGCACCCGACCATTCATCCACGAGGACTTCCTTCTCGATACACCGGCCGCCCGCGAGCTCTATCACCGCTACGCGGCCGACTTGCCGATTATCGACTACCATTGCCATCTGCCGCCCAAGGAAATCGCGGACGACATCCGCTGGGACAACATAGCCGTGCTCTGGCTGGGAGGCGATCATTACAAGTGGCGGGCCATGCGCACGGCGGGAGTGAACGAACGTTTCTGCACGGGGGATGCACCGCACTGGGAAAAATTCGAGCAATATGCGGCCACCATGCCGAAGCTGCTCCGCAACCCCCTTTACCATTGGTCCCACTTGGAACTTGCGCGCTACTTTGGAATCAGTGACCGGTTGCTCAATCCCGAGACCGCCCTTGGTATCTACGAGCACTGCAACGCGCTTCTCACCCGCCCGGATTTTTCCTGCCGGGGCCTCATGCGGAAATCCCAAGTCGAAGTCGTCTGCACCACCGACGATCCGGTTGACTCCCTCGAGCACCACGCGGCTCTCGCCGCCGATGCCACTTTTGATATTCAGGTTCGTCCCACTTGGCGTCCCGACAAAGCCCTTGCCATCGACCAGCCGGCCGTTATTTCCGCTTGGCTGGAGGCGCTGGAGAAAGCCTCGGACAAAAGTATCAGTGAGCTTTCGGATTTGATGGAGGCTTTGCAAAATCGCCACGATTTCTTCGCCTCGCGCGGTTGCCGTCTCTCGGATCGCGGCCTGGACACCGTTTGGGCAGAGGATTGCAGCGAGAGCCAGGCGGCGGCAATCTTCGCCAAAGCGCGCGCGGGCGTGGCCGTGACGCCTGAAGAGGCGGTGCGCTACAAATCGTATTTGCTCCACGAACTCGCGGTGATGGATGCAGCGAAAGGTTGGACCATGCAGATTCACTACGGAGCCATCCGAAACAACAATTCGCGAATGAAGCGGCTCGTCGGTGCCGATTGTGGATTCGACTCCATCGGCGATCTGCCCGTGGCGGCTGCGATGGCCAAGCATTTCGACCGCCTCGACCTTGCCGACAGCCTGCCCAAGACGATCATCTACAACCTCAACCCCCGCGACAACGAACTCGTGGCGACCATGCTCGGCAATTTCCAGGACGGCCTCACCCCGGGGAAAATCCAATTCGGCAGCGGGTGGTGGTTCCTCGACCAGCTCGACGGCATGACGCGCCAGATCGAAAGCCTCTCGCAGCTTGGCCTCCTGAGCCAATTTGTAGGTATGCTCACCGACAGCCGCTCCTTCCTCTCCTACACGCGCCACGAATACTTCCGCCGTCTGCTTTGCAACATTCTCGGCCACGACATCCAGCGCGGGCTTTTGCCCACGGACTTCACGCTCGTCGGAAAAATGGTGGAGGACATCAGCTACCACAACGCCCGCCGATATTTTGGCTTTCATTGCGAGAGCTGATGCTCGCAATGTGCCCGGAGGCACAGAACCAATGCTCCCGGCGGAAAAACCAACTCTTTGATTTCCAAACCTTCAATCCATGAACCACGATCCACTCTTCCAACCACTCCAACTCGGATCCCTCGGGATTTCCAACCGCATCGTCATGGCCCCGTTGACCCGCTGCCGCGCGGAGGCGGATCATGTGCCGGGAGCTTTAATGGCTGAATACTACGGCCAGCGGGCCTCCGCCGGATTGATCATTGCCGAGGCCACGATGGTCATGGAGGGGAACTCCGCGTTTCACTCCGAGCCGGGAATTTACTCCGAGGCCCAGGTCGCTGGTTGGCGGGGGGTCACCGAGGCCGTTCATCTCCGGGGCGGGCACATTTTTCTCCAACTCTGGCACGGGGGCCGGGCTTGCCATTCATCCCTGAACCACGGCGCGCAACCGGTGGCTCCGAGCAGCCTCCCGATCACAAACGACCACGCCCACACGCCGGAGGGCAAAAAGCCTTACGACATTCCACGGGAGTTGGAGGATAGCGAGATTCCCGCGATTGTGGATGGCTTTCGAAAAGCCGCGCAAAATGCGAAGCTCGCCGGATTCGATGGAATCGAGATTCATGGTGCCAACGGCTATTTGATCGATCAATTTCTCCGCGACGGTTGCAACAAGCGCTCCGGTCCCTACGGCGGCTCGATCGAGAACCGCTCGCGTTTCCTGCTCGAAATCCTGGAAGCCGTCACGGGTGAGTGGGACTCCGGGCGTGTCGGTGTCCGCATTTCCCCGCTGAACAGCTTCAATGGCATGTCCGACAGCGACCCTGTGGCCCTTTCCATCTGGCTGGCCCGAAGACTCGACTTCCTGCGTCTGGCTTACCTGCATGTCATGAGATCGGACTTTTTCGGAATCCAGCAGGGAGACGTGTTGACGCCGATCCGGGAGAACTACTCCGGGGCTCTTTTGGCGAATATGGGTTACTCGCCGGCTGAGGCTTCGGAGGCGGTGGAGTCCCATAAAATCGACGCCGTCGTTTTCGGCACCGCTTTCATTGCCAATCCAGACCTGCCCGCGCGCATCCAGCTCGGGGCCGGGTGGAACCAAGCGGACCCCGCGACATTTTACTCCCCCGGTCCCTCCGGTTACACCGACTATCCCGCACTTGCAGATTCGGAAGGATTCTGAGGCCACCGTGGCGGCTTCTCAGACTTTCTCGAAATGTGAGATGCTGCGGAAGAGCTCGTAGCGGGTTGCGATCTGCGCGGCATCCACCGTCTTGAGCCGCTCGAGACTGAAGGCCTCCACATTGTAACTGGCAAGAATGCTGCCATACACGACGCCCTTCCGCAGTTCGGCGAAATCCACATCCCCATCTTTCACATTGGCGGCCAGATAGCCCGCCAGCCCACCCGCGAAGGAATCGCCGGCCCCCGTGGGATCATGGATATCCTCGAGCGGGTAAGCCGGGCAGCTGAAAAATTCCGCATCCGGGCCGAAGAGGAGGCAGCCGTGCTCGCCTTTTTTGATGGCGACGTAACGAGGTCCCATTGCACGGATTTTTTTCCCCGCTTTCACAAGACTGGTCTCGCCGGTGAACTGGCGCGCCTCGCTGTCATTGAGGATGAGCATGTCCACGCGGGCGATGAGCTTTTCCAGCGACTCCCTGGCGAGGTTGATCCACAAATCCATCGTATCGGCGATCACGAATCTGGGACGTCCAACTTGGTTCAGGACGTGATGCTGGAGGTCGGGAGCGATATTGGCCAGCAACACGATCGGCGCGGAGTGGTAGCCCACTGGCAGAGTCGGTGTGAAATGCTCGAACACATTGAGCGCGACCGAGCGGGTTTCGCGGGTGTTCATGTCCCACATGTATTCGCCAGACCATCGGAAGGTCTCGCCCGGCACGATTTGCAGGCCGGCAAGGTCGATGCTGCGGCTGCGGAAGAGTTCGATATGTTCTTGGGGAAAATCCTCGCCGACGATTCCAACCAGGTTCACGGGACTGAAATTCGACGCGGCAACGGCCCCGTAGGACGCCGAGCCGCCGAGGAGGTTTCTGTGCTCGGCAAGCTGGGTTTTGATATCATCCAACGCGATGGATCCAACAATGAGAACGGACATAAGATTGCCATCATGCGGGCTGTGAGAGCCCTGTGCGAGTCAAAAGGAGGAATCGATCGGCAGAGGTTTCCGCATGGAGTCGGGGATTCCCTTTACGAACCGTCTTGTTCTTGTCTCTTGGAATGCGGTATCAGGCCCTCGAACTCCCCAGTAACAAGTTCCATTGTCCTCGAGAAAAAAACATAATGCAAAATCTTGATTTTTCCTCCGTGTTCTCTCTGAAGTCTGTGGTTAATACCCACCTCGACGCGCCTTCCCGCAGGTTGCCGCGAATCGATTTTTCCCCAACTCAACCGACCCGTCTTGAATAAAAAACCATCTTCCCAATCCGTCGGCTCCGCTGAAAACAAAATCCGGGCCGCTTTCGCCACCATCTCGAAAACGTGGCTCGCGGAGTTCTGCGAGCTTTTCCCCGAGCAGGCCAGCAAGCTCGGGTTCCGCGAATACGAGCCGCTGCTCGGTCGCAACTCGCCGGATATCCATCGGAAACTGATCGCCCTTCTGGAGCGCACGCTGAGTGCGGTGGAGTCGCTCCCGGAGGCGGCATTTCGAAGTGACGACTGGCTCGACCGGCGGGGTCTCCTGGCGAGGCTCCGCACGGACCTCCTCGCCGAACGCGATTTGCTGCGCTGGCGCACAAACCCCCAGACGCATTCGAACGCCGCGATCGATGCCATCTTTGAACTCGTCGTGCGGTATTCTGGCAAACTCCGCCAAGCGCTTCCTGCCATTGAGTCCCGGCTTGAGAAAATCCCCGCCTTCCTCCGGGCCGGCCTCGAGTGTGTGGAGGCGCCCGATCCGCTCTGGACCTCGCTCGGCGTTCAATCCTGCGCTGGGGCGGTCGAATTTCTGCAAGGCTTGGAAAACGAGCTTGCGTGCCTTTCAAAAAATCCCGTGCAGCTCGCCTCCACGCTCCATTCCGCTGTGCGGGCTTTCGAGGAATACGCCGCAGGCATTGCAAAGAAGCCGTCCGGTCCGAAGGGTGGTTTTGCCATCGGCCGCGAGCGGTTTGAATTTCTCATCCGCGAGCAACTCGGCCTCGACCTCTCCCTCCCCGAGGCCCGCGCACTGGGTGAATACGAGGTCCAGCGCCACGAATTCCTCCTGGAGCGCGCTGCCCGCCGCCATGGACGCCAGACCGCACGCGAAATCATCGAACGCGCCGCGGCGGGATGGACGCCCGAGTTTTCGCTGCTGGAAATTTACCGCAAATCCACCATCGACATCAGAGCCCGGCTCGAGACGCTCGGTCTCGTCACCATCCCGACTGGAGACCGTCTCGAAGTGCTGCCCGTGCCGCCTTTTCTGAGGCACCAATTTCCAACTGCTGCCTATAGCGCTCCGGAGCCCTTCTCCCGCGATCAAAAGGGCATCTTTTGGGTGAATGACCTCAGCCTCGGTCTCGAAAATTCTGCGAAAAAGCTCGCGGAAATCCGGCAGCACCACGGTTTGGAACTCACCACGGTGCACGAGGCTTATCCCGGCCACCACCTGCAATTTGTGGTGCAATTCCAACACCCCAGCCGCCTGCGCCGACTGTTTGCGCACTCGATTTTTTATGAGGGCTGGACGATGTGGTGCGAGAAATTGGCTGTGGAGCACGGATTGGTGGACATCCCCGGCGCTGATCTGATCCAGCTGCACGATGCCCTCTGGCGGGCCCACCGCATCGTGATCGATTGCGGGCTGCACGACGGCACGCTGAGCCACGCGTCGGCGGCCAAGCGACTGCAGAAGGGGGTCGGTTTCACCGGCGCCCGTGCCAAGGCCGATGTGAACTGGTATACCTCCAGTCCAACCGTCCCGATGAGCTACCTTCTGGGCCGTTTGGAGGTCGAAAAACTCCACCGGCGTCTTGTCTCGGGTCTGGGTTGGTCATTAAAGAAATTCAACGACTGGATGCTCTCCTACGGGGCCATTCCCTACAGCTGGATTTGCCGAGTCTGACAGGCTGGCATTGATTTTGCTAGAGTGTGGCTGATGAAAAACAAGCCCATCAAAAAAATCGGAGTTCTGACAAGTGGCGGGGATTGTCCCGGGTTGAATGCAGTCATTCGCGGTGTCGTGCGAGCGGCCGCCGAGCGGGACTGGGAGGTGATCGGATTCGCTGACGGCTACGAGGGCATGATCACGCCCGTGCGCTATCGGAAGCTCGATCCGAATGGCGTGGACAGCATCATGCCGATGGGTGGGACGATTCTTGGCACCACGAATCGCGGCCGGTTCGTGGCCAAGGTGGGTGCTGGAAACAAGGCCACGATTCCGAATTCCATCCTCTCCGAGGCGCGTGAAACATTTGATGGGCTTGGTTTGGACGCCCTCGTTTGTATCGGCGGCGATGGATCGCTGAGCACCGCGCTGCAACTCCAAAAAGCGGGCATACCCGTGGTTGGCGTGCCGAAGACAATCGACAACGATCTGAATGCCACGGCCATGACTTTCGGATTCGATTCCGCCGTCGCCGTGGTGGTCGATGCGCTCGACCGCCTGCACACGACAGCCCGCAGTCACAAGCGTCTGATGGTGGTGGAAGTCATGGGGCGCCACGCCGGTTGGATCGCCCTTCACGGTGGACTCGGCGGTGGAGCGGATGTGATTCTTTTGCCAGAGATCCCCTTCCAGATGGATAAATTGGTGCAGTTCATAAAAAACCGCACTCAGGATGGATTCGGCAGCACGATGATCGTGGTTGCCGAAGGCGCCAAGGAGAACGGCAAAGAACTCAGCACCAAGTCGGCGAAACTGCGCGCGAAAGGTGAGGTCCGTCTGGGCGGCTTGGGCGAGCGGCTCGCCGAGCAGCTTGAAATGTTGACTGGTCAGGAAGCCCGGTCCGTCTCACTGGGGCATCTCCAGCGAGGTGGAACGCCCAGCGCATTGGACCGGATATTGGCAACCCGCTTTGGCGTTGGAGCCGTGCGCCTGATCGAGCAGGGAAAATTCGGCCAAATGGTCAGCTACCTGCAATATCATGTTGGCGGCGTGCCAATAGCCAAGGCCGTGGGCACGCTACGCACGGTGGACGTAAATTCCGAGACTGTCGCGGCCGCGAGATCGGTGGGAATTTCCTTTGGCGACAGGTAAGCCTGCCGCTGGAAGCAGCATCAAGCGGTCTTGGCGTTGTGCAGTTCCTCGGTGCGGAGCAGCACGCGCTGGCGCATGATTTTTCCCGAAGTGAACTTGACAATCGCGCGCGGCGGGATTTCGACGGTTTCCTGGGGCTTTTTCGGATTGCGGCCGATGCGTCTTTTGGTGAGGCGGACTTCAAAAACACCGAAGTTGCGAAGCTCCGCATTGTCTCCCGTGGCAAGCCCCTCGGTGATGCCTTCGAGAGTCAATTGAACCACGCTGAAAACCTCCTGCTGGGTGAGGCCGGTTTTTTCACTGATTTTTTTGACAAGGTCGTTTTTTGTCAGATTTGGCATAAGTGCCCTTGGAGTAGTTGTTCAGACAAAATCTGCAATCTTTTTCTCAAAAATCCGCTTTCGCCCGCGTGTTCAAAAACGGACATCGACGCAAGCTATTCTTTCTCTTAGCTGACAATACGCACGGCAGCCAAACCGAGAAGAAACGCTGCAATTCCACCGACAGTGGACACGCTGAGACACAGAAAAAACATCCAAAAACGGCGTTCGCTTAAAAACCGCTGCAGATCGACCGCCAGCGTGGAAAAAGTGGTCAGGGAGCCGCAAAAACCCGCTCCAAGCGCCACGGAGGCCAGAGGCGGCGCGCTTTCTGGAGCAAACAAACCTGTTGTCACACCCAAAAAAAATGAACCGATGGTGTTGACGAAAAGCGTGCCGAAAGGGAACTCTGTTTTCGAAGCCAGTGCGCGGTTGAGCGTTGAGTGCACATAGCCGCCGAAGTGCCAGCGCAGCAGAGCGCCCAAGGATCCCATGGCCGCGACGAGAAAAATCTCTTTCACTGCAGGGCCTCTCTTTTCTGGATGCCCCAACGTGCCCCGACCCATGCCGCCCCGATGCCGCAGAGGAAACTCGACGCGAAATAGGCAACTGCGAGAGGCCAACGCCCATGGGTGACCATCTCCACCATTTCGAGATTCATTGTGGAGAAGGTTGTGAAGGCTCCGCAAAATCCGATCCCTCCAAACGAGCGCAGCCAATCCCCTCCGCCGGGTGATCTTGCAGCCCGCGCCATGATCCAACCGAGCAAGAAGGCCCCGCTGACGTTAATGCCGAAGGTTGCATAGGGAAGGAGATTGTCCCCAAGAGGGGCGTTGCGCGCTGCGCTTTCCAACCCGTGGCGAGCCAAGGCCCCCAAGGATCCTCCCGCCGCAATCCAAAGGGCGTGGCTCAAGTCTTTCCTCACTGGACGCGCTGGCTCTGCGGGCGGGGCGGCATTGTTCAGACGAACAACTTTAAGACGGCTGCGTGCGCCGAGTTGGCCTGGCTGGAAAGAGCCGTGGCGGCATCGCGCAAAACATATTGGCGGGATAGCGAGGCGGTTTCTTTGGCCATGTCCGGATTCGAGATCCCGCCAGTCTCGCTGGAGGATTTCGACAACTCCCGAAGCTTCAGTTGCTCCTTGTGATTTTCCTGGCGGGCTTCAACGAGCGCCTGGCGCAGGCGGTCCACCGGAGCGAGGGCGTCCATGAGTGGGCGTTGAATGGAAAGGGTCTCCCGGCCCAGCGGGGCCCAAACAGGCAGCGGAGGCTGCCCGTTATCGTGGCTGAAAAGGTCGAGGCCGTTGAATTTCTCGCCGGTGAGGGATTCGAAGATTTGGCGGAAATCCCCGGTTTCCGGAAAGTTCAGATTCTCTTTCAACAAATCCTCGATCTGGCCAAGTGCTTCATCTTGGGTTTGAAGGAACGAAAGCGCATCGTTGACGAGGGCTTGACAATCCCGCTCTTGGCGAATTTCGGCCGAAGCTTGGCCGGAAAATGAAAGCGAATCCTCCCATGTCGCGTGCTGAAGCGACCCGAAGCCTGACCGGGGCATGAGGTGACGGTGGCGGGCGTTCCTGTCCTGAAGCCCCCGCGCTGCAAAGGCGGAGGTATCGCTGGTTTTAATGTTGAATGACATATCCTTTGTCTTGTTTCTGCGGATTCCGTTCCGCATTCGGGTCGGCGCTTGGTTGCACCTTCCAGCATTCCTCATCGGCATTTGCCCACCGAAATTTAGAAAATAAAATCGATGATTCTCTTCCGCCTGGCGATTTCCGGGGAGTGCGGAAAATCAGGGCGTGGGAGTCGGCGTGGGAGTCGGCGTGGGAGTCGGCGTGGGAGTCGGCGTGGGAGTCGGCGTGGGAGTCGGTGTGTAGCCCGGGATGCCACGGTTGGACAGGAGTTTGCCGAGAAGGTTCAGGGCGTCGGCACTCGCGAGACCTTGGTTGTTGGCCTGCCTGGTCAAATTGGAGTCGTAGGTGGCTGTGGCTTCGCTGAAACCCGCAAAGCCATATTCGAAGGCCGTTGTTGTGGAGTTGGTTGTCGTGGCGTTTGTTTGCGCGCCGTTCGCCAAAAAATATCCTTTCAGCTTTCTGGCCAGATTGGTGCGTTGATCCCCGCCGATGGAGCGGTTCGATTCGATCGCACCCAGAACTTGCAGGGCAGCGTTGTCAGTGCCTGAGGACGCGCCAAAGATCACGGCATGGTTGACGCCGGAATAGTCGAGCATGGTTTGGTAGCTGCCAGTCACAAGACCGGCCGTTTGATAGTTGGAGAACGTGTTCGGGTCAGAGAGCACGATCACGGAAGAAAAACTGGAGGCCCCGAGATCCACCACCAGATAGCCGCTGTCGAAGAGGGCGTAATTCACGCTGCGGCCGGTTTTTTCGAACGAGAGATCGTAGATGAGAAGTTGGGCCAGTCCGGAGGAGGACAGCCAGGCCAGACCCGCCAAGAGAGAGCAAAAAACGCGCATCTTCATGATTTGACGTTAAAGGCTTCGTGTATCGGGGTCAATTTTTGCCAAGCGTTTTTTTCTCTGGAAATGCAGAACGCACTCGCCGCCGATGGTTTCCATTTTTGCGATCTGGAACTCCACTGGCCGCGGAAGAAACTCACCGGGAAGACCTGTGAGCGTGGGGGCACCGGCCCCGCCGAAGAGGACAGGGGCCAGCGTGAGGTGGATTGCGTCCAGCAAATCGGCGGCAGCGAGGGATCGCAGCAACGCCCCCCCGCCTTCGCACACGAGGGACCTCACTCCATACTCGGCCCGCAGCATCGCGAGCGCGGCGGCGAGGGGCACACTATCGGCCTCGTAGAGATGCAGGTCGCAGAGCGGGGCCAGGCTGGAGCGGAGCTTTTGCGGCATGCGCGTGGTGGAGAGAATCACGATTGGCGAGCCGGTGTGCTGAAAGATTTTCCAAGAGGGATCGATGGCACCGGCGTTGCTGATGACGACACGCAGCGGTTCGGGCGGAAGCCCTTCGACGAGGCGTGCGGCGCGGAGTGTTTCGCTGGAAAGCCGCATGGACATGGTGTCGGCGGAAACGGTTCCCCGTCCCGCGAGTATGGCGTCATGCCGCGCACGCACCTCGCCCAGCCGGGCCTTGTCGGCAGGGGATGTGAATTGTGAGGGCGTGAAATTTTTTGTGCTGATCTTGCCGTCCACCGTCATCGCGAAGTGGGCGTGGACTTTCGGTCTCATGCCTCGGGTGGCCGTCCGGCCTCGATATTGTGCTCGACGCGCTTCTCGAGTTCATCGACGGACTCTTTCATCTCACTGAGAGAGGCGTGGTCGGTGGAGCGGTAGGCCAAATAGACCGCTCCGCCAACGAGGCTCCAGAAGACTTGCATCATAAATCCCGAGAGCGAGACCAACGTGGCGATGGATTCCGGAGTCTGGTAAAGGGCGCCGAGGATTTTGATGAACAGGCCCTCGCGCAGACCGGCTCCTCCCACACTGATCGGCAGCGCTGTCACGGTCGCCACAATCGGCATGACGCAATAAACACTCAGCAGGTTGAGCCCGGCGGAAAAGGCCCTCCCGCCGAACCAGAATGTCGAAAACATCAAGAGGTGCGCGGGGATCGAGAGCAGGAATGCCGTGCCGACGGATCCGCCCGCGCGGGCGTATTCCACAAATGCCCCGGCGGCCTCGGCGATTTTCTCACGTGCCGGGAGCCATTGCGGCAGCTTGGCCGCCCAATCGAGCCGCCCGGTGAGCCAGGCCAAAAAGATGAACCCAAGCGACCCGCCGAGGATCACGGCCACAGTGAACACCAAGTATCGCGTCACCTCATGGGTCATGAGCTCCTGCCAGCGAAGGAGGATGACCACAGCAGAAACGGCAGCCAGGGCGAGAACCCCAACCACGCGGTCAATAAAAACGCTCAACAGCGCGCCCGCCTTTTTTTCAGGCGCCTCCCGCATGATGAGAAAAATTTTGATGATGTCGCCGCCCGTGGAACCCAGGAGGAACAGGTTGAAAAACATGCCAACCAGGATGATTCGGAGACCACGCCAGTAGGAGATCGCGATGCCTTGCACCTCGAGGAGAATGAGCCATCGTTTTGTCTGGAGCAGGAGTCCGGCGGCCAGTGCGGCCAATCCGGGAAGAAGCCACCAGGTATTGGCGACACGGAGGGCCGCAAGCAGTTTACGGTTCTCCTCGGGATTCCGGAATATCCAGCAGAGCAGGCCGATGGTGATAAAAATTTGGAGAGCGGTGAGAATGTGACGCTTCATGGTTTAATTGAATTTTTCATTCCATTCCCGGGCCGCTTTCACGATATCCGCCGCCTCGGTGCGAGGGGACATTTCCAAGACGGTGGCACAGTTCCGGGGCAGGAGTGGCACGAGTTGATCGAAGGGCGTCCCCCCGGTGAATGGCGGGCGGTGGTCGCGAAACGGGGGGCTTGTGTCGTGGACGTGGCATCCGAGCAGGACCGGAGCCATTCTCTCGAGATGCTGTGCATGGTCGATCAGGCCGAGGTTGTGCTTGATCTGGGCGTGACCGAAATCATGCCAGTAGCCGCTATGGGCTGAATCCAAACGCTTCAGAAAATCCGGAAAATCGCGTTCCGAGGGCACGGCCTCGTAATACTCGCGGTTCTCGATGCCGAGCTTCACTCCA
The DNA here is from genome assembly GCA_037147075.1 of bacterium. Lineage (GTDB taxonomy): Bacteria > Verrucomicrobiota > Verrucomicrobiia > Chthoniobacterales > Terrimicrobiaceae > UBA967. The sequence continues at coordinate 31,354 of JBAWVX010000018.1, forward strand.
CGCTTCCCGGCATGCGCCACCGCCTCTTGGAGCATTTCCAGCACGCGGGCATTCTGAACTCCGCTCGCCCGCTCCCTGGCTCGAACCGCTTCCAACTTTTGCTTGACGAACTCGCGGGAGTGGAGCTTGCCTTTTTCGACCATCTTCCGTAGGGGAGCGGTGAGGTGCAGCGAGCGGATCCGGCCTGTATGCACGATAACAAATGGCGCTCCCAGTTTTTCAGCCCAGTCGATTGTGGACAGCGTGAGCCGCAGAGCGCGTTCCCGGTCCTTTGCACGGTGGGAGGTGAATTCGTAGCAATCCGGCGAGTCGGTGGGCACCTCCACCGGCATGGGAAGGAAATTGTGAATGCTGGAGACGCGGAACTTGCGCCGTTCCCGAGCCAGCAAAACACCCTCGAGCTGGGAGGATCGAATGCCGTGGCTCAGCTCGAGCGAATCAAAACCCAGCGAGAGTATCTCCTCCACCATGGCGCGTCCGTCGGGATGGCGCCAGGAATTCCAGCAAGTCGAGAAGGATAGTTTCATTGCAGATTAACCACGAAGGACGCGATGTGCTGTGTCGATTCCGGAGCGCAGCGCGGACTCAATGCTCGCCCCCCGCTCCCAGTCACCGCAAGCATAGACATTCGGAGGGAGGTCGGGAAAGGCATTCCTGGCGGCAAATCCCGGCGGCTGTGCTGGGGTGGCATACGGCACATGAATCGTTTCAAGATGCTCCAGCGAGGCGCCCGCATGGGGGAACACGGCGCCGATTTCCTGGGAAACCGCCCGCGCAAGATCCTCGGAAGATAGTCCTCGCCTTTCCAAGACCGTGGCCGAAATTAAATGCCAGCCATGTGGAGCGACCTCGGGAGCCACATTGCTGAGCTGCGCAAAGTGCCTGGCACGTTTTCCTTCGCCTTCAGGCAGGACAAGACAGGGCCTGCCATAGAGAGACGCTCTGGATTTGAAATAAACCACCGTCGTTTCACGTGGCGACTGCGGTGCCGGGCGCTCAAGCAGGCGGCACAGCGACGGTTCGTCGAGCGCCAGAACGATCTTGTCGGCACGCAGTGTTTCGCCGTTTTCAAGAACAACGCCCGTCCACGCGGCCTGCAATCGAACCACACGAGTGCCTGTGCGGATTGCGCCGAGGGGAAGTTTCTCTGCGATCGCCTCGGGGAGTGCCTGGATCCCGGCGGCAGGTATCCACGCGCGGCCGGTGAGAAACTTCTTAAAATAGGAAAGGAACAACCCGGCGCTGCTGGACAGATCGTTGTCGAGGAGAACCCCTCCAAAAAATGGCTGGGCAAAGCGATGGAAAAACTCCTGCGAGAAACCACGCCGCTCGAGAAAGGTTCGGGCGGAAATATCCTTGGAGGATGCGCTGCTCGCGGCGAATGCGCGCGCGGGAGTCAGCAGAAGCTCCAAGCCGAGCAGCGCCAAGCGGATTTTGTCGCCGACTCGGAGCGCTCCTGTCCTAAGAACGGATAGCGGCTTTTCCAGCGGACTCGCGAGATGCTCCAGGCGATTCCCATTATAAAGAAGCGCGCCTGACTCGAACCAGCGCGGTCGCAGCTTGGTGACATCGCAAAGCTCCGAGACCACGCCATACGAACTCAGCACGACTTGAAAGCCGTGATCCAGCAGGAAGCCATCCCTCCGTGTCGTTCGCTGGCGACCACCGACAGTCGTTGCGGCTTCAACGACTAAAAAGTCAGCTCCCTGCCTGTGCAACTGTGTGGCGCAAGCTAGTCCGGCGAGCCCCCCTCCGACGATGACGATCATGGAAAGAGACTACGCGTGACAGGAGAAAAGCAAACGCCTTTCAGTTGGCTGCCTCCCGTGGGAGGCCTCAATCAAGAGAGCGCCGTTGGCTGACCGTATTGCGGGGCTGGTGCACCGTATCCGGCAGGCGTCGATTGTTGATGTGGCTGGGTCTCAACCTTCAAATAGCCGGGGCTGAAAGGGGCCGTGCCGGGATTGGCCAGCAGACTTGGGTTGGTATATCCGCGGTCGCGGAGGAAAACCAACAGAGCACGTCTGATGAGAGTGCTGATTTTCCGATCGCCCTCGGCGACGGCTGCGCGCTCAGCGGCTTGGAGTTCATCGTCAGTCAGCCGCACCGTAATGCGCTGATCCATCTTTTGGTCGTTTAACATATAAAATATTCTTATTTTAATCTTGTAACAAACTCAACGAAAAAGTTATGCGCGAAAGTCGGTCTTTCACAGGTTTCTTGTTTTGTGGACCTTTAGAGACCGATTTGCTTTGCGAGCCAGATCTGTGTTGCGGTGAGGCATATCTAATTGGCACCGAGAGTTTGTTTCATGAACAAACCTCTAACCCGCCAGGAAGCAATCTTTTTGTTTCAAAAAAGATGGTGTGCGACGAGGGCTCTTTGATGTAGCGGGAAGGAGTATGATTCGTTTTTGTTACAAACCATCCGGCACGCCGCCGGGAACGCTGAGTTCTCCGCCAGGCGCATCGGGAGCTGCCAAGTTGAGGTTGATCCAGTTCGATGCTGAGTTTTTCTTGGACGAGGAGTTTCAAGATTGGGACAGCCTGATGGCAAAATACGATGCCACGAAAGTGAACTGGATCGATATCGAGGGACTGGGCGATGTGCCTTTACTGGAGCGGGTGGCAGAGCGTTTTGGCCTCCATGCGCTGGCGGTGGAGGATGTGTTGAACACGGCGCAGAGGCCGAAGATCGAGCCTTTTGAAAACCATTTTTTTATCGTGAGCGAGATGGTCTACTTTCAAGAAGGCGACGAACTTTGCTTTGAGCAGGTGAGCTTCTTTCTCGGCGACTCGTTTTTGATCACTGTCCAGGAGGATGCCGCTCACGATGTGTTCGATGCCGTGCGGACCCGGTTGAAATCCGGTCGCGGCTACGCGCGGCGGATGAAGTCTGATTACCTGGCTTATGCGTTATTGGATGCTGTCGTGGACCAGATTTTCCCGGTTCTCGAATCCGTGGGTGACAGCATCGAGGAGGTGGAGGAGGAGCTGCTGGAAAAGCCCGCGCGGAGCAGCTTGAGGAAGCTCTACGAAGCAAAGAGGCTTCTTCTCGCTTTGCGGCGTGCGGCCTGGCCCCACCGCGAAATTTTTAGCACCCTTATGCGCGACGACTCCGGGTTGGTGACACGGTCCACCCAGCTTTTCATTCGCGACTGCTACGACCATGTCACCCAGATCATCGACATCATTGAGAGCTATCGCGACCTTAGCGCGGGCCTCATGGACCTCTACCTCTCCAGCGTGGGTTTCCGGACGAATGAAATCATCCGTGTGCTGACCATTGTCTCGGTCCTTTTTATTCCGCTGACATTCCTGGCCGGCGTTTATGGAATGAATTTCAAAACCGAGTTTCCGACGAATATGCCGGAACTCTCGTGGCCGTTCGGATATGCTTTCTTCTGGGTGCTGTGCCTCCTGATCTCGGGGGGAATGTTGATGTTTTTTAAACGCAAAAAATGGATTTGAAAAAACTCAGTGCCGTTGGGCAAGGATGACATAACAGGTGGTGGATTCTTTCACCTCGGATTTACCTTTGGTCACGGAGCTGGTTTTTCCCTTCAAGGTGCGGATGGAAAGCACGCAGGGCTGCGGCGCGGAGAGAGTGGCAAAGCCCGAGTAGGTGCGGCTTGAAAAACGCCGGAGGCCCGCTTCGACGCCCTCGGAGAGGCGAATCTCCACTTGAAGAGCCTTTTGATTGAGGGTGCCGGTGACATCCGCTCGTGAATTCGCAAGCCGCGTGGAGGAGTTCAAAACAGCGGAGGCCGGGGCGGACTGGGCGAAGAGAACCGTGCCGCCTCTCAAATACGGCACGCTAGTGACGGTGCGATCGGCATTGGTGAGTTCCGAAAGCTTCACACCGTCAAGCGCAGCATTGAGTTCCTGTGCGGTTTTTACTTCTGGAAATTGGATCAGGGCGAGATCAAGTTGGGCCGAAAATGCGGAGAACGTCTGGAAGAGAAAAACAAGGGCTGCGAGGCGCTTCATGCCCTCGGATTTATTCCCCGACTGGAAATTGGCAATGAGATTTTCCTGGACGACGCATGACGGCGAGATGCGCAGCGCACACTCCTGGAACACCCAGGATTGCAGGGCGGTGGTCGCCTGCATCCATGGGATGAACGGCTCCGGCGAGCAGTTTCACCCGCTCCCGGCGGGGATTCCCGGCTATGCGTTCCATGCACTCGACCTGCGCGGGCAGGGCAGCGACCACATCGCTGCGCGGCGTGGAGCTGCGCTGGACTTTGAAACCCAGATGCTTGACATCGCGGCCTTTGTGGCAGCGTTGAGGAGGACTTACGAGGGACGCCAGATTTTTCTCATGGGTGAGAGTATGGGTTCGCTCCTGGCTTCAGGTTTTGCCGGATGGCTCCAAAAAACCGGCGACCCTCGCCATGCGTTGGATGGGGTGGTTTTATCCGTTCCCGTGGTCGGGTTGCGGCGCGCAGTGCATGGCTCTTTGCGATGGATTTTACGCCACGCGGCAAAAGTCGCGCCTCAGGCGAGGCTCACGCCCAGCCGATTTGTGAATGGAAAACGCATAGCCCCAACGCTGACGCGCGATCGTGCCTACCAAGACTCCCTGAGTGATAAACCACACCATATGCGCGGATTCAGCCTGCGTTTTTTGGTGGAACTTGGCGACCTCATCCACGCAAGCAAATCTCTCGCCGAAGGACTCCGCACCCCGACGCTCGTGCTGGCCGCTGGCAACGACTGCTTCGTGAGGCCGGAGCAGATCGATTCCTGGTTTGAAAAAATTCCCGCTTCGGACAAATCGCTGCGGCATTATCCAGACGCCTACCATCTGCTCTGGCACGACTGGGATCGAGATATTGTGGTGGCCGACATTGCCGCTTGGCTTGAGCGGCGCACTCTGCGCTAAGTCGCGTTGCGCGGTTTTCCCCTTGAACCCAGGCGCTGCTTGGCCGAACGATCCCTCCATGCTCATCGATACCCACGCCCACTTGGATTATCCGGATTTTCAAAAGGACTTGGAGGAGGTCATCGAAACCGCCCGCCGCGCTGGAGTGGAGCGGATCATCAGCATCGGAACTGGACTGGAAAGCAGTCGCCGCGCGGTGGCGCTTGCCGAAAAGTTCGACGGTGTGCGCGCGGTTGTGGGCCTGCATCCGACCCATGTCACCGAGGAAAAAGAGGGCTGGCTCGATGGTATCCGTGCGCTTGCCTCCCATCCGAAAGTTGCCGCCATCGGCGAAACCGGCATGGATTACCACCACCTCCCCTCCGAGAACCTCGCCTCGACCGCGGCCATCAGCGCCCTGCAAGCCGAGACACTCGATGATACGCAGGCTGCAATCATTGATGGAGCCTACAAGGCCGCTCAAGCAGAGGCCTTCACGGCCCAGCTCGATCTGGCGGCGGAACTCGGCCTGAATGTCGTCATCCACCAGCGCGACGCATGGAACGACACACTGGAAATTCTAAAAAATTACACGGGCCGCCTGCGCGGAGTCTTTCATTGCTTCGGCAACACCCCTGATCAAGCGCGGGAAATTCTCGCCCTCGGACACCTGGTTTCATTCACAGGCATCGTCACCTTTAAAAATGCCGCCCTCGTGCACGAGGTGGCCGCCGCCATTCCGTTGGACGCCTTCATGGTGGAGACCGACTGCCCCTACCTCGCGCCGGTGCCGCACAGAGGCCAGCGCTGCGAACCGGCCCACGCACGGCTCGTCGCCGAAAAAATCGCCGCAATCCGCCACCACACCCTTGAGGAGATCGCCATCGCCACCACACGCACCGCCGAGGCGTTCTTCCGCCTGTGATCGTGTCGATGGCGTCTTGATTTACCGATTGCATTCCGCGACCCGCTTTCACAAGCTGGGCAGGATTTTTGAAACCATGAGCCAACCCACCGCACTCGACCAACTCAAGCAATTCACCACAGTCGTCGCCGACACGGGCGATTTCGAAAGCATCCGAGCCTATGAACCGCAGGATGCCACCACGAATCCCACGCTCATTTTCAAAGCCGTCCAGCAGGCCGAATACAAGCCCCTTCTCGAAAAAGCCATCGCTGACAACCGCGAATCCTCACTCACTGGCTCCGCACTGCACGGCAAAGTTATCGACGATCTGCTCATCGCCTTCGGTCGCGAAATTCTCTCCATCGTGCCAGGCCGCGTTTCCACCGAGGTGGACGCCCGCCTTTCTTTTGATGTCGAAGCCACTGTGGAGAAGGCCCGCTACCTCATCGGCCTCTACGAGAAACTCGGCACGCCCCGCGAACGCGTTCTCATTAAAATCGCCTCGACCTGGGAGGGCGCCCAGGCTGCCGCGATCTGCCAAAAGGAAGGCATCAACTGCAATCTCACGCTCCTTTTCTCCTTGCCCCAGGCCATCGCTTGCGCCGAGGCTGACGTGCGCTTGATTTCGCCGTTTGTTGGCAGGATCTACGACTACTACAAGGCGAAAACCGGCAAGGAATATGTGGGAGCCGAGGACCCAGGCGTGCAGTCGGTGCAGAGCATTTTCACCTACTACAAGAAATTCGGCTACCACACCCAAGTCATGGGGGCCAGCTTCCGCAACACCGGTCAGATCCGCGAACTCGCCGGCTGCGACCTCCTCACCATCGCTCCCGAACTCCTCAAGGAACTTAAGGAATCCTCCGAGCCCATCACCCGCAAACTCGATGCCGAAACAGCTGTCGCCGCCAGCATCGAAAAAATCGCGATGGATGAAAAAACCTTCCGCTGGATGCTCAACGAGGACGCCATGGCCACCGACAAACTGGCCGAGGGCATTCGCAAATTCGCAGTGGACATCGTCCACCTTGAACAAATCATCGCGAAAAGCTTCTAACATTCCATGGCCAAAAAAACCCTGCTCGGCATTCTCGGTCTGGCCCTTGCCGCATCTGCTTCGCTGCATGCCACCACCCGCGCGACCGATTATCCGGGCTCGGTGACTCTCCTGATGGAAGTGCCTGCGGTCCGTTCGGACCTCAATCTGAATCCCGCACAAACCGCGCAAATCAAGGCTCTGCGCAACGAGTTGAAATCCCATTCAAAAGCGATTTTGAAGGAGCCAAAGGCGGCTGGCTCCAGTCTCTCCCCGGACGAGCGCCTTTTTGCGCTGATCGACAGCAACAACGCCAAAGCGCTGGCCCTCCTCAATCCAGCCCAATTCGCCCGCTTCGGAGAAATTCAAAACCAACTCCTCACCTACAGCATGCTGGTCTCTCCGCAGCTTCAGAAGCGACTGCATCTGACCCTCGCCCAGTCTGCTTCCATCGAGGCCTTGCGCATCCGGGGGTTGGAATTTGTTGCAGAGATCAACCACGCGGCCTCATCCGGCTCGATCTCCAACAAAAACCGCATCGACATCCTCCGCGATTATCGTCTGCGGCAAGCCGCCCAGATAAAGGCCATTCTCACCCCCTCGCAGCTCAAAGCCTTTGCTGCTCTCAGCGGCAAGCCACTGCGCAAGGGCTGAAGTTCACTCTGTTCCGCTCTTCGAAACCCACCGTGAGATGTGCCTCGCGAGGGCTTCCAGCCCTTGCACGATCAGGGACGAGACCTCGGTGGCATTGTGCAACAAATCCGCGGCAAAGCCCTTCCACCCCACGCTCGGGGACGCGATGACGAGGAGGGCTGAGATGAATGAAAGGTTCGCGAGATAGATGACCGTGAGGGAGAAAAAAACGCCACCGTATTCGATGTCGGGCTGGCCTTTTTGAATCATCCAAACCGTGTAGGCGAGGTGTAAAAGCCAGGTGAAGCCGATGCCAAAGTAGAGCAAACCCGGAAAACCGGACAGCTTGAAACAGAAGAGGGCAAACCCATAGGCCAAAACCCAGCAAACCGTGTAGAAAGGGAAAAAATACGGCGCCAGGATAATCAGCGTGTTCGTCCTGTCCGTCACGACATGCCCCCCGTTTTCCCACACATGGAACTCATGCACGCGGCCGCCGTGCATCCAGACCCACAACGCGTGAGTGAGTTCGTGGCCCATCACATACAGGAGTCGAAGAGGTTTGCAGGATAAAAACCAGAGCAGACCAACCAGCCCGCCGACCGCGAAGCCGCGCACCTCCTCGCTACCGAAAAATCCGTGATAGGCCGCGCTCTTCAAAAACGCACCGTGGAATGTCAGCGTCAGAATTGTGCATGGCAGAAGGAGCAATACACCTGCCGGGAGTTTCACCCAGCGCTTCGGCACATAACCGAACTCCACACCGGTCAGCGTGGAGTAAAGGGACTGGCGCGTCTTCTTCACCGAACGCCGGCGGTTTTTTGCCATGCCCGAATCAAACAAATCCTCTTCGGTTCGGCACGGTAAAAATATCGAACGGCGCGTCCGTGTTAGCGGATCGCGCCGTTCGAATGAGGGGGAAATCGGTGAAAATTACTTTGCGGCTTTGGCGCCGATCACTGCCTTGTTGAGGCGGCTTTTCCGGCGGTTCGCCACGTTGCAATGAATAATACCACGTTTTGCCGCTTTGTCCAGAGCGGAAGAAAGATCGTCAAATTGGGCCTTGGCCGCTGCGGCATCACCGCTCGAGATGGCGGTGCGAAGTTTTTTCTGGCGCGATTTGATCGCGGTGATGACTGCGGAATTCCGGGCGTGGCGCTTGTCGCTCTGGCGTGCGCTTTTTTCTGCTGATTTTGTATTGGCCATAAAATGTGTTGGTGCCAGGGGGGAGAATTGAACTCCCGACCAAGGGCTTATGAGTCCCCTGCTCTACCTCTGAGCTACCCTGGCGAAAGGGTTTGTGGGTTTTTTCGCCTTCTCCGTCCGCAGGATCAATCTTCCAGGCTTGGGAAAAGACAGGTTGGCAAGACTAATGAATCAACACGTGAGTGCAACACCAAAATCACGCGTCCTAGCGGAATGTGCACCCGGCGGGGGTCGAACCCACAACCTACGGCTTCGGAGACCGTCACTCTATCCAATTGAGCTACGGGTGCTGCAAGTTGATATCCTCCCGCACTGCCGCCGAAAAATCAAACGCAAAAGCCAACCCCGAGGGAGGTGGAATCTCCATTGCCAAGAAATGCCGCATCTCGCACTATCCGACACCGTATGAAAAACAGCCTCATCGCCAGTGGCGCCGTCCTTCTTGGTCTCAACGCGGCAGCGGTTTATTTTCCACAACAAAATCTTACCCTCGCCGCGCAGACGGCGTCTGCCGCCATCGGCATGGTCCTGGTGTTTCTGGCCATCCGGCCGAAGCCGAAGCAACAGCCTGAGAGCGCCAAGACATCCCCTCCCCCGCCACCCCGGGCCGAAGCCGAGATCGTCGCGTTTCTGGCACTTCTTCAAGAGCACGGCCGCTTGGTCGATTTTACTAAAGAGGACATCGCCGCCGCTTCGGATGCCCAGCTCGGCTCCGCCGCCCGCGTCGTCCACGCCGGCTGCCGCAAGGTGCTTGATGAGTATTTTGACATCTCACCACTGCAAAGCGAATCCGAGGGTTCGACGCTCACCCTCGAAGCCGGCTTTGACGCGCCCGCTTACAAACTGCTCGGCTCCGTTCCCGATCAGCCTCCCTATCAAGGAAAACTCCTTCATCCCGGCTGGGCCGCACGGAGCGTGAAGCTCCCGCGCGTTACCGGCACGAGCGCACAGCGCCCCTGGCCGGTCCTCGCACCGGCGGAGGTCGAAGTGGGTGCAAATTGATCCAAACATGAGCGACTACTTCGGAATCGACCTCGGCACCAGCAACTGCGCCGTCGCACAGGTAGGCGATACCGGCCTGCCGCAAACGCTTCCCATCACGCAGGTGATCAATGCCACCGGCATCGGCGAAAACACGCTTCTGCCTTCCTCCGTTTACATACCCGCCGCAGGCGAGATTTCCGAAAGCAGCCCGCGACTCCCGTGGCAGCAAGAAGAGGCCCGCTCGTTTTTGGGCATTTTTGCGAGGGATCGTGGAGCCCTGCAGCCCGACCGCCTCATTGCCTCGGCAAAAAGCTGGCTCTGCCATCCGCACGCCGACCGGCGCGGGCCGATCCTTCCCTGGGGAAGCACGACGGTGGAGAAAAAACTTTCCCCTCTCGAGGTCTCCCGCGCACTCCTCTCCCACATTCTGGCAAATCTCCGCGCCACGCAGCCCGCCGCCTCGTTGGAACATGTGGTCATCACCGTTCCAGCGTCCTTTGACGAAGCCGCGCGGGCGCTCACGCTCGAGGCGGCGAGGCAAGCGGGTCTCGGCGAGGTGACCCTCCTCGAGGAGCCCCAGGCGGCCTTCTACGCCTGGCTGGAAAACCAGGGCGGCGAGTGGCGGAAGCAGGTTCAATCCGGAGACCTTCTCCTCGTCTGCGATGTCGGCGGAGGCACGGCGGATTTCAGCCTCATCGCCGTGACCGGAAAGGATGGCAATCTTGCGCTGGAGCGCATCGCCGTGGGCGAGCACCTCCTGCTCGGCGGTGACAACATCGATCTCGCCCTCGCCCATGCGGTGTCGGAAAAAGTCGCCACCGCCGGAACCACTCTCGACGACTGGCAATTCCTGGCCCTCGTGCAAGCCGTGAGATCCGCCAAGGAAGCCATGCTCTCGAATCCCGGCCTCTCCGAGATGCCAATCTCTATTCCATCGCGCGGACGCAAGCTCATCGCATCGACCGTCAGCACCACTCTCACCCAGGAGGAAATCCGCCAAATCGCCATCGAGGGATTTTTCCCGCTCGTGGCCTCCGACGAAATGCCCCTCCTCCGCAGACCTGGGGGACTCCGGGAATCCGGCCTGCCCTATGCGGCGGAAGCCGCCATTTCCAAGCACCTCGCCCGCTTCCTGTCCCGAGCCAAGGCGAACGCCTCCTCCTCGCCGCACCTCATCGAGGCGATCGGAGGCGCGGCGCGGCTCGAGCGCTCTCCGCTTCTGCTCCCGGATGCCGTGCTTTTCAACGGAGGCGTCTTCAATGCCTCCACCCTCCGCCAGCGCGTGCTGGACCAACTCGGGCAGTGGGCAGGCACACCGATCCGTGAACTGGAAGGCTCGCGTCCCGACCACGCCGTGGCACTCGGAGCGGCCGCCTACGCGCGTCTGCGCGCCACAGGCCAGGGCCTCCGCATCAAATCGGGAACCGCGCGCTCCTACTACATCGGCATGGAATCCTCCGCCATGGCGGTTCCCGGCCGCCGCCCCGCGACCAAGGCCCTCTGCGTCGCCCCGCAAGGCATGGAGGAGGGAAGCCGTGTCGAACTCGCCGGACAGGAATTCCTTCTCTACACCGGCGAGGCCTCCGAATTCCGCTTCTTCCAATCCGAAGTCCGCGCCGGCGACCAAGCCGGCCAACTCCTGCCGGACGCCAACGAACTCGAGGAATCCGCACGCCTGCAAATCGAAATCCCCCCGCCCGCAGGCCATCAACCCAGCGAGGAAATCCCCGTGCGCCTGGAAGCCCGAGTCACTGAACTCGGCAACCTCGAACTCCACTTCCTGCACCCCGCCTCCGGCGAAAGCTGGAAGCTGGAATTCAATGTGCGGTTGCAATAGGCGGACCCAAAATACAGGGTATTGGATCAGGAAATTCGCTGATTTGAATTTATTGATCTCAGATTGCAGAGCATTGAAAAAGTGTTAACTTTTTCAAATGCGCATCCTGCCAGGCGACCCGAATAAACAAAGCCTGAAGGATCGCGGACTGACATGGGAAATGATTCTGGAAGCAATAGAAACAGGTGGTCTTTTGGACATTATACCCGACTCGACGCATTCAGGACAAATCGTGCTCGCAGTTGATATAAACGGCTATGTTCATGCCGTGCCGTGCGAATTCCGTGGAAATGATTTGCGCATGATTACCGCTTTTCCCTCCCGCAAACTCCAAAAAATCCATCACCGATGAAATACAACCTGAAAAAATCCCTGAGCGTTCCCTTGACCTCTTACGAACAGAAAATCGAGGACAACCTCTCTTCCATACGCTCCAATACCTTGCCGCAAGAAATGCAGGCTGTTCGCCAAGCGGCAAGCAAGGCTCTCGAGTCCATGCGAGGCGGATACCGTCCAGGGGCTGGCCGCAAAGCGCGCCCGCATGTGCGAACCACCCTGCTGCTTGCGCCCGAGGTTCGGGATAAACTCGAGCGCCTGGCCAAGCGCCACGGCAACCTCAGCCTTGCCGCCGAGGCGGTGATCCGCCGCGCCAAGCTGGCCTGAATCTAAATTTAGCAACACGGCACGAACCTTCACCTCTTCGCGGCCTCGATGATATCCACCCAGATCGGCAGGGCGAGCGCGCCTCCGTAGCCGCCGGGCTTGATCGAGCGGGGTTTGTCGAAGCCCACCCAGACGCCGCAGGTGAGTGAATTGTCGAATCCGACAAACCAGGCGTCGAGATAGTTGTTGGTTGTTCCGGTTTTTCCCGCGCCTTTGCCGGTGAGTCCGAATTCCCTCGCGCGCGCGGCGGTGCCGCGAGATACGACCTCCTCCAACAATGAGGAGGTCATGCGGGCGGCTGCCGGATTGATGACAGGGATTCGCCCTCGCGTGGATTTGTAGAGGACATTCCCATGGGCATCGAAGACACGGTCGATCAGGTAGGGTTGGAGCTTCACCCCGCCGGTGGCGAAGGCCGTGTAGGCGGAGGTGATGTCCTTGAGATTGGTTTCGAACGCCCCCAGGCAAATGGCCGGGTAGCGTGGAGGGTCGGCTGCAATGCCAGCCTTCACGATCATGTTGGCAACACGGTCCAGGCCGGCTCTCAGGCCGAGGCGAATGGTCATCGTGTTCCGCGAGTCAATCAGGCCCTCGCCGGCGGGTTGCAGTCCGCGGTAGGTTCCATCGGAGTTCGCGGGATCGTAAGAGCCGAATTTGCGGGGGATCTCTCCGGGTTGGATGCGGTCGTCAGAGACGGGTTCATTGGGAGCGATTCCTGCCTCAAAAGCGCAGGCATAAACGAAAGGCTTGATGACCGACCCCGCCTGACGCCTGCCGAACAGGGCGCGGTGGAACTTGCTTTTTTGGTAATCGCGTCCACCGACAATCGCGCGGATGCCGCCGCTTTTGTTATCCAGCGCGATGGCCGCCGCCTGCAGGTAGGGGGCGGATTTTTCGCCATCGAGAACCGTATTCTCAAAATCACTCATCGGCTTGTGCGGATAGCCTGGCTGGGCCTCCACTTCGCTGAGACGATAGCGCACCGCCTCTTCCGAAGCGGCCTGAAGCGGACCATCTATGGTTGTGTAAATTTTCAGCCCGCCCTCGTTCATCTGCCCGGACTCCAAGACCAGCTCCAACTCGCGAAGTATGGCATCCATCGCCCAGTTGTCCTCCGGCGAGGTTTTGACACGCGGCATCGCGAGAAGCGGGCTCGCGGCCGCATCGTCGTATTCGAGGCTGGTGATCAAACCGAGATCGCGCATGCGGCCGAGCACCGTGTTGCGCTCGCGCAGGGAGCCATCCGGATTGTTGAGCGGGGAGAATCGGTTCGGGCTGCGGATGAGGCCGGCGAGGGTGGCCGATTCCGGCAGATTGAGTTTGGATGCCGGTTTGCCGAAGTAGGTCTGGCTGGCCGCTTCGATCCCGTAGGTGCCCGAGCCGAAGTAGATGCGGTTCACATACGCCTCGAGGATTTCCTCTTTAGTGAGTTCCGTCTCGATGCGGAAGGCCAGAGCGGCTTCGATGAGTTTGCGGTGAAGGTTTTTTCCACCGAGCGGGAAGCTGTTGCGGGCGAGCTGTTGCGTGATGGTGCTCGCCCCCTCGCGGAAGCCGCCGAGGAAGAGATTGCGAAACACAGCGCGCGCTATGCCGATGGGGTCGATGCCGTGGTGCTGATAAAATCTCGTGTCCTCGCGGCTGATGAGCGCATTGTAGAAATCATTTGAAACCTTGTCGAACGGCACGACGACACGGTTCTCGCCCGCGAGGCGCGAATAAAATTTCCCCTCGTGGTCGTAGATGACGGAGCGCTCGTCCATGTGGTGGATTTCCCGGATATCGAACAAGTGAGCCCAGCCGTAGTATCCCGCGCCGATCAGCGCCCAGAGCAAAGCGGTGACGATGCCGATCTTCAGAAGCGCAAAAAGCAGGATGTGACGAATCTTGCGTTTTTCCTTCGCAAGTGGCTTGGCCGGGCGGCGCGTCTTTTTGCTGGATTTGGGCTTGGGCACGATTGCGAATTAAAGCACTTTACCGAAAATTCCGACACGCAATCTTCCCGACCACCCTTGAAAATTCAAATCCTCACGATCTTTCCCGATGTCTGCCGGTGCGTTTTTTCCGAGAGCATTCTGAAGCGGGCGCAGGAAAAACAAATCGCCACGCTCGAGGCGGTGGACCTCCGGCGCTGGACCAACGACCGCCACCGCACTGTGGATGACGCCCCCTACGGCGGCGGCCCGGGCATGGTCATGAAGATCGAGCCCATCGACCTCGCGCTCTCCGAAATCCGTTCCCCCGAATCCAAAGTCATCCTCCTCACGCCGCAGGGGCGAAAATTTTCCGACCCCATGGCCCGCGAACTGGCCAAGGAAAGCGACCTCATTTTTCTCTGCGGCCACTACGAGGGCATCGACCAGCGCGTGGCCGAGCACCTCGTCGATGACGAAATTTCCATCGGCGACTATGTGCTGACGAGTGGCGTCCTGCCCGCGCTCGTCGTCACGGATGCCATCGTCCGTCTCATTCCGGGCGTGCTCGGCGACGAACAATCCGCCCAGCAGGATTCCTTCTCCACCGGCATCCTCGACCACCCCCACTACACCCGCCCCGCCGATTACAAAGGCTGGAAAGTCCCCGAAATCCTCCTCGGCGGCAACCACGCGGCCATCGAAAAATGGCGTCACAAAACCGCCCTCGACGCGACACGAAAAAAACGCCCGGACCTGCTCTCCTCATCGTAGTAACATGGCCCGGATGATTGGAGATGGTGAATTCCATCAACTTTCATGGTCAGCCGATCGAGTTCGATGTTTCGAGGCAAAACGCACTGTGGCACAACCGAGATTGTGATACCAAAGTGAGCTTGTTTTTAGACTTTAAAACTTGTTTGCACGGCAAACCCTC
>JBAWVX010000019.1:0-45104 GCA_037147075.1 bacterium
CCAGACTACGACACCTTCACTACCTACGGCAGGTGGTGCTCGGCGCAACGCTTACTTTCGGACTACCGGGTCTTGGCTTGATTGCGCCCCTGACCATTGGCCCCCAAGCGGGGTGTCTCATCGCGCTGGCCGTCGGCGAGCGCCCTCTGAAAACTTTCGCTGCCTCTCCCTGGGTGTGCTGCCCTACTGCCTTGGCTTTGCCATGGCCATGCACTGGGGTGTGGCTGCGGTCTTCCAGTGAAGCCCTGCAGGAGTTGGCACCATGCGCGCGGATTCGAACAATTTGGCCGCGAGTAGGGGAATCCGCAACATTACAAGA
The DNA here is from genome assembly GCA_037147075.1 of bacterium. Classification (GTDB taxonomy): domain Bacteria; phylum Verrucomicrobiota; class Verrucomicrobiia; order Chthoniobacterales; family Terrimicrobiaceae; genus UBA967. The sequence continues at coordinate 320 of JBAWVX010000019.1, forward strand.
ACAAATGCGGCCCCTGATGTGTCGGTTGCGTTATTCTGTGATGATATCCTTGTAGGTCTTGCCAGATGGAATCATGGGCAGGACATGCTCGGTGTAGGGAGTCATCACATCAAGAACGTAGACATCTTTGGAGTCCAGCATGCGCTTCATCGCGGCAGGCAGGTCTTTTTTGTGCACAACCCTTTCGCAAGTCACGCCGAAGCCTTTGCAAATATCGACATAATCCGGGTAGATGCGTTGCAAGTCGCGGGGGTCTCCGAGGAAGGTATGGCCCCGGTTGCCACCGTGGAAGCGGTCCTCCCACTGCACGACCATGCCAAGATGCTGGTTGTTCAGAATGATCGCCTTCGCGGCAATGCCCTCGATGTGGGCAGTGGCAAGCTCTTGGACGTTCATAAGGAAAGAGCCATCGCCATCGATGTCGATGACCTGCTTGCCGGGCATTCCGACCTTGGCACCCATGGCAGAGGGGTAGCCGAAGCCCATGGATCCCAGACCGGCGGAGGTCACCAAGCGTCTGGGGGCGTCGAAGTCGTAGAACTGCGCGGCCCACATCTGGTGCTGGCCGACGCCGGTCGTGATAATGGCTTCGCCTTTGGTCATCTCACACAGAAGACGAATGACGTGCTGAGGCTGGATCACATCGTCCGTGTCCTTGAAGGAGAGCGGGTGTTTGGTTTTCCACTCGTGGATTTGCCGATACCAGTCGGCGTAGCGGGAGTAATTTTTGGTTGTGCGTTTGAAGCCGGCTTGGTCGAGCAGTGTGTTCAATCGGCTCAGGGCATATTTCAAATCGCTGAGGATCGGGAGGCAAACGGCCTTGTTTTTGTTGATTTCTGAGTTGTCGATGTCGATGTGGACGATTTTCCCGTGCTCGCAGAACTTTTCCACCTTGCCAGTGACGCGGTCGTCGAAACGCACGCCGATGGCAAGAAGAAGGTCTGCTTCGTTCACGGCGTTGTTCGCATAAACGGTGCCGTGCATTCCGAGCCATTTGAGCGAGAGAGTGTGTGTTTCCGGGAATCCACCAATGCCCATGAGCGTCGTGGCCACAGGAATCTGGGTGCGTTCGGCAAACTCCAGAAGCTCGGCCGAGGCCTCGCTGGAAATGACGCCTCCGCCACTATAGATCATCGGGGCTTTCGCCTGACCGAGCATCCCGATCAACTCGTTCAGGGCGACATCATCCGCTTTGCGCTCCGGGTTGTAGCCACGCAGATGAACGGTTTTCGGAAAAATCGGCTGGGTTGTGAGATTCTGAATGTTCTTGGGAATATCAATCAACACAGGGCCCGGGCGGCCGGTGGAGGCAATGTGAAAGGCTTCTTTGACGATGCGGGGAATCTCGTTCACATCCCACACCAGGTAGCTGTGCTTGACCATCGGAAGGGTCATTCCAAAAACGTCCGTCTCTTGGAAGGCTCCGCGACCGATCATTTCCTGGGGCACCTGGCCAGTGATCGCGACGAGCGGGATGGAATCCATGAAGGCGTCGGCAATGCCGGTGACAAGGTTTGTGGCGCCGGGGCCGGATGTGGCCATACAGACCCCGACTTTGCCCGTGACACGGGCATAGCCCTCGGCAGCAAACACACCACCCTGTTCGTGGCGGGGAAGAATAGTCCGGATTTTATCGGTTTTTGTCAGGGCCTGATGTATCGGCATCGAGCAGCCACCGGGGTAGGCGAAAACAACCTCCACACCCTCGCGTTCAAGGCAGGCGACAAGAATTTCCGCGCCATTCATGACTTGCCCCCTGTCGGGCGTGGCGGTGGATTTCTTGGCAGCGGATTTTTTTGTCTTCATAAATTGAAAAAGCAGTCTGGCAGGCTAGGCGAAAGAATGTCAGGTTGGCGAGGAGAAAAGGCGTTCGCGCGTCGCAAAAAAGGAGCGGGTTGCAATACAAGGTCACACCGCATAGGGCGGAACCTATCTCACCACGCGGGCTCCCCCGCCCTTTATGAGTTTCTCAACCTCCTTGCGGGTGGCCATCGAGGTATCGCCGGGAGTGGTTGAGGCGAGCGCCCCGTGCGCGGCGCCGTAGTCCACCGCAGCTTGAGGATCGTTTTCGGAGAGGAATCCAAAGGCCAAGCCGCTGGCGAAGCTGTCGCCTCCTCCGACGCGGTCGAGGATGTCGAGTTCGGGATACTTGCGGCTTTCGTAAAACGCGCCGTCATGCCAGCAAATCGCGCTCCAGTCGTTTCGAGAAGCAGTGATGACGCGGCGGAGGGTGGTCGCAGCGACTTTGAAGTTCGGGTATTCCTTAACGGCGGTCTCGATCATGCGTTTGAAGGCATCGGTCTCGATCGTGCTGAGGTTGTGGTCCATCCCTTCCACCTCGAAGCCGAGGGATGCCGTGAAGTCTTCTTCGTTGCCGATCATGACATCGACAAACTTGGCAATTTCCCGATTCACCTCGCGGGCCTTGGCCTGGCCACCGATGGATTTCCACAGCGAAGGCCTGTAGTTGAGATCGTAGCTTACGATGGTGCCGTATTTTTTGGCGGCCGTGACAGCCTCGATCGTGATCTGTGCGGCTGACTCGGACAAGGCGGCAAAAATCCCGCCGGTGTGGAACCAACGGGCTCCGAGTTGTCCGAAAATGTGGTCCCAGTCGTAGTCGCCGGGTTTGAGTTGCGAGGCGGCGCTGTTGCCACGGTCGGGATTGCCGACCGCGCCACGAATTCCAAATCCGCGCTCGGTGAAATTCAGGCCATTGCGAACGGAGCGGCCGATACCATCGTCCTCGCGCCATTTGATGAACTCGGTATCAACACCGCCTTGCATGATGAAATCCTCGATGAGGTGGCCGATTTCGTTGTCCACCAGAGCCGTGCAGACGGCGGTGCGGAGGCCGAAGCATTTGCGGAGTCCGCGCGAGGTATTGTATTCGCCGCCGCCTTCCCATGCGGTGAAGTGACGGGCCGTGCGGATGCGGCCCTCACCGGGATCGAGGCGCAGCATGACTTCGCCGAGGGAGATTTGATCGTAAAGGCAGGTGGATGGTTCGCGGAGCGGGAGTGGCATGGGATATATGATTTAGATGGTGATACTACGAAAATCGCTTGGCTTCCAAGCAGGTTCGCCAAGCTCATCGGTGATATGGGTAAAGCCTTCGATTTCGGCCTTGGTGAAAAGCAAACCGCCGTGGTGATCGGTGAGTCTGGCTGCGTCGGCCTCAATCTGGCCCGGCAGCAGGCAGCCTTCGTTGCCCTGGCCGAGAATGTCGGCAATGCAGGCCTTGAGATTTTCCTGCTGCGAGCGGCCATGCGCGTAGTTGTGACCCCGCATCGCATCGGGATGGATGCATTGGAAGAAAAATGTCGAGCCCCGCTTCTCGCCGGCGTCGCCTTTTTTCGTTCCGCGGATCGAAGGTAGCGACCCTCCGATGAATGCGGCGTAGAGTTCGTCGATCAGGCCGAGTCCGTAGCCTTTGTGCGCACCGAAAGGCAGAAGCGCGACAGCCCGGTTCGGGTCCGTCGTTGGCTTGCCCTCGGCATCCACCGCCCAGCCCGAGCCGAGTTCGCGCCCCTCGCGGGCGAATTGCTGAACGCGCCCCATCGCCACAGTGGATGTGGCCCAATCAATCACGACGGGAAATCCGACCGCCGATTGAGTGGGGAAGCCCCAGGAATGGGGATTCGTGCCCATGGTCGGCGTCTTGCCTCCAAAGGGAACCACCTCGGAGGTGGCGGAGGTGCAATTCGTGTAGGCAATATAGCCTTTTTGAGCCGCGTCGATCACGTATCCTCCACCCCAAAGGTAGTGGGTGGCATTGTCCACGCTCACCATCCCGATGCCAAATTGATCAGCCAACTGCATGCAACGCTCCATGGCCTTGTAGGCCACAGCCTGGCCGAGTTTTTTGTGTCCGTCCCAGATTTCAGCCGCCGCGAAACGCGAGGGCAGGACTTCGATCTCGGCACCGGGAACCCATTCCCCCACCTTGCTGCCGAAGAGGTCATCAAGGTGAAGGGCCTTCAGGGCGTTGTGCGTGCGGATGCCATGCCGCGAGGCACTGTGGCAGAACCGCGAGGCATCAATAGCCTCCTCCGCGCTGTAGCCACGGCTCATGTAGGCGCGGCGGACGAGGTCATCGTGAAGGGTCGCAGGGACGACAAAGTATTCAACAGGTGCGCTCATGGTGTTAAAGTTTGTTGGCTTGGGCGAGGGCAGGACGGCCTTCGAGGACGTTGATCATGTTTTGGACGGCCATCGTAGCCTGCCGGATCACGCTTTCATGGGTGCGCGAGCCGATGTGAGGGGTGATGACAGCTCCCGGGCACTTGAGGAGCGGGTGGTCGGACCGTGGCGGCTCCTCATCGAGAACATCCGCTCCGTATCCGGCGATACGCTTCTCGTTCAAAGCCTCCACCAGGGCATCCGTTTCGACCAGTTCGCCTCGCGCGCAGTTCAAAAGCACGAGGTTGCTCTTGCAGAGTCTCAGCAAGTCGGCATTCACCGCGCCCCTGGTTTCAGGAGTGAGATTCATGTGCAGCGAGACGATGTCGCTCCGGGCAAAAAGGGAATTCAGGTCCTGAACGCGCTGGACACCATTTTGGGCGGCAAAGGCATCGTCCCAATACAGATCGAATCCGAGGACATGCATCCCGAAAGCGCGGGCACGCGTTGCGACCTCCTTGCCAATCCGCCCGAGTCCGGCAATGCCGATGGTTTTTCCCATGAGTTCGTGCCCGGTCAATCGCTTCCAATTTCCCGCGCGCACCGCATTCGCCTGCTCCACGATGTCGCGGTAGATGGCGAGCAGAAGGCCGAAGGTGTGCTCCGCCACGGTAGTGTGATTCACACCTGGGCAGAAGGTAACGGGTATTCCCAGTTCCGTGGCGGACGCGAGGTCGATTTTGTCAATTCCAATTCCGTATTTCGCCACCACCTTGAGACGCGGCAGGGCTTTCTCGAGAACCGTGCGCGTGATCGCGTCATCACCACAGAGGAAAGCGTCAAAATCGCCTGCAAGCTCGAGCATACGGGATTCGGGAAGCGGCCCGCGCTCGCGGAGAATTTCAAAACCGGTTGTGGCGAGCAGGTCGTGATGTGGGCCGGGAGTATCTTGAAAGGAGGTGGTGGTGAGGAGGATTCGCATAGGATCGGTTTGAGGAAATTGAATGCAGAGTCATTCAACACCAGTTGCAATCAAGCCTTCAAATAAAATGACATAGCAAAAAATGACGCGATGTTATAATCTGCTTATCCCACTGAAAACGATGCCAAAGACCCAAAAAAGCAGCCTGAACGTCCGCCGCGAAATCTACCTTCCAGGTCCCGAGTCCCCGCACTGGCTTCAATCGGGGAAACCAGCCGGTGGCCTGCTTTATTTGGCTTGGGGACACAGAGATTACGGTGCAAACCCGATTCCCCAGCGCCTGCACCATGGGTGGACCTACATGGCTGTGATGTCAGGAAATCCTTCTTTGCAAATCGGCAACCGAAACCACACAGCCGGACCTGGTCAGTTGATCATCGCGGGCCCGGATATTCCCTTCGGCTGGACGGATCGGCGAGATGCCTCATGCAGTTTGCTCGTCTGGGAATGGGCACGCCGTCCGCAATTTCAAACGCCTTTACACGAGGGCTCATGCTGGCTCGGCAAAGCAGCCGGCGACGCATTCAAAGAGATCGAGGAGCTGCATATCAAGACCCGGCGGGAAATCCAACAGACCGATGCCCGCTCTCCTCGCATCCTTGAGTCCCTGCATTGTCTGATTGATGCAGCCTTCGAGCGTGCTTGTGGTCAACCTGAAGACCACGGATCTCGTAACGCCCAGCGCCTCCACCTCGCCGAAGCCTGGATGCGAAGACATCTCGACATTCGTGCTCCGGCTCGGGCTTTGGCGGAATATCTTGGCATCTCAACCATGACGCTTCATCGCCTCTTCAGAGAGGCGGTCGGCGTCTCCACCGGTCAGGCTTTTCTGGATCTCAAACTGAACGAGGCCTCCAAAATGCTTGAAGCTGGCGCATCCGTGAAAGAAACCGCCCTATCGCTCGGCTACTGCCATCCGGGAGATTTCACACGGGCCTTCAAGAAGAGGTTCGGTTTCACGCCGACCCGCAAGGGCAATGGCACAACAACTCAAGGCAGGTCCTGCGACTGAAAACGCAAGCGCCCCAGCCTCTCCGCCACCGAAGGCGGCGCGAGCTGGCTCAGATCGCCACCAAAACGCGCGACCTCCTTCATGATACGGGAACTGAGGTAGGTGTAGTCCTCCTTGGGCGTGAGATAGACGGTTTCCAGCCGGGGTTCGAGTTTCCGGTTCATGAGCGCCATCTGGAATTCAAATTCGAAATCCGACACAGCGCGCAAGCCGCGAATCACAGTGAAAACTCCGTGCTCGCGGGCGAAATCCACAAGCAAGCCTTCGAGTGGCAGGATCGTGATCGAAGCCTCATCGCCGAGAGTCTCCCGCAACATCGCGATACGCTCCTCCACTGTGAACAGCGGCCCCTTCGACCTGCTGGCCGCAACAGCGATAATAAGGTTCGAAAACAAATGCAGGGAACGATGGATCACATCGATGTGGCCGAAGTGGACCGGATCAAAACTACCAGGATAAATCGCGCGGGTGCTGTTCATTTTTGACTTGGGAGTTTTTTGAAGCCGCCCGCAGGCTGAAGATTGCTGACATCACCACTCGTCTTGGTTGAACGGATCATGTCGCCGAAGAAATAAGCCGAAGGCTTTAAAACGCGATCGAAGGTTTCAGGAGACATCGTCGAGAGGCCGAAAAGCGCTTTGTAGCCGTAATGCCATTCATAATTGTCAGCGAGGGACCAGCTGAAATACCCACGAACGTCATAGCCGTCACGGATGGCGCGTCCAATGGCAGCGAGGTGGTTTTTCATATACCAAATGCGCTTCGAATCGTTCGGCGTGGCGATGCCATTTTCGGTGATCATCATGGGCTTGCCATAGCGATTTCCAACGCGACGGATTTCATTGTAGAGGCCGTTGGGATCAACGCGCCAACCCATCATGGTGTAGTTGTGCCCCCTCCTCCACGACTCGGCGAGGAACGAAGTGGGGCTGGCGACCTGAGAGTAGTAGTAATTGATGCCAATGATGTCGCAGACATCCCAGACCCGGTCGAGGTGGTCGATATTTCCGTGGATCATGGTATTGTAGAAAAGCCCGCCCGGATCGAGCGGCGAGCGGTCCCACCAAGGCAGAGCCTCGATGGAGACGACCTTCGCGGAGGGCTTCACTTTTTTGATCCGCGCGGCGGCATCACGGAACATCCCGGTGCTGGCATCAATCGCCTTCCAGTAGGTGCCGAGGGCGAGCGTCATGGCGGGGGGCCACTGCCCGGCGATATAAGCTGTCGTGATCTGGCCATTCGGCTCGTTCTGCGGGGCAAAATAATTCGCGTAGGGTGCGAAGCGGGGCAGCACTTTGTCCAGATAAACCAGCCAGCGCTCGCGGGCTTTCGGATGGAGCCAGTTGGACGCCTTCGGATGTTTTTTGTCGGAGAGCCAATCGGGAAATGTGAAATGCCACAGGCACACGACCGGCTCGATCCCGGCGGCTTTGAGGCGACGGGCCATCTCGACGTATCGATCAATCGCCTCCTCGTTAAACTCGCCCATGCGGGGTTCGATGCGAGCCCACTCCAGGCTGAAGCGGTAGTGGCTGACGCCCGTCTTTTTCAAGACGGCGAGGTCTTTTTCAAAGTGGCTCCAGGAAAACAGGGCATTGCCTTTTTTGGGAGCGCCACCTCTGGAAACCATGATGTCCCAATCGGTGGAAAAATAATCCTTATCACCCGGCTTCACCGCGGGATCCTCATACTGGTAGCTGGCTGTGGAGAAGCCCCAGGCGAACTTGGTATTCGCATGAGGCAGCGGACGCGGTGGCCGGGGCATGGGACCTTTGGAGTCAGGACCAAGTGGATTGAAGCTCGAGCAGGAGGTTAGAAAAACCAGCGCAAGAGCCGGGAGAGATCGCCGGAAAGACCAAAGAGGATAAGCCATAGGACGAGCTAACGCAGGCCATCGACATGGCGAAAGCCTTTTTTCCCGCTTCTGATCGGTCTTGGATTTGCGCAAGGCATGTTTTTTGTGTTTGAATAGGACAGCATGAGCCAAGTCGCATATCTCGGACCTGAGGGAACATTTTCCGGAATCCTCGCCCGGCAACGATTCGGAAAAAAAGCCGATCTCATCGCCTGCACAGCGATTGACGGGGTTTTCGAAAGCGTTCTGAGCGGCGCCACTCCCCTGGGTCTCGTGCCGGTGGAGAACTCGTCGGGCGGCACGGTTTACGACACGATCGATTTACTCATCCGCCACGCGGAATCCATTTTCATCGTGGAGGAACTCTCCCTCGACATTCGCATCGCCCTGCTTGGACGAACGGGAGCTCCCCCCAGGACGGTCTACTCGCATTTCACCCAGATCAAGCATCACGCGGACTGGCTTAAAAACCACCATCCGAAGGCCAGTCTGGTTCCGGTCGCCAGCACAGCCATGGCTTGCGAGCGTGCTGCGGCCGACACCAAAGCCGCCGCCCTCGCGTCGCCAGGTGCCGCCGGGATTTACCAACTCGATGTGCTCGCAACGCCCTCGGAGGGGAGCGAGGTGAATGTGACGAATTTTTTTACCATCGCCCGCAAACCTACCTCGCCGGACAAGTCAGAGCGCACAGCATTGGTCGCCACCCTGCTCAACCAATGCGGCAGTCTTCATAAATTTCTCGGCCCATTCGCCCGACAGAATGTGAGTCTGACGCGCATCGTCTCCCGCCCGGTTCCCGGACAGCCACAAACCTATGTCTTCTACATCGAGGTCGAAGGAGCGGCAACAGAATCCAGTGTTGCCAGGGCATTAAACCTCGCCAAGCGCCGGGCTCGCTCGATTTCCATGCTTGGAAGCTTCCCGCTCGGTCGCCGCTTCCGATCCTGACTTGTCAAAACCAGCATCCTTTGCCAGAAGAAGCTATCCTATGAAACGAACCCGCTCCCTCTCCTTGGTTTTTGCTTTAGCCCTCTGCTCCGCGCTTCTTCAAGCCCAGGAGGAGGCAACCATCACCGTCAAAAAAAGCGATACGCTCAATATCACCATCAAGCCCTTCGCCGGATCGGATGCCGCCATCGCCGGAAAAGTGGTTGCCAACGATCTCGATCTGTCCGGGCTTTTTTCCATTGGAATCCCCGAGCGGGCGAATTTCAGCGTGAGCGCGACAGCCTCTGGCGGTTCCTTGCAAGGCGTGGTGACCGACAACCGGGGCAGTGTGGTTCTTCAGAAAACCTACTCGGCAAACACGCGCGCCGCAGCACACCAGTTCTCGGATGACATTGTCTCAACCCTCACGGGCGGCAAAGGAATCGCGAACTCGAAGATCGTTTTCGTGAGCAACAGAAGCGGTGCCAAGGAAATCTACTCGGCCGACTACGATGGAGCCAACCAGCGTCAAATCACCCAGGATCACGCCATCAGTGTTGCTCCGGCCATCTCGCCCGACGCGTCGAAACTCGCCTACACCGGCTACCAGAGCGGCTATGCAGACATCTACAACATCGACCTCGCCTCGGGAGCGCGCTCGAAAATTTTGAATTTCCCTGGCACGAACTCAGGCGCCAGTTTTTCTCCTGAAGGCAACCGCATCGCGTGCACATTGAGCAAAGATGGAAATCCCGAACTCTACATTGTCGCCGCCAACGGCAGCGGGGGACGCCGACTGACCCGCACCAAGGCCGTCGAGTCATCACCGTCGTGGTCACCCGATGGCAGTGAGATTGTTTATTCCTCCGACGAACGAGGCACTCCCCAGCTCTATCGCATCAGCGCGGCGGGCGGGATCGGTCGCCTTGTTTCAACAGGCTATGGTTATTGCACAGAGCCAAGCTGGTCTCCCGATGGAAAAAAAATGGCATTCACCGTCCGCCAAGGCGGTTTTGCGATTGCTGTGATGGACCTCGCGAGCGGGACATCCCGCATCGTTGCCGAGGGCCAAGACCCGGCTTGGGGAGCCGACTCCCGACACATTATCTATAGCGACGGATCGTCGATCATTCTCTTGGACTCCCTGAAAGGCCGCCGCACGCCTGTTATCACCGGACTCGGAAAGGTCTCCGAACCCTCCTGGTCACGGTGATTTGTTGATACAGAAATTACGCCTGAGTGCCCGGAAACAGATGGCACGAATCCGAGTGCTGCGCTGCATTGAAACTCGACAGGAAGTGATAGCCCGCTAAGAAAGGAACCATGCCAGTCAAAATGATTTCCACTGCCGCGTGTTCAGCCTGCGTCTTGTTGAGCTTGTGGCTGGTTGCAACCAATTTCAGCGTCCAAGGCCTTCAGCGCAATCTCCAATCCCAGCAGGATGACATCCAGATGCGTCAACAGACCATTCAAGGCCTCCAACAACAGCTACAGACTCAACAACAGGTTATTGATTCGGCCTCGCAACTCGCGAATCAAGTGGGTCCCTCTGTGATACGGGATTTGGCGAACCTACAAATCCAAAAACATAATCAAAAAATCGGCGCTCTTCTGAAAAAATACGGCATCGAAGCAAAGCCGGACTAGGCGCCAATCACCAAACTCAATCATGCAAGACTTTGAAAATGGGAGCGCGGCGGCTCTGAATACAGACCCCCAAGGCCTGCACATTTCCCTGGCACTTTTCGCACTCGCTTTTGCCCTGTTTCTCTTCGCCCAAATCAGCAGCCTCGGTCAAAGCAGCCGGGGAATCAGATGGCAGTCAGAAAATTTGGATCGGCAAATCACGGGCCTGACCGAATCCGAAAAGAATTTCAGCCAACTCCTCAAGCAGCGTGAGTCCCTTGTCGAACAATCCCAAAGCATCCAATCCCGCTATACGGAGATGTTCAACGATCTCCTCAAGCTCGCCGAGACCGATGCCGATGCGAACGCTGTCGTGGAAAAATATAAAATCCAACGCAGGCCAGACCAGACACCATCCAATTCCACCTCGTCTGGAACTCCCTGAACCAGCTCCAGGCGCCAGGGTATGAGAACCTTGCTCCTAACGGGTGCAACGGGATTCGTTGGCCGGAATGTTCTAGTGAAAGAGGCTGCCAAAGGCACCTGCATCTTGGCACCAGTTCGAGACGTGGCCAGACTCCACGCACAGCTGGCCTCCGAGGGAATCAGCTCCGCCAATGTGGTCCCCTTGGCAACAGAGCCTTCCACCTGGGGAAAAATCCAGCCAACGCACGCTCTCCTATCGGCTGGAGTTCTCTTTGCTAGGACACGCCAGGAATACCAACTCGTCAATGTCGATTGGACGCTGGAAGTCCTCAAGGCGCTGCCTTCGTCCTGCCGGACAGTCATTCTCTCCTCCCAAGCTGCGGGAGGTCCAACCCCGGCCGGCTGCCAGGCTCGGAACGAAGACCACCCCGATCTTCCGATCACTCATTATGGAAAGTCGAAACTGGAACTCGAAACCCGAGTTCTGCGCTCCAGTGCGAAGCAACATGTGACTATCCTGAGACCCCCCATGATTCTTGGTGCAAGAGATAACGCCATTCTTCCCCTTTTTAAAATGGCATCCGGACTGGTGCGACCGAAGCCGGGACTTCGAACAAAAACATACAGCTTCATTGACGTGGAGGATTTGATGCAAGCCGTCGAAGCCGCCTGGACTTGCTCCGAGCGTGGCCCGTTTTACATTGCCTCGAAGCGAACGGTTACAGACGTCGAACTCATTCAAATCGCGGCCCGGATCGTTGGCATTCGCGGATTCACCGTGCCGACACCTCAGATTCTCATCCAATGTCTTTCCTTCTGGGTGGATGCCATTCCTCACCTCCGTAACTCGGCCCCCAGTCTCACACGCGACCGCGCCCGGGATATCTGGGTGAACCAATGGGTGGTGGATTCGTCTCGTTTCCGTGAACAAACCAACTGGCAACCTGCGTGCACAGTCGAACAAGCTCTCCAAAGAGCCTACGAATTTTATATTCGAACCGGTTTGCTCAAGGTAAAAAGAACGGGTCTTCCATGAAGCTGCCTGAAAAGTCTCCTTTCACCGATCGTGCGGAGTCGACGCTGGATGAAAACCAAGACTCCCATAGCCCACACAGATTGAATATCCGCCCCAGAGGGGTCGATGGGCATGTGGATTCAGAAGTCGCCGACCTTCCACCCCCCATGCTCCGCAGGACGGGCTCCTTGCCCGGGTTCGAATCCAACGCGGGACACTCCAAACGTCGCCGTCACAGGGAATCAAACAGGGCCTCCAGGCCAGGAGCCAAGCCGCGCACGAAGAGGAATTGGACGATTGTTATCGTAATAGGCGTCTTAGCGATTCTCTTCTCTACGAATTTTATGGTCGGACGCTTTTTTTACGAAGCCGGACTCGCCGAGGGCATCCAGCGGGCCATCGATGTGCACACTGTCACGGCGGACGGCAGCAATCCTTTCATCGCAAAAAGCAACCAGGCCATGGCTGCCCTCCTGAATCTGCGGGACTCCAAGCCCGATCGCGCCTCCACCGAGATGCTCGCTCTTCTGGCTCTCCAAACACTGAGTGAGACACCGGATCAAGGTCTTCCTTCCTACCTGTCCCAAGGCCACACAACAGCCGAGGATTTCTGCGCCGCCTATGTCGCCATGCGCCTCGGCGATTTCGGAAAGGCCGCCGCCATCCTCCGAGCCACCGAGCCCACAATCCCAGCCGATTTTTTCAACTACCTCATGAACGACCCCGTCATGCGCCGCTTTGCGAAGGAACCGCGAGTAATGGGCTTCTATGAAAAGTCTTGATGTCACGCCTCCGCCGCATTCCCATCGCGGGGCATGAATCCCATCACCACCGACCAACTCCTCGCCGCCCAGACATGGCGCTACGCCACCAAGCAATTCGACGCCTCCCAAACCATTCCCGCGCCTGTCTGGCAGGCGCTTGAGGAATCCCTCATCCTCTCGCCATCGTCCTACGGACTCCAACCCTGGCAGTTTTTTGTCGTCGCAAATCCCGACCTCCGCGCGAAGCTCCGTCCGCATTCCTGGAATCAATCCCAAATCACAGACGCCTCGCATCTCGTCGTTTTTGCCATTCCCGAAAAGGTCGATGTCCCCTACATGGAAAAATACCTCTCCCGCATCGCGGAAGTTCGCGGAATCCCACTCGAGTCGCTTGGCTTCTACCGCGACATGATGATGGCGGATGTCATCGCCGGCCCTCGCCAGGCCTGGGTCCGCGAGTGGGCCGCCCGCCAGGTTTATATCGCCCTCGGGAACTTTATGACCTCCGCCGCGCTTGTGGGTGTGGACACCTGCCCGCTCGAAGGCATCGACCCGCGTGAATACGACGCCATCCTCGACCTCCCCGCCAAGGGCTTCAACACCATCGTCGCCTGCGCTGCCGGCTACCGCTCCGCCGATGACAAATACGCCACCCTTCCCAAAGTCCGCTTCGAAAAAAGCGACCTCGTCCGGCACCTGTAATACGAATTCAATAAATTTAACCACAGAGGACACAGAGAGCACAGAGGAAGGAAAATTTGAGTCCACTTGACTCCAAACCTCCCGCTTCACTCGCCGTTTCTTAAAACTTAATTCTTAAAAACTTCTCCATGACCTCACCCGCTCCTCACAACCCCGCCACGCACCGCCTTGAATCCGACTCGATGGGCGAAATCCCGGTCCCGCACGAGGCCTACTGGGGCGCCCAAACCGCCCGTTCGCTCATTCATTTCGACATCGGCGAGGACATCCTCCCGCCCGAGATGATCAAGGCACTCGGCATTTTGAAAAAAGCCGCCGCGCTCACGAATGCCGACCTCGGCAAGCTCAGCGCTGAAAAACGCGACCTCATCGCGCAGGCGGCGGATGAAGTCATCGCCGGAAAACTGGACGCCCACTTCCCGCTCCGCATCTGGCAGACCGGCTCCGGCACCCAGAGCAACATGAACGCCAACGAGGTCATCTCGAACCGCGCGATCGAACTCGCCGGCGGCGAGATGGGTTCCAAGGCTCCCATCCATCCGAACGACCATGTGAACATGTCGCAGTCGTCGAACGACACCTTCCCGACCGCCATGTCCATCGCCTCGGCCACGGTCGTCATTGAAGCGCTCATCCCCGCTGTCAAAACCCTCCGCGACACGCTCGACACCAAGGCCAAGGCCTTTGCGGACATCGTGAAAATCGGCCGCACGCACCTGCAAGACGCCACTCCGCTCACACTCGGGCAGGAATTTTCCGGCTATGTCACCCTCCTCGACCAAGGGCTCCGCGACATCGAATTCTCGCTCACAGGCCTCTACCAACTCGCCATCGGCGGAACCGCTGTCGGCACAGGCCTGAACGCCCACCCCGAATTCGGCGACCGCGCTGCCGCGCACATCGCCAAGCTCACCGGCCTGCCGTTCCAATCCGCTCCGAACAAATTTGCCGCCCTCTCCGGCCACAACGAATTCGTCATCGCCAGCGGCGCCGTGAAATCCCTCGCCTGCGCGCTCATGAAAATTGCGAACGATATCCGCTGGCTCGCGAGCGGGCCCCGTTGCGGCTTGGGCGAACTCATCATTCCCGAGAACGAGCCAGGCTCCTCGATCATGCCCGGCAAGGTGAACCCCACCCAGTCCGAAGCCCTTACGATGATCGCTATCCAGGTGATGGGCAATGACACCGCCATCGGCATCGCCGCCTCCCAGGGCAACTTCGAGCTGAATGTCTTCAAGCCCGTCATCGTCCACAATTTCCTCCACTCCGTCCGTCTGCTCGCCGAAGGCTGCCACTCCTTCAACGACCACTGCGCCATCGGCATCGAACCGAACCTCCCCGTCATCGAGGGCTATGTGAAAAACTCCCTCATGCTCGTCACCGCGCTGAACCCCCACATCGGCTACGACAAAGCCGCACAAATTGCCAAGAAAGCCCACAAAGACGCCTCCAGCCTCAAAGAAGCCGCCGTCGCCCTCGGCCATGTGACCCCCGAGCAATTCGACCAGTGGGTCGTGGCAAAAAACATGACGCACGCTTGAAAAAAAGCGGGTCTTTCCCAACCGGAAGACCTTGCTGGAAACTCAGAGCACTACAAATAAGAAAAAGCTCTTTATGCTTGGATTCAGTATTTTTATACGCCGCATTACAATAATAAAAAGATGCTGGAACGGCGCCTCCAGCCCTGACATCCTGCGAAAAATCATATGGACTCCGCCCAACTCAACTGGATCACCAATTTCATCTGGGGCATCGCCGATGACTGCCTCCGCGACATCTTCGTTCGGGGAAAATACCGCGATGTCATCCTGCCAATGACCGTCCTGCGTCGCCTCGATGCGGTGCTGGAGCCGACCAAGGCCGCCGTGCTGGAAATGAAGGCGGCTCTCGATACTGGCGGCATTGTTAATCAGGACGACGCCCTTCGCTCCGCCTCTGGCGAGGCTTTTTACAACACCTCGCCCTTCCTCCTGCGCGACCTCAAGTCTCGCAAGACCCAGCAGACACTGAAGGACGACTTCATCGCCTACCTCGACGGCTTCTCGCCGAATGTTCAGGACATCATCAAGAACTTCGAGTTTCGGAACCAGATCGCCAAGCTGGTGGAGTCCGACGGCCTTGGTCAGCTCATCGAGAAGTTCCTCGACAAGGACATCAACCTCAGTCCACGCCCGGTAGGCCAACTGCCTGGCCTCGACAACCACTCCATGGGCACCGTCTTCGAGGACCTCGTACGCATTTTCAATGAGGACAACAACGAGGAAGCCGGCCAGCACTGGACACCGCGCGATGCGGTGAAGCTCATGGCCAGCCTCATGTTCCTGCCCGTGGCCGACAAGATCGAGTCCGGCACCTACCTGCTCTACGACTGCGCCTGCGGCACCGGCGGCATGTTGACCGTCGCCGAGGAAACCCTCCAGCAGATCGCCACCGCGCACGGCAAGCAGGTCGCCACCCATCTTTACGGGCAGGAGATCAATGCCGAAACTTACGCCATCTGCAAAGCCGACCTTCTTCTCAAAGGCGACGGCGACGCGGCGGACAACATCGTCGGCGGCCCCGCTTTCTCCACCCTGTCGAACGACCAGTTCCGCTCCCGCACATTCGACTTCATGCTGGCGAACCCGCCCTACGGCAAAAGCTGGAAGAGCGATCTGGAGCGCATGAGTGGCGACGGCGGCAAGAAAGGCGTGAGAGACCCGCGTTTCGTCATCGAGCACGATGGCGATCCCGAATACTCACTCATCACCCGCAGCAGTGACGGCCAGATGCTCTTTCTGGCGAACATGCTCAGCAAGATGAAGCATGATACACCGCTCGGCAGCCGCATTGCGGAAATTCACAATGGCTCCTCCCTCTTCACCGGCGACGCCGGGCAGGGCGAGAGCAACATCCGCCGCTGGGTCATCGAAAACGACTGGCTGGAGGCGATCGTCGCCCTGCCGCTGAACATGTTTTATAACACCGGCATCGCCACCTACGTCTGGGTGCTCACCAACCGCAAGGCCGCGCCGCGCCAGGGCAAGGTGCAACTTATCGACGCCACCTTATGGTTCCGGCCTCTGCGCAAGAACATGGGCAAAAAGAACTGCGAACTCGCCCCCGAGGACATTCAGCGCATCTGTGACACCTTCCTCGCCTTCGAGGAAACGCCACAGTCGAAAATCTTCCCCAATGCCGCCTTCGGTTACTGGAAAGTGAAGGTCGAGCGCCCGCTCCGCCTCCACAGTCAGCTCACCCGCCCGCGCATCGAGCCCCTGCGCTACGCCTCTGGCGATGAGGACATCCGCGCCGCCCTCTACGCGGAACTCGGCGACACCCTCTTCACCGACCCCGCCTCCGTCCGCCCGCAACTTGAGAAACTCGTCAACGACTGGGGCAAAGCCGACAGCGAAGGCGAGGAGGACGAGGAAGGCGAAGCCGACACGCCGAAAAAAAGCCTCTCTGATAAAAAGAAAAAGAAGCTCCTCAGCGAAGCCACCTGGAAGCGCGACGCCATGCTCCTTGATATCGCGAACCAGCTCCGCAAGGCCCTCGGCGACGAACTCTACGACGACCACAATGTCTTTCTGGAACGCGTCGAAGCCGCGCTCAAGATGCTCGGCCTCAAACCCAGCGCCGCCGAACTCAAGCTCATCGTCAACGCCGTGAGTTGGCGCGTTGAGGATGCACCTCGCGTCATAAGAAAAATCCACAAAACCGGCAAGACTCAGCCCGATGCCTTGCGCGGCTTGTTCGAGGCCGAGATCAATGGCAAGACCTGCGTCGTCGAATACGAGCCCGACAGCGAGCTCCGTGACTTCGAGCAAATCCCGCTGCTGGAGCAGGGCGGCATCGAAGCCTTCATCCGCCGCGAAGTCCTGCCCTACACGCCCGATGCTTGGCTCATCGAGGCAGATACCAAGATCGGCTACGAAGTAAGCTTCACCCGCCACTTCTACCAACCGCCCCAGCTTCGCACCCTCTCCCAAATCAGCGCCGACATTCTTGCGCTGGAGCAGGAGACAGAAGGCCTGTTGAATGAAATCACCAAAGGAGCGAGCGCATGAAAAAGAAGGCTGTCAAAAAAGTGTCACCACTGGTGACAAAAATAGTCGCACCAGTGGTGAAAGAATTGGCAAAGAAAACCGACGCAGCTGCCTTTTCAGAAGTCCTTCAGCTCATTCAGTCCGCAAAGCAGAAGGTTTACCAAGCGGTTAATACGGAACTCATCACCCTTTATTGGCAGGTAGGCGAATACATCTACCGCAAGATCGCAAGCGATGGTTGGGGCAAAGGCACCATTCAGAACTTGGGGACTTACCTGCAAAAAGCCCAGCCGGGCATCAGGGGATTCTCGCCCCAGAACATCTGGCGGATGCGCCAGTTTTACGAGGCTTACCAAGATCAGCCAATTCTCTCAGCACTGCTGAGAGAATTGCCTTGGACCCACCACATGACCATCCTCAGCCGCGCCAAAATGCAGGAAGAACGCGAGTTATATATCCGCCTCGCCATTCGGGAAAAGTGGTCCAGCCGCGAACTGGAACGCCAGTTCAACACCTCTCGTTTCGAGCGCACGGTTCTCAATCCTCCACAACTCTCAACAGCTTTGAGAGAACTTCAACCTCTCGCCGCCGAGTTCTTCAAAGACATCTACACCCTCGAATTCCTCGGCCTGCCCACGGAACATTCCGAGGCGGATCTGGAAGGGGCTCTCCTGCGCAATCTCGGACGCTTCATCACCGAGTTGGGCCGGGACTTCTGTTTCATCGGCTCCCAGTATCCTATCCAGGTCGGCGGACAGGATTTTGCGCTCGATCTGCTGTTCTTCCATCGCGGCATGAACTGCCTCGTCGCCATCGAACTAAAAATCCGCGAATTCCGCCCGGAGGACCTCGGCAAGATCAACTTCTACCTCGAAGCCCTCGACCGCGATTACCGCAAGCCCCACGAGAACCCCGCCGTTGGCCTGCTGCTCTGCGCCACCAAGGACACCGAAGTCGTCGAGTATTGCCTGAGCCGCAGCCTCTCCCCCGCCATGATCGCCGAGTATGAAACCATGCTTCCCGACAAGGAACTGCTCAAAGCCAAGCTGCACGAGTTCTACCAACTCTGCGCCCCGCCGGAGGATGAGGAAGACGAGGAAGAATCGCCCGTCGTCCCCACCAAACCGAACCGGAAAAAGAAAGGAGCCGCAGCATGAAAAAGAAAACCACGAAACAGCCTGCAGAGACGAGTGCTCTCGTGCATTCCTCGCCCAGCCCAGACCCCGCTTCCGGACTGCTCGCCAACCTGCGTGCCGTCATCCTGGAGGCTCGTCGGCAGGCCGTCTCCGCCGTCGATATCGTTCAGGTGCGCACCTGTTGGATCGTGGGTCGGCACATTGTCGAGTTCGAGCAGGCTGGCCAAACCCGTGCCGCGTATGGCAAGGCAGTGCTCGCGCAAGTTTCCGCCCAACTCACCGCTGAGTTCGGCAAAGGCTTTGATGCATCCAATCTCCGCTACATGCGGCTGTTCTATCAGGCATTCCCGAATTGTGACGCACTGCGTCACGAATTGAGCTGGACCCACTACCGCCTGCTCCTGCGCGTGGACTCCGCCACCGCCCGGGAGTGGTATATGAACGAGGCCGCCACCCAGAACTGGAACACCCGCGCCCTGGAGCGCCAGCTCGGCACCCTCTACTACGAGCGACTTGTCGCCAGCAAAGACCGCCAGCCCGTGCGGGATGAGGCTGCGGAGAAACTCGCCGAGATTCAGTCCACCCCGCGCGAGTTCATCCGCGATCCCGTCATGCTGGAATTCCTGGGACTGCCCGGCACGGGAAAGCTCTTGGAATCAAACCTGGAGCACGCCCTGATTGATAATCTCCAGTCGTTCCTCCTCGAACTCGGCAAGGGCTTCGCCTTCGTCGCCCGCCAGCAACGCCTCAGCACCGAGAGCAAGGATTTCTACATCGACCTCGTTTTTTACAACTACCTGCTCAAGTGCTTCGTTCTTTTTGACCTTAAGACCCGCGAACTCACCCATGAGGACATCGGCCAGATGGACATGTATGTGCGCCTCTACGACGACAAGCGGCGCAGCCCCGACGACGGCCCCACTGTGGGCCTCATCCTCTGCGCGCACAAGGACCATACCGTCGTCCGCTACTCCGTCCTCCACGGCAACGAGCAGCTCTTCGCCAGCAAATACAAACTCATCCTCCCCAGCGAAGAGGAACTCCGCGCCGAACTCCTGCGCGAACAAGCACTCATCGCCGAACAAACGCTCGCAAGCTCCCCCGAAAAACCTGCCACGCTGGCCAAACCGAAACGGAAGAAGAAAGGAGCCACGGCATGATCGAGGGACTCAAGCCGTATGCGGAATACAAGGAGTCGGGGGTTCCTTGGATCGGTCGCGTTCCAAGCGATTGGCGGGTGGAACGCACCAAATGGATCTTCCGTAGCAGAAAGGAACTCAATGTTGGCCGACGCAATACAAACGTGCTCTCGCTCACGCTGAGAGGCGTCGTGAACAATGACCCTGACTCGCCAGAGGGGATGGTTCCGAAGGATTACGCGACCTATCAGTTATTCAGGAAGCACGATCTGGTTTTCAAACTGATTGACCTTGAGAACATACGCACAAGCCGTGTGGGACTGGTGCATGAGGACGGCATAATGAGTTCCGCCTACGTGCGCCTTGCTCCGTCTAAGAGCGTCAATATCCGCTTTTTCTACTTTCAGTTCTTCGACCTATACACGCGGGCCGTTTTCAATGCACTCGGCGCAGGGGTTCGATCGACTCTTGGTGCAACAGATTTAGGAGAACTCAGAATTGCCGTCCCGTCGCCCGACGAACAAGCGGCCATCGTGCGGTTTCTGGACCATGCGAACCGGAAGATCGACGGCTTCATCCGCGCCAAGCGGAAGCTGATTGGGCTGCTGAACGAGCAGAAGCAGGCCATCATCCACCGCGCCGTGACGGGAGAGGATGAAGTCAGAATGGTGAAGGATGAAACCGGTAATTCTTCCTTCATACTTCAACCTTCTACCTTGCCCAAAAAGCCCTCCGGCATCCCCTGGCTCGGCGACATCCCGCAGCATTGGGAGGCAAGGCAACTCAGGCGTGTTTGTAGAAAGATCAAGACGGGAGGAACCCCGAAAGGAGCGGACGAACAGTTCTTTGAAGTAGGCGGCTTCAATTGGCATACGCCGTCTGATTTCCGCGAGGCCATCGAACTCGGCGACGCTTCACGACAGCTTTCAAAGATGGGTGTAAGCGAGGTGACAATCTTCCCGGCGGACACGATTTTGATGATCGGCATCGGAGCAACGATCGGTAAAGTGTCGATCAGTCGGAAGCCGTGCAGTTGTAACCAACAGATTAACGCTATTCTCCCCAACAAACGCTTGGTCCACTTGGATTTTTTGGCTTTCTACCTGCGAACCCTCCGCAGATTCATAGTTGATTGCGGGAAGTTCACGACGATGCCGATTATCAACCAAGACGAGACAAAGCGATTGCCGGTTTTGATTCCACCCCTTCAAGAACAGATCGAGATAGCGAAACAGATCGAGCGGGCATCGACGCCGTTCACCACCGCCATCGCCCGCACGGAGCGAGAAATCGCGCTGATGCAGGAATACCGAACGCGCCTGACTGCCGACTTGGTGACGGGCAAGTTGGACGTGCGCGAAGCCGCCGCCAAGCTGCCGGAGTTGGCCGAAGGTTTCGCCTTGGGTGTTGACGCGCTCGACGAGGCGGAGGAATTAAGCGAAGAGGAGGCGGAGTGATTGTTTTCATCCCGTATCCAACCATACTCATGACATGAAATTGCTGCACTATGTGGAGATCGAGAACTTCAAGCGCTACGGGGCCGCCCAACGCATTGAGCTGGATCATCCAGCGGTGCTCATCGGCCCGAACAACTGTGGTAAGACGAGTGCGCTGCAAGCCATCGCGCTCTGGAGCATTGGCCTGCGAACATGGCGTGCGGAGTCGGAAGGCTCCAAGGCCGAGAAGCGGCTGGGGAAAGCTCTGAACCGGCTGGGCATCGTGGCGGTGCCAGTGCCGAAGACGCGGCACTTTTGGCACGAGTTAAAAGCGGGCAATGATCTGCGGATCACTGTGGGTGTGGATGTGAACGGGCAGCCGGTGCCGGTGACTATGAAGTTTGACCACCACTCCAGCGACGAGATCGTCTATTGCCAGCCGAGTGCGAACTCGCTGGTGAATGCCCGTGCGGTGGAAGCGGGAGCGAAGCTGGATGTGTCACTGCTTTATCCGATGTCGGGAACTTCTGCGGATGAGGCGGTGATCCAGCCGAACCGAATCAATTACAACTTGGGCCTCGGCCGCACGGCGGAGGTGGTGCGAAATCTGTGTCTCATGGTGCGGCAGGTGAGCGATAGCGACTGGGCAGAGATCACGGAATTGATGCGTCGGCTGTTCCGAGTGCGACTGACGGTGCCGGTGGAAAATGAAATCGGCGCGGTGGATTTGGGATACGAGCAGGAAGGTGTGGGCGGGGCGCTGGATCTCTCGCTGGCGGGCCGTGGATTCCAACAGATGCTTCTGATCTTCGCCCATCTCTATTCCCACAAGGGGAGCGTGCTGTTGATTGATGAGCCGGACGCACATCTGGAAATCCTGCGTCAGCAGCAGGTGTATGTGCTGCTGCGGGACATCGCGCACAAGAATGGTTGCCAGGTGGTGATGGTCACGCATTCCGAGGTGGTTCTGCGCGAGGCGCTTGAGCAAAACCTGACGCTTGTTCTCGCAGGCGAGGTGGAGAACCTCGCGAAGAAGACGGACATCACAAATGCGCTGAAGCATTTCGGGGCGGAGCACTATGTAAGGGCGAGGGAGACGGGGCATGTGCTGTATGTCGAGGGTAGCACCGATGTGGACATGCTGCGCGCCTTTGCCGACCGGCTGAAGCATCCAGTAATGAACGCGCTGGATGACGGAGCGCGGTTGAATGTTTATTATTTGCAGGACAACTATCCGGATGCACAGAGCACCCCGGAGAAGGAACTGGAGCGCGTCGAGGGAGGATTCGGCATGAGTGCGGACAAGCATTTCTTGGCACTGAAAAGCATACTCCCCGACCTGCGTGGTCTGGAAATCCGGGACAATGACGGAAAGCAGCACGCGGAAGGTGAACGCCATGGTTTGCACCAGCTCGTCTGGAAGCGCTATGAGCCGGAAAATTATTTCATCACACCGGAGTTGCTTCTCGCTTTCGTAGACAGCAAATCGCCCAGGGAGGATCTGTTTGCGCGTCAGAGGCAGGAGATCATGGATCATTTGATCCTTGAAAGGGTGTTTGATGGAGAGCAGGCCGACTATGAAAACTATCGGAACGCGGAACCTGCTTTTCGCAAGACGCTTTGGCGGGCACAGACGCAGAACAAAAAGTTGAGCTCTTTTGCGGAAGATTTTTTTGAGCGCTTGGCGAAAACCACGGGAAGCCGGGTCTTGCTGCGCAAAGGAGGGTTCCACGAGTTGGTCGCTCTTTGTGATCCCGCCGAACTCAATAGTGAGGTAGGGCAAAAACTTGATGCACTCCATCGCCTGCTCGGAGCATGAGAACCGACACTACCGAAAAAGGCCTTGAGACGCTGGTCATGCGGCACATGACGGGAGTGGATGGCCTGTCGGAAGACAAGGCATGAATTCTCCCCAAACCAGCAGTTACGCTTATGTCGGATAGGTCGTTTATAGCGTTTACAGTCGGCGATTTTTCCGTATGTTGACGGCACTATGAATACACTCACCGAAAACCGACTGGATGCCTCTTTGCTGAGCAAGGTGGAGCGGGGACGCCTGCCGAGCCTGCGCGATTTGATCCGACGCGACCGCCACCCGAAACTGAAAAGCAAGGACGGCACAGAGATTCTGCTGCCGCAGGCGATCAATGACTTTCTCGTGCGGGTGCTCGATGGCATGATGCAGGGACAGGCGATCACGCTGATGCCTGAGGACGAGACCCTCACGACGCAGGCGGGCGCGAACTACCTCGGAATGTCACGCCAATTTCTGGTAAAGCTTTTGGAAGAGGGGGCGATACCATTTCACCATGTCGGCACGCACCGGCGGATCTTCTTCAAGGATCTGCGCGACTACGCCAAGAAGCGTGACGCCAAGAGGCGCGAGGCGCTGGACAGCTTGTTCGACGAGGTCCAAAAGGCGGGACTCTACGATACAAGCTATACGGGAGATTGATGGTGACAGCGGATTTTCAAGTTGTTCTGGACGCGTGCGTGCTGGCCAATTTTGGCGTGTGTGACCTCTTCTTGCGACTGGCGGAACATCCGAGAATCTACACGCCGCGTTGGTCAGAGGAGATTCTTGCCGAGGTGAAGAGGACTCATTTGCGTAAGCTGAAATGGCCTAAACAGGTCGCCGAATCGTGGCAACAGAAGGTCCGGGAGCATTTCTCGGAAGCCCCGGTGACGGGATACGAGCCACTTGTCTCCAAACTTCAAAACCACAAAAAAGACCGCCATGTCTTGGCGGCGGCGATCCGAGGACATGCCCCCTTGATTGTGACATTCAATTTGAAGGATTTTCCCGAATCGGCGCTGCGGCCATGGGGAATTAAAGTGGCCCATCCTGAGGATTATCTCCTCGCGCTCTACGAAATGCATCCCGCTGTGGTGATGGGGAAGATTTCTGCGATCAGCAAAAAGCATGACCATGATCTAGAAAAGACCGTGTTGAATCTCGGGATCAGCCTCAAACTTTTTGCCAGCAAGATTCTTGAGGACATGGGCTCGCAAAGCCAAATCTTCAAACAGAAACAAACGAGATGAGCAGCGACACCACCGAAAAAGGCCTCGAAACGCTGATCATGCAGCACATGACTGGGACGGATGGACTCCCGGGCAGGGAATCCGAAAACCTTGCCGAGCGGCCACATCCGAAGGGTGCCGGCTGGATTGCGGGCGACCGCTCGGCTTATGACCGCGAGTATGCGGTGGATGTGGAGCAGCTTTTCCGGTTTCTGCGCGAGACCCAGCCCGAGGAGTTCGCCAAGCTCGGGATCGGGAACTTTAAGGACAGCCAAGGAATGGCGCGGCAGAAGTTCCTCGCACGCCTGCAAGGGGAGATCACGCGGCGTGGGGTGATAGATGTGCTGCGCCACGGAATCAAGCATGGGGCTTTGAGCTTTGACTTGTTCTACGGCACGCCTTCGCCAGAGAACGCCAAGGCGGTGGAGCGCCATGCGAAGAACCGCTTCAGCATCACGCGGCAACTGCACTTCAGCCGAGAGAATAAGCGCTCGCTGGATTTGTGCGCTTTCATAAACGGTCTGCCGGTAATCACTTTTGAGCTGAAGAACAGCCTGACCAAGCAGACGGTGGATGACGCCATCGAGCAATACAAACGCGACCGAGACCCACGCGAGACGCTGTTTCAGTTTGGCCGGTGTGTCGTCCACTTCGCGGTGGATGACCATGAAGTAGCGATGTGCACCGCGCTCAAAGGCAAGGGTGGCACGGCAAAGGACTCATGGTTCCTGCCGTTCAATCAGGGTTGGAACGATGGCGCGGGCAATCCAGCGAACCCGGACGGCCTCAAAACGGACTACCTGTGGAAGCGCATTCTCACACCGGCGCGCTTGACGGAGATTTTGGAGAATTACGCCCAGGTCGTGGAGGAAGAGAACGCAAAGACGGGCAAGAAGAAGCAGGTGCAGATTTTCCCTCGCTACCATCAGCTCGATGTGGTGCGGAAGATTCTTGCCGATGTGCAAGAGCACGGCGCGGGCAAGCGATACCTCATCCAGCACAGCGCGGGCAGCGGGAAGTCGAACTCCATCGCGTGGCTGGCGCATCAGTTGATCAGCCTGACGAAGGACGGGAAGGCGGTCTTTGATTCCGTCATCGTCATTACTGATCGCCGGATTCTGGACAAACAAATCCGTGAGACCATCAAGGGCTTCGCCCAAGTGGGCAGCATCATCGGTGCGGTCAAGGAAGGCGCGGGCACTTCCAAGACGGAGCAGCTCACGAAATATCTCAAGGATGGGAAGAAGCTCATCATCTCGACGGTGCAGACCTTTCCCCATGTGCTCGACAGCATCGGTGACGAACATCGCGGCGGGAAGTTTGCCATCATCATCGACGAGGCGCACTCCAGTCAAAGCGGCAAGACTTCCTCAGCCGTGAGTCAGGCGGTGGCCGACAGCGAGGACGAGATCAACGACGCACTCGACGAGCGGATCAAAAAGAAAAAGCTCGCTAAGAACGCCAGCTACTTCGCCTTCACCGCGACGCCGAAAAACAAGACTCTGGAGATGTTCGGCGAGGCTTACGAGGAAGGTGGCGAAGTGAAGCATCGCCCTTTCCACGGCTACACAATGAAGCAGGCGATCCAGGAGGGTTTTATTGAAGACGTGCTCAAGCATTACACGCCGGTGGAGAGTTACTACCGCCTCGCCAAGACAGTGGAAGGCGATCCCGAGTATGATGTGAAGAAGGCCCGCAAAAAACTGCGTGTCTATGTGGAGAGTCACAGCAAGGCCATCCGCGACAAGGCGGAGATCATGGTGGACCATTTTCTTGAACAGGTCATCGGCCAGAACAAGATCGGCGGTCAGGCGCGCGCGATGGTGGTGACCGGCAGCATCCAGCGGGCGATTGAATACTTTTTCGCCTTTAACGCCTACCTCACGGAAATCAAGAGCCCCTACCGCCCCATCGTCGCCTTCTCAGGCGAACCGGAATACAAGGGCGAGAAAGTCAGCGAGTCGAAGTTGAATGGATTTTCGAGTGGCGACATAGCGGATCGCATCCAAGAAGACCCGTATCGCTTCCTCATCTGCGCCGACAAGTTTCAGACCGGCTACGACGAGCCGCTCCTGCACACCATGTATGTGGATAAGGCTCTCAGCGGCATCAAAGCCGTGCAAACGCTCTCCCGCCTGAATCGCGCACATCCGAAGAAGCACGATGTCTTCGTCTTAGATTTTCAAAACGACACAGAGATCATTGAGAAATCTTTTGCCGATTACTACCGCACCACGATTTTGAGTAAGGAGACCGACCCGAACAAGCTTCACACTCTGAAGGGCGAGTTGGACAAGTATCAGGTTTATTCGCCAGAGCAGATCGACGCGCTCGTGGAACTCTATCTTGGCGGAGCCGACCGCGACAAACTCGACCCCATTCTCGACAACTGCGTGGCCATTTATGTCGCCGACCTCGACGAAGACGGTCAGGTTGATTTCAAAGGCAAGGCGAAGGGATTCACCCGCACCTACGACTTCCTCGCCACGATCCTCCCGTATGGCGTTCAGGACTGGGAGAAGCTCTCGATCTTCCTAAATTTCCTCATACCGAAGCTGCCTGCTCCCATCGAGATCGACCTATCCAAAGGCATCCTTGAAGCCATTGATATGGACAGCTACCGCGCAGAAAAGAAGGCAACGATGGCCATCGCATTGCCCGACGCAGATGCCGAGATTGAGCCGGTGCCGACCTCTGGTGGTGGACGCAAACCCGAACCGGAAATGGATCGGCTTTCAAACATCGTGAACGAGTTCAACCAGCGTTACGCAGGCGACTACAAGGACCCAACGCGAACGATTGAACGCATCAAAGGGGAAATCCCAGAAAAGGTCTCCGCTGATCCTTTCTATCAAAATGCACGGAAGAACTCCGACCGCCAAAATGCTAAAATCGAGCATGACAAAGCCCTCAAGCGCGTTCTTACCGCAATGTTCAAAGACGACGCCCAGCTCTTCAAGCAGTTCCAAGACAACGAGTCTTTCAGATGTTGGCTAACGGACACGATTTTTGGAATAACCTACAAGCCGTAACCGCCAGGCCATTTGGCAAAAAATATGACACACGCTTGAAAACGCCTTCCTTCAGGCTTATTTGTTGATGAATGAAACTCCGCTTGGATCTTCTGGAGCAGTTGACGGAGGAGGACCTCCGCGAAGAGGTCTTGGCGAACAATCCCCGCTACAAGCCAGAGCCGCTTTTCTCAAAAACTGGAGCTGGGAGCTTATCATCGGCCTCAACCGAGCAGCGTGCGCAAGAAGTGGAGCGCAGCACGGCTCTAATCCACAGGTTGGAGACGCGTGCGCGCGAAGCTGGGAAGAAAAACATCTGACCGAACTCAGTCTGGCGGAAACCCTCGACTTTCTCCGCGAACTCCACAAATCCGCTCCATTTCTATTTTTCAACGGAAACACCTTCGCCGATATCGGCCGCCGCACTTGTGAGGCTGTCTTTGCCGAACTTCCTCCACTTCGCCGACGCGAACTCGCCTCCGCCGTGGCGCACTACATCGCGGGCGTTCTGGATCGGGGCTCCATGGTGTCGATCGTGGATTCCCTCTGCGAGTCCTCCACCTTCGCGCCCGGCGACCGCGTTCAAACCCTGCGCGGCAGCACATCCGGCGTGGTCGTCCGCATTCTGGATGACGGCCGCATCGTCTGGAAACCGGATGGCTCCACACTGGAATTGACCGGTCTCCCTGAAGGTTTGAAGAAGTTCTAAAGACTTCCCGGTGCCACCCATCGCCTTCCAAACCTCCGTCCGCGAACTGGTCGCCTTCGCGCACCGCACGGGCGGGCTTGCCGGCGAGGGGGGATTCCGTGCGAGCGACCGTGCGCTGGAGGGCGGGCGCGCCCATCGCCGAGTTCAGAACAGACGCCAGGGAGACTACGAAGCCGAGATTCCCGTCGAGTGGAAAGCGATCCGGGGTAATGTGGATCTCACACTATCGGGCAGGATCGACGGGCTGCGTGCGGGCAGCACCCCGCCGCTTGTTGAGGAAATCAAAAGCGTGGACCGGTTCTGGGATGGCACTGCCGATCCTCTGCATTTGGCGCAATTGAAAATCTACGCCGCCATACTGGCCGAACAAAGAAACTGGGCGGAGGTCGAATTGCATCTCACGCATCTCCATCTCGAAACGGACAAGGAAACGACCCTGCCCCTCCACCTCTCCCGCGTGGAGCTGCGGGAGTTTTTCGATTCCACGCTCGCCGTCTGGTTTGAATGGCTCGAAGCCGAGGCGCGATGGATTTCCCTCCGCAATGAATCCCTCGAAAAGCTTGCCTTCCCCTTCGAGGGCTTTCGCGGCGGGCAGCGCGAGTTGGCGCGACGGGTTTACCGGTCGATCCGGGACAGGCGGAATCTTTTCGTCGAGGCTCCGACTGGACTGGGAAAAACAATCGCGACGCTTTTCCCGGCAGCCAAGGCCCTCCCGCTTCTGGAAAACGGGAAGGTTTTTTTCCTGACAGCGAAAACACCCGGACGCATCGCTGCGGCTGAGGCGATCGAGCACCTGCGCCGCTCCGGAGCCAGGCTCCGCAGCCTCACCCTCACGGCCAAAAACAAAATTTGCTTCACGGAAAACCCGAACGGCTGCGACCCTCTCACCTGCCCCTACGCGACGGGCTACCACGACCGCATCCGTCCGGCGCTGCGCGAGCTTTTGGAGCGGGAGCGGCTCGACCGGACCGCGGTGGAGGCGGTGGCGCAAAAGCACCGGGTTTGCCCGCATGAACTCTCTCTCGATGCCTCGTCGTGGTGCGACATTGTGATCGGCGATTTCAACCATGCATTCGACCCTTCGGCGCGCCTGCAACGGCATTTTGCCGAGGGCGGGGGTCGCCATGCCGTGCTCGTGGACGAGGCCCACAATCTTGTGGACCGCAGCCGTGACATGCACTCGGCCACCCTCTCGGCGCGCGATCTGGAGATACGCCCGGGCGCCGCGCGGGGAAAGGGCTCTCAAAAAGCCCGCAAGGCGCTCGGGCGGGCGCGAGACCTGCTTGGCGAAACCACCCAAATGCCGCCGCCCGCTCCGGGAAACCTCCCCGTCCGCGATTACCACGATGGCCGTGTTTTTTTGGAGATTCCCAAGGACCTCCTCGCATCCTGCCGCGACGCGGCCCGGGCACTCGAGGTTTTCCTGGCATCGCTCCAACCCGGAACCGATTTCGGCGGATGGATCGAGCCTTGGCTCGCTCTCCACGACTGGTTGCGCGCGGCGGAGGCCTTTGACGACACCTGCCGCTTCATCACCCGTCCACAGGAACAAAGCGCGAGTGTTTTTTGTGCAGACCCCTCCGGCCGTCTTCGGGCGGATTTGCGAACCCTCCGCAGCGCGGTCTTCTTCTCAGCCACCCTTTCGCCGATCGATTACTTCCAAGATCTTCTGGGAGGGAGCGCCGGGGATGAATCGGCTGTGTTTGCCTCACCCTTTCAGCCGGAGCAAATGCGGCTGGGGATTTTCGCGGCGGACATCACCTACAAAGGCCGTGCCGACTCACTCGACGCCGTCGCCACCGCTGTCGCGGACCATGTGCGAAACACACCCGGCAACCATCTCGTCTTCTGCCCCTCGATGGCGTATCTGGAGCAGATTCGGCCGCTGCTTGAACCCTTGCTGTTACCGAGAAGATGGCTAACCCAAGGACCGACTATGGATGAGGCGGAGCGCGGTGCGTTTCTTGAGGCGTTCCGATCGACCTCCGAGACAACTGCGCTGGCTGTGCTGGGCGGGATCTTTTCGGAGGGCATCGACCTGCCTGGCGAGATGCTGGTTGGAGTGACTGTTATCGGCACCGGCCTTCCAAGGCTTTCGCTCGAGGGTGACATCCTTCAAGGGCACTTCGAAAGAACGCGAGCCAACGGTTTCGACTATGCCTACAGGTTCCCGGGCATGCAGCGTGTGCTGCAAGCAGTCGGCCGACTGATTCGCAGTGAAAAGGACACCGGCTCCGCGCTTTTGGTGGATCGGCGTTTCCTCGAAAAACGCCATCGGGCTTTATTCCCCTCGTGGTGGAGAGTTCCTGAAAAAACTACGCCGTGAGCGCGGCGGGAGCTTCGTCGTCGAGCGTCTCGGGACGCGTGGACTTGAGAACCTCTTTGATTTGATCAAAATGCAGCAATTCCAGACGACCATCCCAATGCTCGACCATGGCCGTGCAGCTCTCGACCCAATCGCCACAATTGTAGTAGGCGGTTCCATCGATTTCACGAATCGAGGCCGTGTGGATGTGGCCGCAGAGAACTCCATCGACTTGGTGGTCCTTCGCGTAACGGACGACCGACTCTTCAAACTTGCCAATGAAACTCACCACATTTTTCACCTCGGCTTTGACATAGGCACTCAGCGACCAATGGCCCAAACCGGCCAACCGCCGGATGAAGTTCACGACGCCGTTGCACTTCATCAGGAGGACATACCCAATGTCCCCCAGATGGGCCAACCAACCCATATTTTGAACCACGGTGTCGAGTTCGTGTCCGTGCATGATCAACAGACGGCGTCCATCCGCCGTTTCGTGAATGGCGTTTTTTTGCAGGGTCACGCTCGCGTAGTGCCCGTGAAAGGCGGAAAGGAATTCGTCGTGATTGCCTATGATGTAAATGATTTCTGTTCCCTTACGTCCTTTGCGAAGGAGTTTTTGAATGACGTCGTTGTGCTCTTGGGGCCAGTAAATGCCGCGGCGCAGGGCCCAGATATCGATCAAGTCTCCGACGAGATAAAGGGTCTCGAATTCCACATCCCTCAAAAAAGCGAGGAGGGCGGAAGCCTTGCTTCCACGTGTTCCGAGATGAACATCCGAAATCCAGCCGGTGCGATAGCGAGTTGACATGCTAAAGAAGTTTTATCCGTCCGCCGGACCACTTGCTGAAAACAGGGAATTGTTACATTTTTGTAACATGTCGCAAGGCCTCATGAAAAAGACATGGTTTGTGGAGGCATAGTTTGCGATTGACTCCCGGAATCTTCAATTTCATTTTGGCCGCCCGCAATCCTGAATGTTAAAAAATTCAATCCAGCAAACGGGTTCCTTCAATTTCCAACGCGTGCCAAGACTCGACGCGAGCATTGAAGACCTCTGGGATGTCTTGCCATCCGCCCTCTGGAAGACCTCCAAAGAGGGGCTGATTCTCGGTGCCAACCAGGCAGCCAAAGATCTGCTCGGCATGACCCGGGAGGAACTCATCGGGCGCGTTGCTGGGGAATTTTTTTTGGATCTTGAATTCCAAGGCCTCACAAGCACGGTGCTCCAAACGGGGAAGTTGGACAACATGCTCTCGGGTTTTCGTTGTCGGGACGGTTCCACAAGGGAGGTCATGATCAGCATCCGCCCGGCAGTCGGAGACGAATCGTTTTTTTTGTCCATCACAGACCATTCGGTGCAACGCCGCATCGAAGACCACGCGTTCGCAAATGCTCCCCTGCTGCAACGTCCTGCCGAAATTTTTTTCATACAGACGCCAGATGGTGTCGTCACCCAATGGAGCAGAGGAGCGGAAGATTTTTTTGGATTCAAAAGAGACGATGTTCTTGGAAAAGAGTTTCTCTCCCGCATCCACCTCCCCTCTGAAATCGCAGAGAACGCCCTGCAGACTGTTCTCGATGTGGGCGAGTGGGTTGGATTGACAACAGTTCGATGCGAAGACGGTCGCGAGGCGGAAATGCAGATGCGGTGGCTTTTGCTCCAACGAGCCGTTGGAGATCCCGTCTCGATTCTCGTGATTGCTGAGGATGCGGTCGATTGGCGGGAACTCCGGGACGAACGGCTGCGTTCCCACCGACACGAATGCGTCGGCATGCTCTCAGGAGGCATCGCTCACGATCTGAACAACGTTTTGCAGCCAGTATCGATGTTCCTCGACTTGCTCCGCCAACGCCTGCTCGACCCTGAAAGCCGCGAGATGCTCGATAATGTTGGGGCGAACCTCCACCGGGCCACAGAACTCGTCCGACAAATCCTGACTTTCTCGAGCGGGGTTCGAATAGAACAACAGGATGTTAAAGTTGGCGAAATCATAGCCGAAATTTCAAACTTCATCCGCCCCACCTTCCCGAAACTCATTCAAGTTCAAGTCTCCGTCCAGAAAGATGTTCCCGCCATTACAGGAAACGCCACACAACTCCAGCAAGTCCTGTTAAACCTCTGCGTCAACGCCCGGGATGCCATGCCACAAGGAGGCATCCTGAAAATCGTGGCGGCGAAGGTGATCATAGATGAGCAGATGGCCAAAATCCATCCAGAAGCCCAACTCGGCACTTATGTGCAGATCACGGTGAGCGATACAGGCCTTGGAATTCCAAAGCAGATTCGAAAAAAGATTTTTGAGCCTTTTTTTACCACAAAAAAACCGGACAAAGGAACCGGCCTCGGCTTGGCCACCTCGCTTGGCATCCTTCGCAACCATGGTGGCTTTCTGACTTTGGATACCGAAGAGGGTTGCGGATCCTCTTTTCACATCTTTCTTCCGGCGAACTCCTCCGTTCCTGAACATTATCCAGCCACTCCAGAAACCATCGAAAATCCTGACCAGTCGGGCCAAGGAGAAACAATTCTTCTTGTTGATGACGAACCCACAGTGCTCAAGGTCATGAAACGATCACTGGAAAAATCTGGCTACCACATCATTTCCGCAGCGAATGGCGAAGAAGGACTTGCACTCTACTCTCGCTACAGACCGGATATTCGCTTGGTCATCACAGATATGTCCATGCCGGGAATGGATGGCCCCGAGCTTGTCGCTAAATTAAAAAAAATCAAACCCTCAGTCAAAATCATCTGCACAAGCGGGCTGGGGTCTTCCGCATCGAAAAACTCAGCACATGAATTAGGTGTGGAAAGTGTGCTCGCCAAGCCTTGTAGCTCACAGATTCTTCTGCAAACCATTCGAAATGCCCTCTCGAACACTGCCAAGACCTGAATTGACATGCCCCCCCGAACTTCCCAAAAAATGGACCTCGCAGCCCTTCGCCTGACGAGTTTATCCTGCCTCGCAACTCTACTAATCTTGGAAACAATCGTATCTGTTGTATTTTTGAGATACAATATGATTCAGCAGGAAGTGCTGTCTGACCAATACAACCTTTTGAGAACCAAGGAACTCCTCGGCGATGCCCTGCGGGATTCCCTTGCTCACTGGGAATCGGTTTCAAGCGACGATTCCGCCCAATCTGGGCAACCACCCCCCTTCACTGCTTCAAAGGCGTTGGAAAGTGTCAGTTTGCTGCGAAAACTACAAAGGAAGAGTCTGGCATTTTCCGCAAGCGACTTGGACCGCCTTGAGGATATCGTTTCCAACAATTCCAAACTCCATTCCACAACCTTTGTCTCCGTTGCGGAACACAAAGCTTTACAAAAAAAAACGGACGAGGGACTCGCGGGATTTGTTGCAGCCATCGATATCCGGCTCTTTGGTTGCATGCAGGAATTCCAGCGCGAGACCGAGTTTCTGCAGAGACTTTTATTAGGAGCGCTTCCTTTACTCATTGTCTGCACCGCAGCTGCGGGCCTTCTACTGAATACAAGTATCAAGTCGCGATTCCTTCGATTGGAAAAGCAATCGCGCCGACTAACCGATCATTTGGCTTCCCTGAGCCATGAATTGCACTTGGCTCAAAAACAACTTTCCGACTCTAGGTTAACATCACGAGAATCCTCAAAAGAAAACCCAGGCGCAAAAGTGCCGACCAATCCCGAACCCAAAGTTTCGGAAGAGGGGGAGTCTTTGATCCCACGTTGAAGCCGTCCAGTTGCGAAGCCCTTGAACGATCCCGCTCCGCTTTACGCAACGCTCACGCTCTTACTTGAGGGCCTTGGCATCGCCTTGGCAATGCGTGCGATCCTCATAGCCCGCACACCGCAATCCGCAATCGCCTGGGCGGGAGCTCTGGTCGTTCTGCCTGTGGTGGCGATCCCTCTCTTTCTTGTTTTCGGTGAATCGCGCTTCGCCGGTTACAGTTTGGCTGCGAAGTCAAGTTCCGGCCCGCTTCGTGAGGCGCTGGATTCCATCAGACGCCACTTGGATGGTTATAAAACCGGCTTCCGGGGTGCCTTTCAAGAGCCGGCACGCATGGCCGAGAACCTATCGCGTCTTACAGCCACGAGCTCGAACGAGGTTTGCCTCCTGCGAGATGGAGCGAAAACTTTTCATGCCATCTTTGAGGCGATTGATGCTGCGAGAGAGTCGGTGTGGATCCAGTTTTTCATCATCCGGGATGATCGCATGGGCCGCACACTTGCCACGAAACTGGTGTCAGCTGCGCGGCGGGGGGTGGAGTGCAAGGTGCTCTACGATCAAGTCGGGTCTAAGAACCTCCCCAAATCCTGGGCTGACAATCTCCGGCAGGAGGGCATCGCCGTCGAAGCATTCGTCACAAACCGGCAATTCGGTCGCAACTTTCAGATCAATTTCCGAAACCATCGCAAACTGGTCGTCACGGACTCCCGCATCGCATTCCTCGGCGGATTAAACGTCGGCGACGAATACATGGGCTGGAGCAAACGTTTCGGCCCGTGGCGGGATACCCACCTGCGCATCGAAGGACCGGCAGTTGCGGGACTCCAGATGTCTTTTCTTGAAGACTGGAACTATACCACCGGAGAGGTGGCCACTCTTCGCCTTCCAACACCGGCGCTGAAACATGACGGAAAGGCCTTGGTGTTTCCAGTGGCCTCCGGTCCAGCGGAAAACTGGAGCATTTGCCCGGCGGTTTATCTCTCGACCATCCATTGCGCGACACGACGGCTTTGGATGGCGAGCCCGTATTTTGTGCCGTCCAGTCCGCTCTTTCAGGCCATCTGCCACGCAGCCATCCGGGGCGTGGATGTCCGGCTCATCCTTCCTCGCATGGCCGACCATACCTTGCCTTGGCTCTCTTCGTTCACCTACTACCCGAAACTCCGCGAAGCCGGGGTCAAAGTTTGGCGTTACGACACGGGATTCATGCACCAAAAGGTTCTGCTGGCAGATGACGATTTCGCCATCGTGGGCTCGATCAATCTCGATTATCGCTCGTTCATGCTGAACTTTGAACTCTCGGCAGCCATCCAAGATCCAGATTTTGCCCACGAAGTTGAAGCCCTGTTCCTGGAAGATTTTGACAGGAGCAATCCCGAGGACCTTCGGACTTTCGAGGATGGATCGCTGTTTTTCCAACTCAAGTGCCGGGCAGCCGCCCTCATGAGCGCAGAGCAATAGACTGGAGGAGACACAGCCGATTTCCTCGAGTGGACGAGGACACCAGCGAAGCCCGCTCAGAGCGACGGAGCAGACTTCACCTTGGCTTCCCAACGAGTGAGAAGGTGCAGCACAACATTGGTGCCGAATTTGTAGGTCAAATCGAGAGACTCTTTGCTGATGTTCCGCAAATAGATGAACCGGTTTTTCCAAATGGCATCGTTGATAGCCACATATTGGCTTTTCTCGTTCATGCGTAAATCCACATTCCCATCTGGCAGGAGTCCAATTTGCCACATATCTCCATAGTCGTTCGCCGTGTAAATAATAGCGACCTCCCCATAGATTTTCAGACTGTAGACAGGTTCTTTGTAAAAGTTAATGCCCGGAGGAACAGTGGTCACCTCCGGAAAATAGGCTTGGCGGGCGTCGAAGAGCGGATGGTTTTTAGGAAGCTCCTCCCAATCCTTGTCCTTGTCGGGGATGACGCGTTTCATTTCCCTGCGGAAAGCTAAATCGAAACGGGAATTTCGGCCAGGCACCGAACTGTCGCCCCAGATCGCACCTCCCAGCCTCACATACTTGCGAAGGTTTTCCACCTCGGCATCCGTGAGGCGGAAATCCTTGGAACCCGTCATGAAAATAAAGGGCGGCTTAACGGAAAACAATTCTTGGGAATCGAGCTTGATCGCTTTCACCTTGTCGTAATTGGTGCGAACCTTGTTCTTCGAGCGAGTGCTCATGTAGGCGAGAAGATTGGGCAGACTGCCGTTGTTGATCACGTCCCTCTTGTCGCCAACGGTGCTAATTGTGGTGTTCCATCCCGACATTGGACCTCCATACTGGCCAATGTAGGCAAAGAATTCAAACTCCCGGCTCCGTGTGCCGGTGCCACTTCCGCTGCCTTTGCCCCATCCCGTTGTGAAGGCTTTGATGGCTGATGCATCGGCTGCGGACATCTGCATGGCCGGGCCTGCAGCTGGAGCGACGGGCTTGGGGACTTCCATGGCAGTCGGCGTGGTTGGGGTCGGAGGGGGAGCCATCACCATCTGCGACATATTAAAATTCATCGGTGAGGTTGCAGTCGTTGTGATGGCATTGACGGCCGAAGTGTTCACCGGAGTCGCCATCACAGTGATGTCCTGGGTCGGTGGCATGACCTGGGCTTGTTGTGGAGGCGCCGCGACAGGTTCCGTGCTTCCAACAAATCCCTCCCCGCCACCCTCGAAATCAGGCGGCTCCTGCACGGCTTGGAAAAGCACGGTTCCGCCAAAGACCGAAACGAGGATGACGTGCAGGAGCAGGGAGATGGTGAAATCCCGAGAGTTCCTTAACTTATCAACGAATTTCTGGAGAGGAGACTGTCTGTCATCGGACATAAGCTACCATTGCCGCACGCAGCGAATTGGTGCAATCACAATTTCGGCCTATCCAGCAGCAAGCGCAGGCCATTCAAACAGACGAGCACCGTGCTTCCCTCATGTCCCACAACGCCGAGAGGAAGGGGCAGGTTGATTCCGAAAGCCGCGATTAAAAGAAGCACGATCACGGATCCGGCAAAAATGAGGTTCTGCCAGAGAACGCGCTTGGCATGCCGCGCGGTGGCCAGAAGAAGCGGGATGTTTTGCAACTTATCGCCCATCAAAACAACATCGGCCGTCTCCATGGCGATATCCGTCCCCGCGGCCCCCATGGCCACTCCGATATCGGAAGTGGCTAGCGCTGGCGCATCGTTGACTCCATCACCGACCATCATGACGCGCCCCTCTTTTTTCAGTTCTCGAATCGCAGCAACCTTGCCCTCGGGCAGCAACTCGGCAAGCACCACGTCCACTCCAGCCTCCTCGGCTATGGCTGATGCGACAGCCTGTTGATCGCCGGTGAGCATGACGACTTTTTTGACTCCCAAGGCATGCAAGCTGCCGACAATGTTGAGCGCCTCGGGCCGCAGCGTATCGGCCAAGGCCAGCACGGCGAGCGCCCGCACCGAGTCGCCCTCCCGGACGCCTGTCCAAACGCAGGTTTTCCCCTTGTCTGCAAGCGGGGTGGCGTGGACTGCGATTTCATCCATTCCAAGGGCCCCGAGTTCGCGAAAGAGCCGCTCGCTTCCGACAAGAATCCTGCGTTCGCCGATCATGGCCTCGGCCCCCTTGCCCGCAGTGGCTTGGAAATCCCGCGCGACCGGGAGCTTGATGCCTCGGGCTTGAGCGGTTTTTACGATCGCACGAGCCAGAGGATGCTCAGATTTGTCCTCCAATGCCGCCGTCTCGGCGAGGATGCTCTCGAGATCGGGACGGAGGACGGCGTCCATCTTATGCGAACCCTGTGCATCCGCGATATCCGTCACCACAGGCTTGCCTGCCGTGAGTGTGCCGGTCTTGTCGAAAGCCACAATGTCGATTTGTGCGGTCCGCTCGAGATGGGAGCCGCCTTTAATCAGAATGCCCCGCCGCGCCGCGCCTCCAATAGCCGAGAGCACGGTTGCCGGCGTGCTGATGACCAACGCGCAAGGCGACGCCACGACCATCACGGTCATGGCCCGGTAGAATGCGTCCGCGAATTTCTCGCCCATGAAAAAAAACGGAACGACAAAAACCAAGGCCGTGAAGGCTATCACCCCGGTGGCATAGTATTGCTCTGCCTGCTCGAGAAACCTCTGTGTGCCGGACTTTTCGGCCTGAGCCTCCTCCACAAGCTTGACCATGCGCGAGAGTGTGGAGTCTTCGGCCCGCTTGTTGACGGAGAATTCCAGTCCACCGCTTTGATTGAGCGTTCCGGCGAAGAGAGGATTGCCCGGCGTCTTGGTCACCGGCATGGATTCCCCGGTCAGGCTGGATTCATCGACGTGGCTGGAACCTTCGACAACGGTTCCATCGACGGGCACATGCTCGCCGGGCCTGAGAACCACGATATCACCCACATTCAACTCCTCGACACGCACCAAACGGGTTTCGCCATCCCGCTTCACCAGCGCCTTCTCGGGGCGGAGCTTCAACAACGAGTGGATCGCGCGCTG
The DNA here is from genome assembly GCA_037147075.1 of bacterium. GTDB lineage: Bacteria > Verrucomicrobiota > Verrucomicrobiia > Chthoniobacterales > Terrimicrobiaceae > UBA967. Next base: position 38,708 of record JBAWVX010000019.1, read on the forward strand.
GGTGCGTTCCAGCGCGTAGCTCTGGAGGACATTGGAAAAAGCGAAAAGAAAAAGCAGGAGAGCCCCCTCGAAGGGTTGGCCGACGATGCCAGCTCCAACGGCTGCGAGGACCATGAGCACGTCCACATCGAGAACCCCGCCGCGCAGCGAGGCGATCGCGGAGCGCACGCCCTGCTGCCCGCAAAATAGGTAAGCCCCCGCGTAGAGGCAGAGTGTCGCCACCGCGTGGGTGCCGAGTGTTTTTTCGCAAGCGAACGAGGCAACTAAAAAAACAAATCCCAGCGCGGCCGAGATCTCCTCATTCAACGACCCCGATTTGATGCGCGACCAGAGACTTTGATCGGACTCCGCCATGGCCTCCTCATAGGGCCGCACCTTCGCACCCAGCCCGCGCAATGCAGCCATGACCGTCTCCTCGTCGGCCAGCTTCTCATCGAAGGTCAGGCAGAGAATCCGGCCGATGTAGGTCGCTGTCGCCTTCCGCACACCCGGGATGCGGCTGGCCTTTTTCTCAAGGCGTATCGCGCAGGCCTCGCACGCGCTGCCATCCAACCTCATGGTGCGCCTTTGCAGCGAGAGATCCGGCATGTGGCTTCCTGCGATCTGCCGAACATCCTCCTCGCTGAGAGCGGACGGATCGTATTCGATTTCCAAGGTCGGTTTGCCGGGAAGCGGCTTCACAGCGAGGACACCCTCGTGGTGGGCGATGGACCGCGTGACCTCTTTCAAAGACTTTTTGGTTTCAGACTCCAGACTCATGACTTCGAAATTACGCGCCGCACGGTTGATGGACACCACAAAAAACAGCCTCCCTTTCAGCGGGCAGAGGCCCAATCAGAACAGGCCTTGCTGCCGACGTGAAAACCGTAATTGGAAACAATTTTACAAAAAAGATTTTGTCTTTGCGGGCGTGGCGGTGTGTAGGCTGCCTGTATGGCAACGAAGGATGTGAATCAGGGCACCTTGGGCAAGGCGCTGAGGGTGAATTTGGACAACGGATTTTATGGCACCTTCGCCGAGATCGGCGCAGGACAGGAGGTGGCCAGACAGTTTTTTTCCGCAGGTGGAGCGGCGGGGACGGTTGCCAAAACCATTTCCGCATACGACATGACATTCAGCGATGCGATCTACGGACCTTCGCGACGCTATGTCAGCCGCGAGCGCTTGGAGACCATGCTGGCCCACGAGCAGAGCCTCCTCATCGAACGGCTCGGAGCCACAGCCGGGGATGCAAGGCGTTTCTTTGTCTTCGCTGACACGGTCGCGGCCAGAAGCTTCCGTCGGCATGACGAGTCGCATGGCTGGATGGGGCTGCGATTCCAGCACGCTCCCCACTCGGATTTCAGCGACATCATTCTGCACGTGCGCATGCTCGATGCCGAAAACCTCCTACAGCAGGAAGCCTTGGGTATAACAGGCGTCAACCTTATCCACGGCGCAGCCTTCAATCACCAGAACCCCCGTGAACTCATCGGCGCCCTACTCGACGACCTCAAGCCGGGCCGGATCGAGGTGGATATGATCCGGTTTTCAGGCCCCGCATTCACTCAGGTGGACAACCGCATCATGAGCCTCGAACTTGTCGTGCAAAAGCTCACTCGCGCCACGCTGTTCCGACCAGATGGCGAGGTCGTCCAGGCATCCGACGCTTTTTACAAAAAGCCCATCCTCGTCGAGAGGGGCAGCTTCCGACCAGTCACGCATGTCACAAACGATATGCTCGACGGCGCCAAGCGCCTCTTCGAAAAGGAATCTGGAGTTGAGAGGGCGGAGCCGGCGATCTTGATGGAGATCACCATGAAAAACCTCCTCTCGCACGGTCCCCTCGACCTGCGGGACTTCCTGGATCGGGTCGACCTGCTCGGCGCCCTTGGACGCACTGTGCTGATCTCGGACTACGGGGAATACTATAAACTCGTGAACTACCTGACCCGCTACACGGAGGGACCGATCGGCCTTCCCATGGGAATTCCCGGCCTGGTCGAAATTTTCAATCCCGATCACTACAGCGAGCTTGAGGGTGGCATTCTCGAAGCTCTCGGAAGGCTCTTCAAGCGCCACGTCAGGCTCTATGTCTACCCATTCATCTCCCCGGCAGGCGAGCTCGTGACTTGCGGAAACTTCCGCACACCGCCCGGCATGGAAAACCTCTACGAGCACTTGCGCGCCAACGGACTCATCAGACAAATCGAAGACTACCGACCGGACTACCTGCGCATCCATTCCGGAAAGGTTCTCGAAATGATCGCCGCCGCTGATCCCCACTGGGAACAGATGGTCCCCGAGGCGGCAAGGGATGTCATAAAAAAACGCGGACTTTTTGGCGCGGCGAAACTTGATTAAACAAGTGGCCAGCTCCATCGTCTGAGCCTGTCATGTTTTTTCGCCGACTCGTTCTCAACAGCTTCTCGAAACTCAAATGCGGACGACTGGAGCTCCAACTTCCGGAAGGGTCGGTTGTGACGTTTGGAGGGCTCGGCAGAGGGCTTCAGGCGCGCCTCCAAATCACCGATGAGAATTTTTTCAAGCGCTGCGTCCTGCACGGACCAATTGGATTTTCCGAAAGCTATCTTGCTGGAGAGTGGACCACAGACGACCTCACCAAAGTCATCGCCTGGTTTATTTTGAACGCCGATGAGTCGCAAGCCATGCAGACCCGCCAATCGCCCGGCACCGGCTTTTTCAACCTCCTGAACGCGGCCAACCGCCTTCTCCACCTGCGTCGACCAAATAGTCGCGCCATGAGCCGCCAGAACATCCGCGAGCACTACGACCTCAGCAATGAGTTCTTCAAAATCTGGCTGGATGCCACGATGACCTACTCGAGCGCCTATTTTGAGACTGGCCAAGAGCCTCTCGAAATCGCCCAAACCCGGAAATACGACAAGCTCTGCCAGAGATTGCGGCTCACCTCCTCGGACAAACTGCTCGAGATTGGCTCCGGTTGGGGCGGCTTCAGCATGCACGCCGCGAAAACCTATGGATGCGAGGTCACCACTGTCACCATCTCCCAACAGCAATACGACGAAGCCTCTCACCGCATTCAAGAAGCAGGGCTCGCCGGGAAAATCCATCTCCATCTCTGCGACTACCGCGACCTGAGGGGCCAGTTCGACAAAATCGCTTCCATCGAAATGCTCGAGGCCGTCGGCGACCGCTACGTGGATGGCTTCTTCGCCAAAATCGATCAACTCCTCCAACCTCGCGGCCTTCTTGGTCTTCAGGCCATTCTCTGCCCGGACAACCAATACCCCATCCTGCGGGACGGCGTGGATTTCATCCAGAAGCACATCTTCCCGGGCTCTCTCCTCATGTGCAATGCCCGCATTACCCGTGCGCTCAACTCCTGTGGCGACCTGAACCTCCTCGAATACGAAGATATGGCCCCCCACTACGCTCTCACCCTGAAACGCTGGGCCGAAACCTTCGAATCCAGACTTCCCGAAGTCCGCGAACTCGGCTTCGACGAAACATTCATCCGCAAATGGCGATACTACCTCCGCTATTGCGAAGCGGCATTCGGCACTCGCCATATCTCCGTCGCGCAAATGATCTATTCCCGGCCCGACAACTTGGCCATTCCATCCCGGATCTACACGGAACTTTCCGAGAAATAATTCGGAAATTGGCAAAAGTTCATATTCCCCCAGTTGATCAAAAAGACCTTGATGAAAACGCCGACCAGAAACTCCTTTCTGGCGGATGGGGGGGGATTCGAACCCCCGATACCTTTCAGTATACACGCTTTCCAGGCGTGCGCAATCGACCACTCTGCCACCCATCCAAGAGCAAAGTGCAAAGACTAACAAAACACCGAGCGTCTGACAATGCCTGCTTGTGCTTTTTCATCGCACACGGGAATGCACGGAGTTGATCAACCTCTCTGAGAGGTCTCTTGGCCTCCGCATGGCCAAGCCAGAAGCGCTTCTTTGTTCACCGCCGTATTCAGCAAGGCTAAGTATTCCGCACGCGGAATTTCCAGCGCCCCGAATTTTTCCAGATGGGGAGTCACCCATTGGGTGTCGAGCAAAGTCAATCCTCCAGCCAGCATCATTTCGACCAGGCGACAAATCGCGACCTTGGAAGCCCCGGGAACGCGGTGGAACATCGACTCGCCGAAAAAAGCCGCTCCAATCTGCACTCCATAAAGTCCACCGGCAAGCTGACCATCGCGCCAGACCTCGACCGAATGCGCATGACCGAGGTCGTAAAGGGCGGCGTAGCTGTCGAAAATTTCCTGGTCGATCCAAGTTTCCTCGCGTCCCGCACATCCAACCATGACGTCCTCAAATGCCGTGTCCAAACGAATTTCCCAAGCCGGGTCCCGGAGAGTCTTCCGCGTGCCATGCGGAATGCGAAAACCATCGAGGGGAATGATCCCCCTGGGATTCGGAGAAAAGAGACGCAGCTCTCCTTCGACCGCCATGGGAAAAATTCCCTTGCGATAGAAATCCAGCAATAACTCAGGAGGAATCATGTTTGCCATGACTGCAGGGAGGACTCTATAACATATCACGCTTATGAAAGGTGTGCTCTTAATTTTATCGTTGCAAATTTTGCTGCTACTGGGTGGTTGCGCCCTGTCGGAGCACTCAGCCGAGGACGTGGGAGAGCAGTTTCAGGAGGGAATCCAGGGACGGGGCAAGATCGTGCCTAACCACACCATGAGTGACGACTTCGGCCCAGACTACCGATAACCATGCCGCCGCAAACCAACGGAGATAAAATTCTCATTCTCGACTTCGGCTCCCAATACACTCAGGTCATCGCCCGCCGCGTTCGGGAGTGCCAAGTCTATTCCGAGATCGTTCCCTACCACACCAAGGCCTCAGCCATCGCCAAGCTCAAGCCCTCCGGCATCATCCTCTCGGGCGGCCCCGCCAGCGTTTATGCGCCCAAGGCCCCCCAAGTGGATCGCAAAATCTACGACCTCGGCATCCCGGTGCTCGGCATCTGCTACGGCATGCAACTCATCGCCCACGGTCTCGGCGGCAAGGTGGAACGCTCGACGCAACGCGAATATGGCCCAGGCAAACTTAAAGGCGACGCCAAGTGTGCCCTCTTTCACAAACTCCCCGCCACTCTCGATGTCTGGAACAGCCATGGTGACAAAATCACCAAGCTCCCCACAGGCTTCCGGCCGCTCGGCAAAACCGAAAATTCCCAGCACGCCGTCATCGGCGACACCACGCGGAATATCTACGGTCTCCAATTCCACCCGGAAGTCGTTCACACCCCGCGTGGCGGCGAGATTCTCGCAAATTTCGTCCACCGCATCTGCGGCTGCCAATCGAACTGGACGATGGAATCCTTTATCGACCGCACATGCCGTGAGATTCAAGAGCAAGTCGGTGATGGACGCGTGATCCTCGGTCTGAGCGGCGGCGTGGATTCCTCAGTGGCCGCTGCCCTCTTGCACAAAGCCATCGGAGACCGCCTCACCTGCATCTTCGTGGACAACGGCCTCCTCCGCGCCAACGAACGCACTGCAGTCGAAAAACTCTTCGCCGGTGAGTTCCGCATCCGCATGAAAACGGTTGATGCCTCCAAGCAATTTCTTACAAAACTCAAAGGCGTCACCGACCCCGAGAAGAAACGCAAGATCATCGGCAACGAATTCATCAAAGTCTTTGAAGCCGCCGCCAAGGACCTCAAAAAAACCGACCCTGGTCACTACCGCTTCCTCGCCCAAGGCACACTCTACCCGGATGTCATCGAGAGCGTGTCGATTTCAGGAAATCCCGCCGCCTTGATCAAGAGCCACCACAATGTCGGCGGCCTGCCCGAGCGCATGAAGTTCGAACTCGTCGAACCCCTCCGACAACTCTTCAAAGATGAAGTCCGCCGCGTCGGCGAGGAGCTCGGCCTCTCGAAAGAAATCGTCCACCGCCAACCATTCCCGGGCCCCGGCCTCGCCGTGCGCATCATCGGCGAGATCACCGCCGAGCGCCTCCGCATCGTGCGCGAGGCCGATGCCATCGTCATCGAAGAGATGCGGTCCTCGGAGTGGTATTACAAAGTCTGGCAATCCTTCGCTGTCCTGCTGCCCGTCCGCTCCGTGGGCGTCATGGGCGACGAACGAACCTACGACTACACGATCGCCCTCCGCATCGTGAACAGCCACGACGGCATGACAGCCGACTGGGTGCGCATGCCGCAGGAAATCCTCGCGCGCATCTCCGCCAGGGTCATCAACGAGGTCAAAGGCGTGAATCGCGTCTGCTACGACATCTCCAGCAAACCACCCGCCACAATCGAGTGGGAATGACCCTCTGACACCAAAGTCCGCTTGCTTTTAGACTTTGAAATTTGTTTGCACGGCAGATTCTCCCTGGGAGTGCTCTCGCTCTCCGGGGCCATGCGCCCAATACTTGGCGCCATCAGAATGAGAGTCCAA
>JBAWVX010000020.1:0-44594 GCA_037147075.1 bacterium
CTATGTGTAACCCATGTCCTCGGTCACTTTGTAACCGATCTCCTCGGTTCATACCGGGCTGGGGAGTGCCATCCTCATTGAAGGGCAACTCGACATAATGCCAGGGCGAAAGCTGGGAGTATTTGTCGGGAAGTGAACGGATATCATCCATCCAGCATCCTGATGACGCAGGGCAGTATGCCGCGTCAGCGACCGACCGGTCGCCCGCCTTCTCCTTGCTGAACTCCGCCGCTGCCGTATCAAATTTCGGCTTTGCCTCCGGACTCAATTGGTCATAGGCGATCTGCGCGACGATCATATGCCCCAAGGCATCCCACGCCTGCGAAGTCTGGGAAAAGGCGAGTATGGTGGCGAGGAGGATTGGGAGGGGAAGTCGGATTTTCATTTAGAGGGATTTATGACAGGATGACAGGATTTTCAGGAGGGATAATCAAGGTCTCAAACATCAAAATCACATCCAAAAGTTTTCGTGCAGTGGGGGTTCTACGCTCGACCTTGCGCAGAGCATCTGTAAAAATGAAACCAATATTTTTTGCCAAATTTATGTCGGATGCCCTCCTTCAACTAATTAAAAGTTGGTTTTGAAAAAACCACGTGTGGAACAACTACAACATTCGATCTTCCGTTCTTGCTACCATCAAGTAAAACCAAAGTGTAGTGAAGTGGTTCTCGAAATTCCGCTACGAATGAGGAACTATCTCCCGCACGGAAGGCGAAATGAGATGTTACTTTGCCCATATCCTGATATTTATATTTTTTTAAAAAAATCTGCCCAGACGTTGTAGTTATTTTTGTTGAGTTGCTTGAACCAACATAAATTAGTCCGGCGCTATAACCCTCGACATCTGGGATTTTGTAGTTGAGTGGTTCAATTTTAATTACCTCTTCCGGCGGTTCAGCTTGATTGAATTCTACCAAAATCACTGCGAAGTTTGATTTGTCTTTTTCAATCTTTAGGGGTTCCGATTCATCTTTTAGCCCCTCAATTTTCGCTGATATTTTTGCTAACCCTGCTGGAACGACTAAACCTCCAGTCATTGCGCCATGTGCGAACGAAGGGTTCGCCTCAGCACCATTGATGGATAGCGCCACAGGTTTTCCTGTTCCGTTTATAATATTAAGAAAACCAACATCACCCTCAGCAATAGCATGGAAATTAAAAAATAGTGATGTTAGTAGGATACTTGACAGGATTGTTTTATTTTGCATATATTACTTTTGATTTAATTGTTGCTCGGTTTCCGGTTTGTAGAGGTTCTAAAAATACATTGTAAACTCTGTCCGCAGAAGAAACCACATTTCCATTTGCATCAAGAGCCTGCCCGCAAACGAAAACAAGAAAGTTTCTGCTCCTTACACTCACCAGCGGATAAATCTGTGAAAAAAGTTCTTCCCTAGAGTTGTCACTCCACATTGTGGGGGCCTCAATGGTGTTGCCGTTCCATTGGTTTGTGTTGCCGAAGTAATAGCCGAGCGAGTTTGTTATATTCGACAACTGTGCGACCGACAAGAAAGGCCTACTTGCGATAACAGCCTCGGCAAACCTATTGCCTGCTTCTCCTCCGGAAGACCTAGCTGCATAAATCATGCGGTTAGTGGGTTGCAGGTTTTGGTTTGTCCTTTGTTGAATGCCAGCAACCAGCGCACGAAGGGCATCAGAGGTTGCCGTGTTTAAATTGATGGATGCTTGATTAGTTCTGTTTGCTGAAACTGTAAAAAGATCAAGAAGTTGGTAGGATCGACTTCCGGGTCTGTTGTAAACGGGAAATTCCCCTTGGCCTATTCTCAGGCTATAGCCTCCACCCGATGCTGTGGATGCGGTGGGTGAGGAGTTTGTAATTGAATTCCATTGTGAGGGATCGAAGATGTTGCCCAATTCGCAGATATTGGTAAAGTTTCCAGCGTTACTGATTTTGGCCGGAGCCAAATTCGTGAGTGCAGTTGGTAAAACGATGGTGTCAGGAAGAGTTCCATCACCAAAACCCCGCCAAGTTCCACGGCCATTCGCCGGCGGATACCATGGTGAGGAACCTGAACTAGTAGGACTTTCGGGACTGGCTTGAGCTGCTTGATTTCCACTTAAAACCTCTGATGTGACAGATGGAAAGTTAGGCCCGTCATTACTTGGATCTGGCCACCTGCTGAAACGAACTTCCTTGTAGCTGTTATTTCCAATATCTCCTGAAAATTGCCGCCCTCCCCACGCAGTGCTACCATCATAATTACGAGCAAACACGCGTTGGTTAATATAAAATGAACTTCTTGGATCCCCAACTTGGCCGATACTGTAGTCTAAAGCCGCTGCATTGGCTTTGTATTTTCTTTGGGCGTCTCCGGATTTTAAAATAGTCCCAGTCTCGCTTCCAACATTCTCTGCGCCTCCTCTGAATTCATCTACGAGCTGACCGTTCCAGCGAAATCGAAAAGTGCAATTTGTATTCCCGGTCATATTTTTCCACACGAGAGGAGAAGCTACAGGAGAACCTGCCGGGAAACTGTAGTTGGTGCTGCCCACCTCCCTTACAAGGTAGCCGTTCGGTGGTATGCTGGGTAGGCTGTTAAACCCTGGGAAAGTTTCAGTAGAAAAACTTTTAGTAAACCCTTCCACAATAACGCCATTTGAGTCCAAATACTCAAAAGTGCAATTTCCACTCGAAGTCGCCGCACTGCTGGGATTCCAAAAATTTACAAATGTTCTGGTTTGAATTTGAATTGGACCTCCAGCACCCCCTGTTCCATTAGTCCAAGCATAACGGCGGGCAACAAGAGTCACAAGTGGATAGGAATCAATGCCTCTGTAACCTGTCCCAATAGTCGGATTACTATCGGCATCCGCATAGTCGATGATGTTGGCTGCAAGTGTCTGAGTATAGTTTCCCCTATCGAAAGCGCCTCGACGGGAGGCGTCAAAATTCGCAAGGTTTCTCCCGATGATTCCTGCAATTGCGGGAACACTTGAGAGGTTGGTATTGATACTAAATTTATTTGTCCCCTCATCGGCATACTGAAAGCCAACCGGAATAACTTCTGGTTCAACATATTCTCCGGCACGCGATGATAGTGAAGCCAATTTATTTGAAAAAGCTGGGTTGAGGAAAAGCGTGGATTCCGGTGTAAGGAATGCATAGCGATTTTTGATAACTTGCCGCGCATTTGTCTCACCAGGGTCAGTCTGGGTGAACTTATCAAAAATAGTGAAGAGCGCGATGGAGGATGGAATAGAGTTTGACGCTCGGGAATGGGTTCCGTTGCTAGTGTTAGTATTTCCAGCAAATTGCAGGCTTATACCGCCCTCAAGGTCGCTCGCGGTGTAGCAGTATCTAATCGATCTGATCAGTCCGCTTGTGGATATGTTGGTCTGAATCCAAGCTACTGATGGTTGGTTTGTAAAAATGTAAGATGGGACAACAGGTTTACCTGTGGCAACGGTTAGGTTGGAGGTCAATGCGACCAAGGGGTTTGAATAAATATTGGTTGAACTGACTTGTCCTCCTGAAAAAAGCGGAGTGTAAGCAATATTTGAACTGGCACCGCCAGCAGGGGATCCCAAGAATAAGTATTCCGAGTTGTTGGTTGATACTTTAACAACATTGAATGTGTAGTTTGTTGAAAGATTTGCAACACTGGAAAGAAAGGCATTCAGGCCCGCCTCCGCTGCGAGATCTGCCTGGTAGCGGTTGCTCAAACTTTTCGAGATTTTCCGTTCCAAGCTCATGCTGGCCATGAACGCCATGACGATGGTGCTCAAGACCACCACCACGAAGAGCGTGGTGACAAGCGCGGAGGCTTTTTTGCGGAAGCGGTTCTTCATGGGAGATTGGACAGAATTAACAGAATTTTCAGAATTTTTTAGACAGGAGGACAGAATCGGAGCGCAGCGGAGAAAGACTGCCAACGGCAGCCCGAAGGGTGAGCATAGCGAATCAATTTGCAGGATTAACAGGATAAGAAGGTGGGAGTTTCGGCAGAATCATTGGGTGAAAGGGTTTGTGGGGCTTGTTCTATTAATTTTGTCCAACCCCCTTTTGCTTCTCCTGATCCTCCTGTCATCCTTTCTGGAAAGTCTCATTTTGTATTCAGGTTAATTCTTGTTGTGAAAGTTTTTGTGTTTTTTTGATAGTCGGGGGAATTTGTGGAATTTTTGAAGGTATCCCACTCGCCGGAGGCTCCTCGTGCGCCGAAGCGCATGGTGCGTTCGTTGTTGATGGCGGTGATTTTGATTTCCACGATATGAGGCATGGGGGTTGTTGCATTTTGAGTCCAATTCGCGAAGCCAGGTGCATTTGTGATTGAGTATGTGGCGTTAAAGCCGATGATGTTGCGGGCGAGGATTTCGCAGTTGGTGTTAGCGAACGATGCCGTGAGGGCCGTGGTCGGGCTGTTGGTCAAGTTTTTGAATGTGTCATTACTTTCGACAAAGTAGCGGTAGAGGTTGTAGGATTGGCGTCCGCTGGCACCGGCGACGGGGCTTTTGTTGTCGTAGGCGAGGAAGTAACCGACGGTGCAGACATCACTGAGGCTGGTAGCATTCTGTGAACTGAGTGGCAGGGTGGCGAGGAAGGCGAGGTTCGGAGAATTTGTTGGCAGGTTTGTCCGGAAAAAGTTGGTGTTGGTTGTCGGCAGGACATTCCTCAAATCCGAAGACATAACCTGCAGGGCCGCGCGGGCTTCGCGGTAGGCTTCCATTTTATTTTCCGCTGCCCGCCAGAGGCTTGTGCTGTTCTGGACGATGTTTAGAAGGACGAAAAGGAGGATGGAAAGCACCGTCACGGCTACAAGGATTTCCAAGAGCGAAAACGCGGAAGATTTTTTTGACAGGATGACAGGATTGGCAGGAGGGACAGGAGAGGATTTGGGTTTGTAGGTCTTGTGTTTGCGTTTGATTTCCAGCCGAACGGAACCGAAATTCGACAGCTGGACTATTTCCAATACCTTAGCGTGGACATAATTAACCAACTGAGCTTCGTGGGTCGGATGAATATCGCTGACGGCCTTGAGTTCCAGGATGGCAAGATTTTCAACGAGGATATCAGCTTTGAAATCTCCCACATTTTCTTCGCGATAATGAACAGGAATTCGAGAATTAACCGCGCAATTAAGTCCAGCATGGCGCAACTCGATCAAAAGTGCGTTTTGATGCACAGATTCAAGAAATCCCGGACCCAGGCTTTGGTGAAATGCCATTGCACAACCTATAATCGTCTGAGTTAAGTTTTCGAGTTCCATGCCATTTCTCCTGTCTATCCTGAAAATCCTGTCTGATAAAGTTTTAAGTTTTACTTTTGTTGGAATAAGTCTTCAGTTTTTCGCTCTATTCTCCGTGTCTTTGTGACACTGTGAGGGAGGAAGTTTTAAGTTTGTAAGTTTTAAGTTGGCGAAGTAGAGAGTGTTAAGTTCCCAAACCTTCTTGCTCCTCCTGTTAATCCTGAAAATGCTGTCATCCTGTCTAAAATCCGATCAGCGTGGTAAATGAATTCGTCGTGCGGGCGCTGGGGGGGGCGGCGGCGGGGGCAGTGATGTCGATTTGGATGCGGGAAAGGTTGCTAATACCTGTGTTTGTGAAGACGGAGATTTGCGCGTAGTAGTCGAGATCGGCGTTCTGGGGGGCCGATGTCGTGAAGCCGTTCACTCGGCCGTCTTCCTTGAAGCCCAGGAAATTATTCGTGCTGTTGTGCGCCGTTAGGAAGAGTGTCTGCGTGCCGCCGTTGGTGTCTTTGGTGATACTTCGATTTGAGCCACTACCGGTTTGGAGTTCGGAAAAAATCCGTTGGGCGATGAGGGTGGAGTCCGTCTCGCGCATGCTGTCTTGGGCGGATTTGAGAGCCATTGGAAGCATTCCGACAATGGCCAAAACGGCGAAGGAGACGATGCCCAAGGCCACGACGACTTCCACGAGAGAGAAAGCCGAACGGTTTGGCTGCGGGATGTCTCCACCAATCATTTTGAGAAAAGCATTTGGTCCACAGATTTCACAGACTGGCAGAGATTACAAAGGCATCCATCCTGAGAGTGAGTGTTTCAAACTTATTTCGCACATACCTAAATCCATCTGTTTAATTTGCGAAATCTGTGGATAATTCCTGCTGACGATTCGAAAATTATTACAAATCCAGAATATCCATGGTCGAGCGGCCTGTGTAGCGGGCGAGGGAAATGACTTCTTTGCCACCTGATTTTTGTTTTTTGACGGCTAGGGTGTTGCTTCCTGTCGCTCGCTGGCCTTCGGTGAAAGCGATGTAGAGGCCCGAACTGGAGGTGGAGGGGCTTTTGACGGCACCCGAGGTGGTGAATTGGACGGCACCAGACTGGGATGCTGTGGGCTTGGTCTTCGGGTCCGCTGGGTTATTTGGAGTGGCATCCCGCATTGATTGGTCTGCTTGGGTGGTAAGAATCAAGGAACTGGTATTTTCGCTCTGAAAAAGCACGCCATTGGGCAGCTTGACCCAGCGGGTGATGGACTCCCACGAACCGGCTTCATTTTTGCGGAGAACAATGAGACTATCAGGCTCGTCAGGAGGAAATCCCGCAACACCATTTTTTCTCCAAAAGAGAACGGCGGTTTCGCGGCCTGTCTCGATGGCCGAGACTCGGGCCTGTTCGAGGGTGTTCATGACAATGGTCACGGCTCCCTTTCGTCCGCTCGGGCTGGTCATGCCGGCAACCGCAGGCGCCAGAAGAGCCATCATGACGCACATAATGCAAACGACGATGAGCAATTCCAGCAGGCTGAAGCCTTCCGATCTTTTACGACAAAAAAAGGATGGTTCCATACGTTATTTCTCGTAGCGGTTGCAAGCGGCATCTCAAAACATTTCATGTTACGAATTTGTCACATAACAACACCTCCTCTCCCGAAATGTCTTAGCGGTGGGGAACTGGCACGGACATTTCAATGGCAAGTCGCCGGGCGTGCTCTCTTAAAAAGGAGCGTCCTTTGCGGGCGCTGGCCATGATTTCCTCGGGTTCCCTGCCTCCTGCGATTTCTAAAATGAAAGCGCCGTGGAAGTGGATTTGGATCAGTTCGCGGAGGAAGGCCCCCCAGTCGATACGGCCATCCCCCGGGGGGCGGTGTTCGTCCGAGTGGCCGCGGTTGTCGTGGACATGGAGCATCCGCAGGAACGGCGTGAGCTTGTAGACGAGGTTGTAAAGCTCTCCGGAAAGAAAGGCGTGGCCTGTGTCTAGGCAGGCGCCGACTTGATTGGTCTCCAGCGCGGAGAGGATCCACACGATATCGCTTGAGTTTCCGAAGAGCAGGTGTGGGAGTTTGTTTTCCAGCACGCAGCGGATGCCCACCTCGCTGCACCGCATGGCGACGCGGTTCAGGACGGAGACGACATTTTCGATCCGCACGAGGCGTTCTTCACGCGACGGGATATCGGCATTTTCCGGTCCGGGGTGGATGACGAAGTAGTGCACACCAAGAACAGCAGCGGCCTCCACAGCTTTAAGAATCTCATCCAGCGCGTATTCGCGGCAGCCTGCATCGGGCGAGGAAATGTCGATGTCACTCGCGAAGGGCGCGTGGAAGGAATAAGCCTCCATGCCGAGCGCCTCGATCTTGTTCGCCGCCTCGCGCACGGCGGTGAGGTTTTTGTAATCCAGATGCGCTGGCGAAAAAACCACCTCGATCATGCTGAACCCGCTCGCGCGGATCGTCTCGAGGCAGTCGAGGATGTTTGTGAGGTAAAAACATCCCGTGGAAAGTCCGATCGGCCAGTTTGTCATGTCAGGAGATTTTGGTGTTCTGATCGCGGCGCAGCGTGTGAGGCCCAGGTCTCAAGTTCGCTCTCAGCTATGGCTTGTGCCTCTGTGGCGACGCTTGTTTTCATTCCTGAAAAAATCCGAACATAGAAATCGGCTCGCATGGCGGGAGAGTAGTCCTTCCACTGGTTTCCCCAGCCGTAGTCCCTTTCGAATTTTGAGCGTATGAGTCCGGCGACATGTCGCGGATGCCAGCCTCGAGGCACGAGAGCCTCTGTGACCGCGCGGATCGTGCCTGGGCGGAGCAGGCTGTCGTTTGGAAAAAGCAGGGCATCGCGCACACCTTCGGGAAGCGATTCAAGCGGGGTGCGGTCGTAGGTCCGCGTCCAGGAAATGACGGGATCGTGCCGTCTTGAATAAAAAAAATCGTGGAATCGGTGCAAGGCCGAGTTTGCGTATTCTCGGAGGAGCTCGCCTGTGCCGATAGTGGAGTCTGGAATGTCGGTGGAAAAGCGCTCTGCCCAGCGTGCGGCCCGCTCGGGATCGCGCATGGCGGCGACAGCCCCGCTGGTCTCTCGCTCCTCCGTGGGCACAAAGATGATCGGTCCGATCTTGCCGATGTTTTCCTCGCCGACAGCATAGGCCTGCTGCCAAGGCTTCAGGTATCCGCTGAACGGCACGCGCACGGTGCGGGTTGGAAGCGGATCTCCGTATTCGGAGAGGTCGATGGAAATCATCTCCCGTCCACGCTCGGAGGGCGGGACCTCGACGGCGGTTAACTCCAGTGGAATGCGGCAGTGTGGGCGCGCCATTTCGATGATCAAGCGCCCAAAAAACTCCATCACCAGACCCAGCCCAGCAAATGCCTTTTCAGTGCAGGTTGGTGCCATGCCGTTCGATGCCGTCGTCTTGGAACCGATCTCGCACAGGGTTGAGAAAACCTGTGAACTGCGTCGGATGCGCCAGACGTAGTGGTGGCCGCGCCCGCTCAGCACATGGAGCGCGTGGATGCGGAAGTATTTCAGAATGCAGTGGATCGCTGCGGCGACCGGCTCCTGGAGCTCGAAGGTGCGTTGGGGATCGAGATACGCCTCGGCTGCGAAGTCGAAATTCACATACTCGATGTCGAGGTGTGCGATAAGCGATTGCTTGTCGGAAAGGGAACGGCAGATGTCCAGTCCCTCTTCCAGGCTGTGGAAGAGCTCACCTGGCATCCGCGGCTCCCTCACCGGCCAGTCAACGCCATCCGCCGTGATGTATTCGCAGGTCGCGCTTGATGGGGTCTCTCCGCCTAAAAACTCCAGAATCCGCGCACGGACAGCGGGGGTTCTGTAGAAGGAGCGGAGGGTTTGGCGGATGTCTTGCATGGCGGTGGAGGTCTAACGCGCGTGCCCTTGCGGGCACGCGCGAGGACGGCATTCCCCTCAGCTGACCGGGATTTCCAGCGCCTTTGGTTTTGCAATCTCGCCTTTCGGGAGGTGCACCCTCAGAAGGCCGTCCTTGAACTCCGCCGAGACCTCGTTTTTTTTCGTGCCTTCGGGCAGGGAGAACGAACGCTCGAAGGCGCCGTAGCTGCGTTCCAGCCTGTGGAAGCGGCGGCCGGTCTCCTCCTTCTCCAGCTTCCGCTCGCCGGAGATGCGGAGCGAGCCGTCCTCCACGTGGATTTTTACATCCTCCTTTTTCACCTCGGGCAATTCGGCCTTGATGGTGTATTCCTTGTCGCTCTCCTCGACATCGACGAGTGGGCTCCACTCGTTGGTGCTCAGTGTTTCGTCGATGTTCCAACTCAAAGGCGGCCTCGGAAAGAGGCTGTTCATGCGGTTGGTCATGGTTTCGAATTCCCGGAAGGGATTCCATCGGATCAGTGTGTTCATTGTGTTTTCTGCCGGTGTTGGTTCATGGACCGCGTTCACAGCCACCGGTGCTGCAATCCGCGGTTTGTTGGAGCGGGCTGCTCAACAGCCCGCGCCGACAGCCACAACAGACAGCCTCGCTGGCCCCCTCTCAATGGGGTGAATCCCGAAGCCTAGGCCTTTCCTCGCGCCGCGACCCGCATTAGAGTTGAGGTATCCATGCCATCCGGTTCGCCTAGTGCTCATATTTTCACTTTGTTCGCCTTCCTGCTGGGCGCGGTGGTCGGGTCGTTTCTGAATGCCTGCATCCACCGCCTGCCGCGCGGCGTGGGTCTGAGCCAGCCCCGGCGCTCGCTTTGTCCCGGATGCGAACGTGTGATCCCGTGGTATGAAAACCTGCCCCTGGTGAGTTGGCTTGTCTTGCGCGGCAAGTGTTCCGGTTGCGGGTGGCGAATTCCCTTCCGCTATTTCCTGGTTGAGGCGTTGACGGGCGTTCTTTTCGTGGCGCTTTGGGAGCGTCTCGGACTGCCTCTGGCGCCGGTGTATTGGGTTTTTGTGAGCTTGTTGGTCGCTGCGACGTTTATTGATTTCGAGCATTTCATCATTCCGGATGAAATCACCTGGGGTGGAGCTGTGGCGGGGGTGGTTTTTTCGACCCTTGTGCCGGAAATGATGGATTCCTCGTCGCGCTGGGAGTCACTGGCTCATTCGCTCACAGGGGCTGTTCTCGGTTTTGGATTGCTCTTCCTGGTGGTGGAGGGAGGCAAGCTGGCGTTTGGAAAAATCCGGCATGCCTTTCCCGAAGCCGAGAACTTTGAGTGGAGGAGGGAGGGGGAGCGGATTGTGCTCACGTTGGCCGGTGAGGCGTTCGAGTGGATGGAAATTTTTTCCCGGGAGTGCGATGTCCTCACGATTGAAGTCGATGGAACCGCGCTTGGAGCCGATGGCAGCGAGATTCGCGGAACGTTGAAATTCCGGCACGACCGCTATGAGTTTGAATCGTCGCGCGGTTCGTTGGATGAGTTGGGCTTCATTTCCGGCAAAATGAAGTCGGTCGTGATTCCTCGCGAGGCCATGGGCTTCGGGGATGTCAAATTCATCGCCTGCATCGGGGCCTTCCTCGGTTGGCAGGCCGTGCTATTCACGCTCTTCGCGGCTTCGATCACAGGTTCTCTCGCGGGATTCGCCGGCATCGCGCTGGCGAGGGACCGCGCCGGGGTCCGAATTCCCTTCGGTCCATTTCTGGCTCTTGGTGCGCTCCTCTGGCTCTTCGGGGGTCGGGAGTTTGCCCGCTGGTATTTTGGCGTGTTGCACGGGATGGGAAATAATTTCTGATGAACGCTGCGCGATTTGGTGTTTCAAATAGTCCCATGACAGAGTTGGCGGATCTTCTAAGCATCAAGAACCATTGCGGCGTGTTGGATCATCCATGAGAGGAGAGAATTTTATTTTTCACGACGCTCAGGGAAGGCGTTGGACGTTGTTCAAAATCGTTGCGTTCGCCGGATCTGCCGTCGCCTTGATTTCCTTTTTTATTTTCATGGGCTCGCTCCTCGTGCCTCCTGCGATCGCTCCGGCCAATTCTTTGTCGGCGATGAAGGGTCAGATCCGTGCCTACGAGCGCCAGGGACACGCCCCGCAGAGCACGCGAAGCGATAAAATCCTCTCGAAATTACTCGCCGAGAAGCGACCACCAGCGTCGGTTCTGCTTCCAAAAACAGGCTCCGCCGGGGAAATCCGCGCGGGTTTTTTTACGGGTTGGGACGAGGCCGCTTTCCGCTCGCTGGAGAGAAACGGATCCAAACTCACGCATCTTTGCCCTGAGTGGCTTTCCTATACTAAAACCGAGATGGGAATCGAAGAGGATCGCGACGTCGATATGGAGCGGATTCGCAAGGTTTCAACCCTCAAGTTCCTGCCTGTGTTGAGCAATCTGGACGGGAGTCGCCGGGTGCCGGAAGCGGTGGAATCGCTCGCGCACGCCGGCCTCAAGGAGCAAACGGCTTTTATTTCCGATCTGGCGTCGCGGCTCAAGCGCATCGATGCGTCGGGAGTCGTGATCGATTGGGAGGAGGTCGATGCCGGCGAGCAAGGCGAACTGAACACCTTGATCGCCGCGATGGCCGATGGGCTCAAAGCCAACAAGCTCGAAACCTGGCTGTGCGTCCCGATGGATTCCACATTCTCCTCCTGGGACTTCGAGAGGCTTTCCCCGAAGGTCTCGCGTTTTGTGGCTTTTCTGCACGATGAAAACGGGGAGAACGATCCGCCGGGGCCGATCGCTTCCCAGGATTGGTTCGAGGGGTGGCTCAATGTCATCGACCAGCAAGGCAATCCCAGTCAGTGGATCGCCTCGCTCGCCTGCCATGGCATGGATTGGGAGGGGGATGGCGGAACAGCGGAGGTCATTTCCTTCGCAGATGCAATGAGCCGCGCCGGCAATGCGGGATGTGCAAATGTGCAAACCGACGAGGAGACTTTGAACAGCACATTTTCCTATCACCACGAAGGCAAGGCTCACGAAGTTTGGTTCCTTGACGCAGCGAGCTTCGCGAACCAGCAAAATGCCGTCCGCACCCACGGACTCGGGGGTATTGCCGTGAACCGGCTTGGCATCGAGGATTCGGGGATTTGGCCCATGCTTACGTGGAATGGCGATATCGCCCCCAAGGACCTGGATCCCATCATGCCCGGAGGATTGGCCATCACATCCATCGGTCAGGGGGAGGTGGTTGGTCTAGACCCCACCACATCCGACGGGCACCGAACTTTTACAGCCGATTCCGACGGAAGGATTCTGTGCCGATACGACACGCCGGCGGCCTACCCCACTTTGTTCCGTCAAGATGCGCTGGAGCCGGACCGCGTGGCGATCACTTTCGATGACGGCCCCGATCCCCAGTGGACACCGAAAATCCTCGATATCTTGAAGCAACGCGGTGTGAAGGCCGCATTCTTTATCGTGGGCGCCGAGGCCGAGAGGCACCCGGATCTCGTGCGGCGCATCGTGGCCGAGGGTCATGAAATCGGGAACCACTCTTTCACCCATCCGAACCTCGCCGACCTGCCTGCCTCCATGATCAGGCTGCAGCTCAATGCCACCCAGCGATTGATTGAATCTCTAACCGGGCGCTCCACGAACCTTTTCCGGCCGCCCTACAATGCGGATTCGCACCCGAGCAAACTGGATGAGTTGCTGCCGATCAGCATTGCACAATCCCTCGGCTACATGACGATCCTCGAAAACATCGATCCCAAGGACTGGGAAACCCCGAGCGCTGATGAGCTTTTGGAGAGGGTGAAGGCTGCGCGAAATGATGGTCATATCATTCTCCTGCACGACGGCGGCGGGGATCGAAGCCATACTGTGGAGGCCCTGCCGCGAATCATCGACTACCTCCGGGAGCGAGGCGACCGCATCACCGGCATCGGAGAACTGCTCGGCATGGACGCCACCAAAACCATGCCTCCCATTTCCAGCGAGGCCTCTGTGTTGGAACGCATAGCCAGCTCGATCGGTTTTGAAGTCTTGCGCTGGTTTCAACATTTTCTTCAGGGATTCCTGGTTGTTGGCACCGTCCTTGTCTTGGTCCGCACGGTGTTGGTTCTTTTTTTGGCTGCTTTGCACAAACCGCCCGCAGCAGCATCCCGCGGCCCGCAACCGTCCGTGTCCGTCGTCATTCCAGCTTTCAACGAGGAGAAGGTCATTGCGAAGACCATCGAATCGGTCCTTGGTTCATCCTATGAGGGGGAATTGGAGATTCTGGTAGTCGACGACGGTTCCACTGACGGAACCGCTGCGGCGGCTGAGGCTGTCGGAGACTCACGGGTGCGTGTCGTGCGCCAGTCCAACGCCGGGAAGGCGATGGCCCTCCAGAGAGCGGTGGAATTGGCACGGCACGGGATTTTGGTTTTCGTGGATGCGGATACCCAGTTTGAGTCCGCTGCGTTGGGACATCTGGTTGCCCCCTTCTCGGATTCGAGCATAGGAGCCGTCTCCGGCCATGCGCGTGTGGGCAACCTTCGCACCTTTCTCGCGCGATGCCAGGACTTGGAATACGTCTGCGGCTTCAACCTCGACCGCCGGGCCTATGCGGTCTGGAATTGCATCACTGTCGCACCCGGGGCGATTAGCGCGATCCGCCGGAGCAACATTCTGGAAGCGGGGGGATTCTCCGCCGAGACGCTCGCGGAGGATACCGACCTCACTCTGGCAATCCATAAAACCGGCCTGCGCGTGGAGTATCAGCCAAAAGCGATCGCCCATACCGAGGCTCCCGAAACCTTCTCCACGCTGGCCCGCCAGAGGTTTCGCTGGGCGTATGGAACGCTGCAGTGCGTTTTCAAGCACGCGGACATGCTTTTCAACCCGCGTTTCAAGGCGCTTGGCTTCTTCAGCCTTCCAGGGATTTTATTTTTTCAGGTTCTGCTGGTCGCCTTCTCGCCCTTCATCGACCTGCTTCTCTTGCAATCGTTCTTCTTCGGACACGCCGGGGATGTCCTGCCCTATTTCCTGGCCTTCCTGCTCTGCGACCTGTTGGTTGCGGCCGTGGCGGTCCGCTGGGAGGGTCTGCCGCTCAGCACCGCACTCCGTATCATTCCCCAGCGGTTTCTCTATCGCCCGCTGCTGAGCTACGTGATTTGGAAATCCCTTCTCCACGCCGTGCGCGGGGCGTGGGTGGGATGGGGAAAACTCCAGCGCACTGCCACCGTCTCAGTCCCATGAATCCTTGTTTTTTTCTTCTTTTTGCAGCCCTCTGCTCTGTTGCTCTGGCGGGCAAACCCGCTTCGAAAGCGATAGCGCCGGGTGGCGTTCTTTTCGGTGCCTACATGGATTTTGGCGAGACGGAGGATGGCGTCACGCTGGAAGGCATCGAGTCGTTTGAGACACTGGCTCAAAAAAAAGCCGCCATCATCGCCTCCTCCAGCTACTGGGGTGAACAGAGCTTCCCCGCCAAAAATCTGGCTCTCATCGACCGCCACGGTGCGACGCCCATGATCTACTGGTCGCCGTGGGACAAGCCCTATGAAGAATCCAAGGGCCCGGACCGCTTCGCGCTCACAGAAATCCTAGCCGGGAAATGGGACACCTACATCGATGCCTGGGGTGATGGCGCCAAGGCGTTCGGGAAGCCGTTTTTCGTCTCCTTTTGCAATGAGATGAATGGCGACTGGTTCCCGTGGTCCGGGTGCTTCTACGGTGAGGAAAAGGGAGGCAACGACGTGTTCAAGCGCGCCTGGCGGTATGTGGTCGATCGTGTCCGGGTGCGCGGTGCGACGAATATCCGCTGGGTTTTTCATGTGAATGCCTTTCCTGCCGAGAATGATCTCTGGAATCTCATGGCGGCCTACTATCCGGGTGCTGAATACGTGGACTGGTTGGGCCTGAGCATCTACGGCAAGCAATTCCGCGAGGGCGACTGGGCCGAGTTTCCCGATCTGATCGATTGGCCTTACAAAGAAATCACGGCCATTGATCCCGACAAGCCCGTCATGGTTGCCGAGTTTGGCGTGGGGGAGTTTCCCAAATCCGGCAGCAAGGCGAAGTGGTTCCGGGATGCGTTCGAGCGGATTCCATCCTACCCGCGCATCAAGGCTGCCATCTACTGGCATGAGCGCTGGCAAAACGAGGACGGGTCGTTCAGCAACCTGCGAATCAACTCTTCGCCATCCTCCCTCGCCGCATTCCGCAAGGGACTCCAAAATCCTCAATGGCTCTCCGCCGTCGAGCGTCCTGGCGCCGCCGATCAGCCCCGGTGCGTCAAGGAGTGATCTCAACCGCCTGTCGTATCGAGACCTTCAGGATGGGACTGACTCGTCCCGTGCCGAATTTCTGGTTTGTCGGTGGTAGACTGCGGTGTGGCCGACTTGCTGGACAAGGAGGGAATTTGTGCGGGCGGCGAGGTCTTTGGAGAGAAGCTTGCGTTCCTCTTTGAAGCCCTCAAAGCGGATTTTCACCAGTTGGTGAATGGCGAGTTGCTCCTCGAGGGCGGCGAGGAACTCGGGAGTGGCTCCGGCTTTGCCAAGTTTAAGGACAGGTTTGAGAAGCTGCGCGCGGCTTTTGAGTTCGCTCAGGCGGGGTTCGGGCATGGATCAGGTGTCGCTCTCAGGAGGGTGACCCGGAACGGCGGACGGGACGTTTGCGAATAGTGATGCGTTTCAGACGGGCGTCATCCGGCGGGCTCCAGGTGGCGATTTCCGGATCGTCCTTGAACGCATTGTGGACGATGCGACGGTCGTAGGAGTTGAGCGGAGCGGTCTGCAGGGGCTTTCCGCTGGAGCGGACGGCGTTGGCGAGCGTCCGGACTTTTGTCACAAGTGCGTCATCGCGCATGCTGCGATAGTGTTGCACATCCACAACCACGCGGGGTTGGGGCGGGTCTTGGGAGGCGAGGATGCGGTTCACGAGATACTGGAGGTCGTCCATGACCTCCTCGCGGGGACCTATGAGGCGGTCGGTCTCGTTGGTGAGTATCTGAAGCGTTGTGCTGCCTTCCTGTTGTTCTTCTTTCACCTCGGCCACGAAGCCGAGGTAGCCGAGGATGGTGTCAAGAATCTCAACAGGAGTTGCATTCATGGGCTGTGGCGGTTTTTGTTTTTCTTCCTGGCCTCGGCAGCGGCCCGCTTGGCAACCACGCTTTTTTTCTCAAGCGTGGGCAGGGGTTTGTTCCGCGTGAGGTAGAGTTGCACGATAGAGAAAAGATTTTGTGTTGTCCAATAGAGGGCGAGCCCGCTGGCATAATTGTAGGAGAACACCAAAAAGATGATGGGCATGAAGTAGAACATGCGCTGCTGGACGGCATCGCCGGTTTTTGGTGTGATGATCATTTGCCACACCATGGTGCAGGCCATGACGATCGGAAGGACATTGATCGGGAAGCCGAGGACATGGGCGATGGTATCCGGTTGGGAAAGGTCGGCGACCCAAAAGAACGAGCTGTTGCGCAGTTCGATGGCAGTGCCGAGCATCGAGTAGAAGCCGAAGAAGATCGGAATCTGGAAAAACATGGGAAGGCACCCGCTGAAAGGATTCACTCCATAATCGCGATAGAGCTTCATGGTCTCCTCGTTGAGCTTCTGCGGGTCGTCTTTGTATTTCTCCCGCATCTCGGTCATCTTGGGCGACAGGAGGGCCATCTTGCGCATCTCGGTAGTCGCCTTGTTTTGAACTGGCCAGAGGATGGTTTTGATGAGGAGGGTGAGAACAATGATGGCTGCGGCGTAGCTGCCCAACGCGTTGTGGAGGGTGTTCATCGCCCAGAGCAGGAATTCACTCACAAAGCCGAACATGCCGAAATTCATGACCTGATCCTGTGTGGGGCCCAGTTGGCGCAGGCGGGGAATTTCCTTCGGTCCCGAGTAGATTTGGAAGGTGCGTGTCTCCCGAGTGCCCGGGGCAAGCTGGAGGCCGCCCTGAACGAGCCCGCCTTGGACGCCGAATACCTGTGTGCCGTTGAGTTTCGAAGAGTCGAAGCGCTTGGCCCAAACGGATTTTACCGCCGTGTCTTGTTGCGGGGTCACGATGGTGCAGAAATACTGGCTGGCAACTGCTGCCCAGCGGATGTCGGATTTGCTTTCGAGGTAGAGAGGGCGTTCGCCGTGGAGAGGAATGCCGAGAAGCGGGACGGAACTCGCCGAGAACCAATTCACATCGATGTTCGACATCTTGGTGTCATGGCCCCAGTCGAAACGCGTATACATGGGGAGGTCGTGGATGTGGATGGGGGCGGCCCCGCCGGTGGAGATGAAGAAATCCGGCACCAGGATGGCATTGGAGCCCGTGTTCGCGAGGGTCACTTCGAGATTCACCAAGTAGGGCGATTTATTGCCATCCCCAGCCGGGAGCGAAAACCGTTTGGTGATCTCCAGTCCATCGGCTTGGCTGCGTTTGAAAAATACCTCGCCCTTCGCGCGGTCCGCGGTCATTTCAAACCCCCCGAGCACTTCGCCGGGATTGAATCCAAAAGCGCCAATGGGCATCGTGCGGCTGCGGTTCAGAGTGACATTATCGTGATTCTCCCCAAGGTGCATGCGGAGCACGACTTGCTCGATGCCGCCTGCATCGTTGTTGAAGACAAATTCCGTGCTGTTCGTGCTCAGGCTCTCGGCGCGGGCCGTCATGACCGGAGTCTGAGGGCCGGATGGACCGGCTGTGGGAGCAGGTGCCAGTCCGGTAGGTGGAGGCGTGGGCGTCGGAGTGGATGCGGCGGACGCCGTCGGCATCTGCGGCTTGTAGTATTTGCTGACATACCACTGCCAGACGAAGAGCCCGATGACGGAGAGGATGATGGCGAGCCAGGATTTACGATCCATTAATTTGTAGGTGAGAGAGGTTTGAAGGCGGGTGGCACGGGGTCGTAGCCACCACCGCCCCAGGGATGGCAACGCGCGATCCGGCGCAGGCCGAGCAGCGAGCCGCGAAGGGTTCCATGGCTCTGGAGGGCTGAAAGGAAATACCGCGAACAGGAGGGCTCAAAGCGGCAGCCGCAGCCCGGACCTGATATCACCTGCAAACATGGAGAGACCACGAGCTGGTAGCAGCGGATCAAAGCGATGAGCAGGTGTTTCATTCGAGAGGCGGCAAAATAGAAAGTCGGCGGGCAAGAAGCAACCATTCCGCTTTTAATTGTTCAAAAGAAGCCTCGGCAGCGGCGGACTTGGCGATCACGACAACCAGATAGCCTGCCGGAATATGAGGGAGGCAGGATTTAATAATTTCCCTCAGTCGGCGGCGCACCTTGTTGCGGATCACTGCTCCACCAACTCTCCGGGAAGTGATGATGCCGGTTTTGGCTGGAACGTCTCCTCCCGTGCGGAGGAGACCGATGCGGATGAGACGGGCTTGGGTTGATTTCCCGTGCTCCCGAACCCTTGTGAAATCTGCGGTCCGACGAAGCCGGGCGGATTTGGGAAAACGCTGGCCTACCGGATCAGGCTTCGGTGTGTCTTGCGAAGTGGACCTCGACACCTTTCGGAAGCAGGCGCTTGCGGCCATGGCGGCGGCGGCGGTTGAGGATGGCCCGACCGGCTTTGGTCTTCATCCGGGCGCGGAAACCAAACTGCTGCTTGCGCGTGCGCTTGGAAGGCTGGTATGTGCGTTTCATAATCTCAAAAGTGGAGGCGAGATCCTATGGGCGAAAATCATGGCGTCAACTCAAAAAGATTTGCCACACATTCGATTTCCACATCGAAGCCGAGAAGTTGGGCTCCGATTGTGGCTCTTGCCGGAGCCGAATCGCCAAAGTAGCGGATGTAGACCTCGTTCATCTCCCGAAAATTCTCCATGGTGAGTTCGGAGAGGTAGACACGGGAGCTGACGACATTTTCAAATCCTGCGCCGGCGGCATTGAGGACTTTTTTGATGTTCTCGAGGACGAGCTCGGTTTGGCGCGTGATCGATCCGCGCTCGATTTTTCCCGTTGCGGGGTCCCATGGGGTCATGCCGGAGACGAAGACGAACTGGCCTTCGGCCACCACGCCGAGGGAGTAGGGGCCAAGGGCCGGCGGGCCGCCGGGCACATCGCGGAGTTGTTTTTTCATGAAGGGCATCTGAGCGGATCGCCCGTTTTGAAACAAGCCTTGCGTTGGAAAATCCGTCGTCAGCACGAGTCAAAGAGGATAGTATGCTAGGATGGATTTTATTGAAACCCACGGCGCGGAGTTGCTGCGGAGCTATCGGCACTGGACCGGGCGCCACTTGATCGAACCTTGTGGGGATCCTCGGCGCGAGGCGCGGAGGCTTTTTGAAGCGCCTTTTGCAGTGGTCTCGGGAGGAGCGGAGGGCGACCAGATTTTGAACTACGGCAACAAAACGGCGATGCAGCTCTGGGAGATGGATTGGGAGACTCTGACCCGCACCCCCTCGCGCCTCACGGCGGAGCCGATGCACCGCGACGAGCGGGCGGCATTCCTCCGTCGTGTGCGGGAACACGGATTTATCGAGGACTACTCCGGCATTCGCATTTCGAGCCGGGGACGGCGATTCCGCATTTGCCAGGCCACGGTCTGGAATGTCACGGATGCCGCCGGCCACTATGCGGGACAGGCGGCGACTTTTTCGAGATGGGAATTTCTCGGCGAAGCGGGAGCGAATCCATGAGCGGCGTCATTGTTCGTCCGCGTTCGCGGATCTTGCACGGGCACGACTGGGTGTATGCGAGCGAAATTCAAAAATCCTTTGGTGCGTCGGCGGACGGGGATGTCGTTTCCATCAAGGACGGTCGGGACCACCTTCTTGGCGTGGGAATTTATAATTCGCGCTCGCAGATCGTCGTCAGGCGTTTCTCCAGGCGTCGTCAGGATTTGGATGCGGATTTTTTCCGCCGCCGGATCGAGCAGGCATTGGAGTATCGCAGTCGCATGGGTTGCCGGAGCGACCTGGGGCGTTTGGTTTGGAGCGAAAGCGATGGACTCCCCGGCGTGATTGCCGACCGGTATGGAATTGTCGTGGTGCTCCAGACCCTCACTGCCGGCATGGATCGCCACAAGGAAACGATTGCCGCCCTTCTCATGGAAACAACCGGAGCGGCGTGTGTGATCGAGCGAAATGACGCTCCCGTGCGCACTGCGGAGGGATTGCCGCCCGTGACGGGAGTGCTGGCAGGGCAGAACCCCGGCGAGGTGGAAGTGGAAACCTCAGGCGTGCGGTTTTTGGTGGATCCTCTCGGCGGCCACAAAACCGGGCTCTACCTCGACCAGATCGAATCCTATGGCATTGTCGCCGCGCTCTCGCGGGGACTCACCGTGCTGGATTGCTTTTCGAATCAAGGCGGCTTCGCCCTGGCCTGCGCGAAGGCGGGAGCAGCGCACGTCACTGCGGTGGAATCTGGAGCCGAAAGCTCGGCCCGCCTCCGGGATAATGCAGCGCGGAATCGACTCGCCATCGAGGCCCGCCAGGCCGATGTCTTTGACTTTCTCCGCCGTCCCGACAAACCCGAATACGATCTCATCATTCTCGACCCCCCTTCCTTCACCAAAGCGCGGGGAAAAATCGCCGAGGCTCTGCGCGGCTACCGCGACCTCCACGCGCGGGCGGCCCCATGGCTTTCAAAAAACGGATGGCTCGTTTCCTTCTCCTGCTCGCACCATGTCGCGTCCCACGAGTTTGAGGGAGCGATCGCCGAGGGACTTCACGATGCGAAGCGCAACATGAGGCTCATCCGCCGCATCGGCCAGCCACTTGACCACCCTGTCGTGCTCGGACTGCCCGAAACCGAATACCTCAAAGGCGTCGTGCTTCAATCCATGCCGGGCAGGTGAACCCGCTGCAGGCGGTGCTCCAGAGCGGTCGTTCTCTTCCACCGCAAATGCTCTTCGATGGCCCGTGTGATGTATTTTTTGGCATGGCCGACCGCCTCCTGGAGGGGCAGGCCGGCTGAGAGATAAGTCGCAATCGCCGCCGAGAAGGTGCACCCCGTGCCATGGGCGTCGATTTTCCGGCGGAACGGAGCGACGAATTCCTCAAACCCATTCTGCGTCGCCAGGATATCGGTCGCCGTTTTTTCGCGAAGATGACCGCCCTTGAGCAAAAACGCGCAGCCATGCCGGGCGACAAGTCTTTCGCCCGCCGCTCGGATTTCATCGAGGTTGCCGCATGCCATGCCCGAGAGAATCCTCAACTCGTCGAGATTCGGAGTCACCAAAGTCGCCAGGGGAAAAATCAATTCCCGGTAGGCCTTCACGGCCGAGGCTTTCAGCAGGGGATCGCCACTTGATGCCACCATGACGGGATCAACGACAACCGGCGGAAGCTTTTTGCAAGCGCCCAAAGTGGATGCCACCGCGCGAATGATCGGCGTGGAAAACAACATGCCGGTCTTCACTGCAGCCACGGGAAACGCCTCCAGACTCAATCGGATCTGCGCAGCGACAAGATCCGGTCGCACAGGCTGAATGGCCTCCACTCTCCCAGGCACCTCCGCCACGACACATGTGATAGCTGTTTGTCCATACCCGCCAAGCGCGGTGATCGTTTTAAGATCGGCCTGCGCTCCGGCTCCGCAGGAATTGTCGGATCCAGCGATGGTCAGAACTACGGGCGGATTTTTCATGGAATGAGAGGAGTGAAGAGATGGATGAGATCCTTGGCCGTGTCGAAGGCATTGGCCGGGACGGCATCGAGTGCTTGGCTGCCATTGTGGAACAAAACAGCGCCCGCAACGCATGCCGCTAGGCGGGGAGAGAGGTCCTCCTTCGGATTCGACAAGGTGCCATCCAATTGAACCTTGGACCAATACCACCCATTGCGCGAAGAGGCGAAGATCGTTTCCCTCGCGCCCGGGAGAAGCTTCAGCGTGTTGAGGTCGAGGCCCAGTTGGATTTGGCCGGAAAGATCGCCCCCCTTGGCGACGCGAACACAGCCCTCCATGCGGGTTAGCCCCGTGGATTCGACGACGAGGTTTGTGAGAGTGAGATTTCCATCGGACCACGCGAAGTCGGCACTGAGTTTTTGAAGCGGAGGGTTTGTCCAAGACGCATCGCGAAGAAACGAGGCTGCGTTTTTCAGGAGGGGCAGATCGTGAAGACGGGCTCCTGTAAACGTGATTTTGCCGTTCCAGTGACCTTCAGCGTCGCATGTGGCTTCCCCCCGGCTTGTGCCGTCGAGGTATTTTGCCAAATCGCGAACCGGAAGCGCGGTCACTGGCACACCATCCCAAACAAGCGTCAAACGCGATCTGGCACCGGAATTTCCCGAGGCCACGACCGATCCACCACTTGGAAGAAAAAAACGGGCATCGTCCAGATAGTAGATACCTCCACGCTGTCGAATGTGGCTCTGCGAGTGCGTGAGAGGCGGGAGACCGGGAATGGAAAGAGAACCTCCCCTCGCTGCGATATCATATCCACCTTCGACGGGTTCCACCGTGAGAGCCTGACCGGTGCTCTGAATGTCCCCGAAACGGATATTGGCCTTCCGCACACCAAAGACGCCGATTTCCAAGCGGCTGGGGAGCCACCTTGCGAGAAAGGATGGGGGTGGCAGGTTCTTGGAGAGCGTGTTTCCGGCCTTATCCGGCGTTGTGAAGGGTTTTGCTTTGAAAGCAGCTGAAATTTCCTCCACCTCGATATTTTCAATTTTCCACGATCCGGACAGCACGGCGCGCCAATTCCACTGGGCACGCAGAATTTTGGCTTCCAATCGGTCCAATGCCGCAGACTCGCGGCCTGTAAGCGTCAAGCTCTCACTGAGCGCCGAGTCGCCATTCCAACGCAAAGGTCGGAGCGTGGCCTCCGCCTCCAAGGCCTCGCCAGCACGGGCGGCAATGAATTGGGAGAAATCCGCGCTGTGGACGAAGCGTTCGACCCAAATGCCAAGCCAGATCGCAGCCGCTACGGTCAGAGCAGAGATAAAGAAGAGAGAGACAATCCGGCTGCGAGATTCCGAGGAACGCCTTGATCCGCGCACGCCCGACCTTTAGCTGAACGAGAGCTTGGTGACTCCAGATGCGGATGCCGCATTGAGCACATCCATCACACGCTCATGCTTCGTCATGGGATCGGGCCGGAGAATCACCGGATCCTTGTCCCCGAATTTTGCAATCGTCTCTTTCAGCCACTCGCGCAACTGCGGGAGCTCGCGGCTGTCCGGCGAATCATAAACCTGATTGTTCATCTGGATTTTTCCATCAGGCAGGATGTCGATGATGATGGGTGTTGAGGGAACCGCCCCGGCAGCTGAGGCCGAGCGCCCGCTGGGGAGGCTGATATTCAACTCCTTTTCCACAACCTGGGATCCGGCAGACGCCATGAAAAACAGCAACAAAACGAAAACCACATCGACCATGGGGGCGATTTGGAACCCCGGATCCCCGTCTTCGGATACGCCACCGCCAGCCATGGCTTAAAACAGGCCTCCTGTGGAATCACTCTTCAAGGTTTGAGATGAACTTTTCATGTTGGTTTAAGATGCGGCTTTGGCATTGGGGTCTTTATCCACCACGGAGAATGTGACATTGCCTACCCCTGATTGTCCAACGGCTTCGAGGATTTTACGGACATAGTCGTAACGAACCTCGCGATCGGCACGGATGAGAACGCGGACGAGGGGATTGGCGCTGACCTTGTTTTGGAGAATAGGAACGATTTCGGCAGGCATGGCATAGTCTTTTTGATCCACCTCGATGGCAGTCATGCCATTGATAGCGGTGTAGGTGACATTGATAATCACCTGGCCGGGGTTGTCCTTGGCCTCCTTGGCCTCCTTGGCGACAGGGAGGTTGATTTCCTTGTTTGATTGCAGCACCTCCGTGGAGCTGATCGACATGAAAAAAACGAGCAAAACCAGAAGAATATCGATCATCGGGGCGATCTGGAACTCCGGATCGGGTTCGTGGTCTGGTTTGCGGACGACTTTTTTCTTTCCGCGGGGATGCGCTGCGTCGGACATGATTTGCGAAATTATGTTCCCCAATCAATGGGTGAACCGCAGTGGGGGCATGGAGTTTCTCCGACGGCAATAGCTCCGTTGCAGACTGGGCAGTTGGCCTCCGCAGCGGACGGGATGTTTTGAGAGGAGCCGCGAGGCGCGCTTCCGGAGGTCAAGAATGAATCGGCTCCATCGCCGATCTGCAAGCCATGCAACTCCTCATAAGGAACCTCTGCCATGAGGTGCTGGAGTTGATCATCGGAGAGTCCAACCACGATCGTGGAGAGGTTGCGAAAGTAGTAGTAGAAAATGAATGCTGGAATCGCGATGAAGAGACCGCTGGCCGTGGCCATAAGCACTTCACCAATTCGCAAGGCGAGTCCCCGGGGGTCGGCCACGCCGGAGGAGCCCAGAACCGCGAAGGCGCCCATCATACCAATCACCGTTCCGAGCAACCCGATCATGGGGGCGATCACGCCGATCACCGAGATGTAGCTGATTTTGGTCTTGATTGGTTGGGATTGGCGGAGGCCATACTCAATCAGCGCGGCTTGAACGGCATCCTGTCCACGCCCAAGGCGTTCCAAGGCTCCCCGGAGAACCTTGGCGACATAGGCTTTGTTCGCGTTGCAGGTTTCCCAAGCCTCTTGGTAGTTTCCGGCTTGGATAGTCGATTTGAGAGACTCCATAAGAGCCTTTGGTGCAAGGTTTTCAAGGCGAAGCGTCATGAAAAGCTGAATCGAGAACGTCACCAAGACCATGGAGGTGCCCAAAATACACAACCAGATCATCACGATGAGCGGCCCGCCGTGAAGGATGGTTTGAATGATGCTCATCTGCTCCGGAGGTTTGTCGGCCGCATGGGCCAGGGTGCCGAATGCCAGGATCAGCAGCAGCGGAAGGAGGCGTTTAATGTAGTGAGGTGTTTTTTGCATGGGTGTAGGCGGAGTTGGGAGATTCAAGGAACAATCACTTTTTCTTTTTGAAGGGCCTCGGCACGTATCGCGGCACGGCTCAAGGAAGCGGGATCATTTTTGAAGAGGGTTGTCACGAGAAGATAGTTCTCCAGAGCCTCGGGTTTTTCACCGGTCTGCTGCTGCACTTCACCCATGAGGCAAAGAGCCTGGCTCATCGTGACGGCTTCCGCGCCCGCTGGAAGCTTCGTCTGCTTGGCGGCCTGCACAAGGGGTTCCAATCTGGCGCGGGCCGTGGAGAGGTCTTTTTTGGCTACTGCCAGGCGGGCCAGCAGAAGTTCTGAAGAGGATCCAGCTTTGGGATAAAACTTCTGAAAATTTTGGAAGGAGGTTTCGGCGTCTGATGTCCGGCCAAGAGCGATATACAACTCCGGAAGCATGGAGCTTGCGCGCTCTGCCCAAGGGGTCGGCAGACCGCTGAATTTCTGTGCCAGTGGCTCGAGCTTGGCGAGCGCTTCAGCGGCATTGCCCGACTGCCACAAGCTATTCGCCGCATCGAAATCAGTCGGCGCAGCTTTACGGACTGTCTGGACGTTTGCTAGTGGCACGGCCGTCTCGGCAGGTCCAATTTTAATACGGATTGCATCCGGTTTTACCCCGGTGATCTCGCCTTCCCGCAGTTGACCGTCCTTCTGAACGATGACATCCTGAGCAGTTGCAGTCCAAGTGGACAGCACCAAGCACGTGGCTGTTGCGAAACAGAAACGGGGGATACTTGCTTTCATCGGGGATAGTCTCTAATACTTTTCGTTCGAGTAAGCAACCTTTTCATTCACTTTTATGATTCAAGTTCTCCGCAAAAACCAACGATCCCTCATGCTGATTGTGGCTTTTTTGACAATTGCCGCCTTCATCCTTCTCTACAACAGAACTCAGCTGGACGAGTTGGCGAATGTGAAAAACCCGACCATCTATGGCCGGGCGCTGAATCCCGTGGCGATCGACCGTCAGGTTAAAAACTATCAACTCACCTTGGCTCTCGGGCAGTTCGACCTGCTTCAAAAACTCGGTGGAACCGCTTCCGAACAGGATCGCGCTCTCACGGAATTCGTTTGGAATCTGCTCGTCCTCCAGCACCAATCCAGGGAGCTCGGCATCGAACCGACCGATGATCAGGTTGCCGACCGAATTAAAAAAATCCCTGTTTTTCAAGTCGGCGGGGAATTTGACCCCGTCAAGTATGGAAACTTTTTGACCGAGCAGCTTGCACCACGTGGTTTCACGGAGCGCCAACTCGAGGAGGTCGTGCGGGATTCTCTTCGGCTGGAAGCTGTGAGCAGGATCGTCGAAGCACCAGCGGCCGTGGGCGAGGGGGAAATGCGTGGCGTGGCGCGTGCTTTCCAACCCGTCACGGCTGAGTATGTCCGGCTGGAGCGCAAAAAGGATTCGGAGAAAATCCAGATTGGCCCCGAGGAGGTGGCGGCCATCTATCAGCAAAGCCAGTCGGTTTTTCTCAGTAAGGAAACGCGGGAAGTGCGCTGCGTGGTTTTCAATCTGCCTGATGGCACCAAGCTCGCAGGCAAAGATAAAATCGAGGCCCTGCAGAAACTGGCGAATGCCGCAAGCGGCTTCACAGAATCCCTTTTAAAATCCGGTGCATCGATGGACCAACTAGCCGCCCAGGTTGGCGCGAAGCTTTTGAATGTGCCGGCCTTCGACCGCTCGGGAAAATCCTCCTCACTTCCTTCTGGAATAGCAGTCGAAGACATGACCGTTATTGCCCCTGCCGCTTTCCTGCTTCCGAAGGCGGGAGCCACTAGCGACGTGATCCAGTCGGGCGATGCTTTTTATGTGCTGGAACTCACAGCGGTGAATCCCGCCCGTCCTCTCAATCTGGAGGAGGCCCGTCCTAGCATTGAGGAGGAACTGCGGGCACACAAAGCCGATCAAATGTTCGCGGCGGATGCAACTTCCACTTGGAATGCTCTGCGCGCAGCCGTGACCGGAGGTAAGACGTTCTCTCAGGCTGCCGCTGCGCAAGGATTGACAGTGGAGACGGTGAAAGACGTGGCGCCCGCTGCGGATTCGACATCCAATGATGTTCGGTCCATCGCCGAATCCACGCTCCTGCTCAAGGACGGTGAAATCTCGAACCTTGAGCAGGCGCCTTGGGGTGCATTCATCGCTCAGCTTCAATCTCGTGGTCCAGTGGATCAATCCTCCTTTGGCTCCCGTGAGAAGCAAATTCGCGAAAGCCTTCTCCGTAATAAACGCGACCTGCTTTTCATGGAGTGGTTGCGCGTCAGCAGGGAGGCCGCTCGCATCACGATGCCAGCCGGCCGCCAAGGCTGATGGATCAAAAGATTGACGAGATTTTCGATGAGGCCACGGGGGACATCGCCGTTGGCGATCTGGAGGCGGCCATCGAAAAATACCGTCGTTGTGTGGAACTGGATCCTGATTTCTTCGAGGGCTGGCACGCACTGGGCATGTCGCTCATGAAAAGCGGCCGCCATGCCGAGGCCGTCGAGGCCGGGCTGAAGGCCGTGGAACTCCGGCCACAAGACCTGCTCGCTTGGTCCAGTCTCTCGCTTTTCCATGTCCGCAACAACCAGATCAAGGAGGCCGAAGCCGCAGGCGGCAAGGCGCGCATTCTCTCCTGGGGCGGAAAAATCAAAACCGATTCCTGACATACCATGCCTAATACATTCTTCATCACCACCGCGATCGACTACACCAATGGCGCGCCGCACATCGGCCACGCCTACGAGAAAGTCCTTGCCGATGTCATCGCCCGCCACCAGCGCCTTGCCGGGCGCGAGGTTTTCTTTCTCACAGGTGTGGACCAACACGGGCAGAAAGTGCAGCAATCCGCCCAAAAGCGCGGCGTCGAACCGGCCGAGTTCGTCGCCGAGATCACCGCCCTCTTCGTGGAGCTTTGGAAAAAACTCGACCTCAGCCACGACGCCTGGGCCGCCACCGTGGAGAATCTGCACAAAAACTGCGTCCAAGGCATGCTCCAGCGCCTTTGGGATGAGGGCCAATTCTACAAAGCCGCGCAGAGCGGCTACTACAGCGTGCGCCAGGAGCAATTCCTCACAGAAAAAGAACGCGGCCCCGACGGCGAATTCGGCCCCGAGTGGGGCGAGGTCATCGAGCTCGAGGAGGAGAACTACTACTTCAAACTCGCCGAGCACCGCGACTGGCTGCTCCACCTCATCGACTCGCGCTCCCGCGCCGGAGACCCGCTGGTCGTCCCGGATTTCCGCGTCGCCGAATTGCGCAACGCCGTCGAAAAACTCACCGGCGATCTCTGCATTTCCCGCCCGAAATCCCGCCTCACCTGGGGAATCGAGCTTCCGTTTGATCCGGCCTTTGTGACCTATGTCTGGTTCGATGCTCTCTCGAACTACATCAGCTTCGCCGGCTATGATGCCAGACCCGGAGCCGATCTGAGCCTCTTCAAATCGCGCTGGCCCGCCCTGCACGTCATC
Organism: bacterium; assembly: GCA_037147075.1. GTDB lineage: Bacteria > Verrucomicrobiota > Verrucomicrobiia > Chthoniobacterales > Terrimicrobiaceae > UBA967. The sequence continues at coordinate 28,328 of JBAWVX010000020.1, forward strand.
GGAAAGGACATCCTGATCCCGCCGCACGGGATTTACTGGATGATCATGCTCCACGCCCTCGGCTTCAGCGATGCGGAGATGCCCACGTTTCTCGTTCACGGATGGTGGAACATTTCCGGTGCCAAGATAAGCAAGAGCCTCGGCAATATCATCGATCCCGAAGTCCTCGTGGCGCGTTATGGACAAGCCGCTGTGCGGTATTACCTCCTGAGCGACATCTCTACCGGACGTGATGCCGATTTCAGCATCGAGCGGCTCGAACAACGCTACAATGCCGAGCTCGCGAACAGCCTCGGCAACCTGCTCAACCGCACCCTCAGTATGGCCAAGCGCTACCGCAGCGGCATTCTGCGCCGCATGGAATCGCCCCTCGCCGCGTTTGTTCAGGAAAAAACCTCTGCCTACGACGCGGCCATGAAATCCTATGATGTCCAGACGGCCATCCAGGCTGCGATGGAGATCGTGACCCGCTGTAACGCCTATGTGGAGGAAACCGCTCCGTGGAAACTCGCGAAAGATCCCGCGCAATCTGACAAACTCGATGAGGTCCTTTACACCCTTTCTGAGTCGCTACGCATCATCTCGATTCTCTTGTCGCCGGTCATCCCCCGCGAGGCGGACGCCATGCGCGCCCAGCTGAACTGGCAGGGCGACACCTCCCTCGCCGCCACCGCATGGGGTGCGCTTCCAGAAGGACACCAACTCGGCGAACCCGTCCCCCTCTTTCCTCGCATCGAACCCCAAGAGTGACCAGGAGCCCCGCGCAGGGGTGTCCAGAGAAGATCGGGCAGGTTCACGTTTCGAGAGGGGGGTGTTTTTTGCCCCGTCTGAAGATCAAGAAGATTGGAATTGACATCGCACTTGGGAATGGCTGATGAAGGCTCTTAACCCTATGAAAAAACGTCCCTTCCTCCTCGCCGGCGTTGCCCTCTTGTGGTGCCTCGCCATGATCCCAAGCCCCGTTTCGGCTGAATCGAAGTATATTCTCATCGATGGCTCCAGCACAGTCTACCCGGTCACCAAACTCGCCTCAGAGGATTTTCTCAAGCGCTGGGACAGCAAGGTGCAAATGGATGTCTCGTTCTCTGGAACCACCGGAGGCTTTCGAAAGTTTGTGGTCGGGGAAATTGATGTGAATTGCGCCTCCCGTCCCATAAGCCGCGAGGAGATTAAAGCCGCGAAGGACTACCGTATCCAGTTTGTGGAAATTCCCATCGCCTTCGATGCTTTGACGATTGCGGTGAACTCCAGCAACACATGGGCCAGTCAAATCTCAGTCACCGACCTCAAGAGGATGTGGGAGAAATCGGCAGAGGGAAAGGTTGTCAAATGGAGCCAGATTCGCCCCGAGTGGCCTGACCGCGAGATCAAACTCTTCGGTGCGGGACACGACTCGGGAACCTACGATTACTTCAAGGATGCCGTGGTTGGCCCCAAAGGGTCCCTGCGTTCGGATTACACGGCAAGCGAGGATGACGATGATTTGATTAAAGGCATCGAATCCGATCCTGGCGCCATCGGCTTCTTGCCGTTCGCCTATTTCTCCAAAGAGGGAAGCAAGCTGAAAGCTCTTGCGGTGCAGATGGATTTCAATGCCATGACCGGTGAGCAGGTAACTGGTGCTGTCGCCACTTTGCCGTCCGAAGAGGCTGTTCATCGTGGAACCTACATGCCTTTCGGGCGTCCGCTCTTCATTTATGTGAATTTGAGGTCCGTGGAATACAAACCTCACCTGAGGGATTTTCTCCACTTTTTCCTGATTCAAGCCGATGACTACGTCGAAAAAGTCCACTACTTGAGCCTGCCGAAGATCTCCTACGCACGTTCGATTGCTGATATCGAGGCCAAGCGCACCGGAACGCGATTCTCCGGTATGCCAGAAATTGGATTGAGCGTGGTCGATTTGATCAACCGTCAACCGCGTTGACGGAAAGGCCCTGCGCTTTCTTTCAAGCTCCCAAGAGCTTTTGGATCAAGCTTTCGTCGGGATTCGGACCAACGATAGCGACTGTGAGGCGGGAGGCATCGAGGATTTCTTGCGCGACGAAGAGAATATCGTCCGGAGTTACGGATCGCAGCTGTTCATTTACGGCTTCGGGGTCCACGATTTTTCCCTGGGCCAGTATCGACCCGCCAAGACGGGCGCTCTGACTCGAACTGCGCTCGAGGGACATGCGGTTTGAACCGATGGTGTATTCTTTGGCGCGTCGCAATTCGGCTTTGCCAATTGGCTTTTTGCGGAGCAGGTCGAATTGAGCCAGGATGATCCGGAGGGATTTTTCAAGATTGCGGCGGTCGAGACCAGCGGAGATGCCAAGCGCGCCCCCGTCGTTGAGGCTGAGCCAGTGGCTGCTCACAGAGTAGCAGAGTCCACGCTTTTCGCGCATTTCCTGGAAGAGCCGGGAGCTGGCGTTCGCACCAAGAATCACATTGAGAAGGTGCAGGGTGAACCGGCGCTCGTCACGATGGCTGAATGCGGGCAGCGCTAAAGCCAGTTGCGTTTGCTGGATGCCCCGCGCCTCGGTGACGATGCGGGGTCTGTGTTGGAGCCGTGGGAATGGCTTGGCAGCGGGGGATTTTCCTGTCGGCAAGCCCTCGAGGAGTTGGCCGACCTTGTCCACCACCTCGGCATGTTGGATTTTACCGGCGGCGGTGACGACGGTGCTGGCGGCGTTGTAATGGCTCGCCCGGTAGGTGCGGAAAGCCTCGGCATCCATCCCCTCGATCGTCTGCAGCGTTCCGGTGATGGGGCGCCCGAGGGGATGTCCAGCCCATTGGGTTTTTTCCAGAAGTTCCTGAACGCGGGATGATGGCTCGTCCTCATACATGAGAATCTCCTCGGCAATGACGCCCCGCTCGCGCTCGATGTCTCGGGGTGAAAACCGGGGATTCCTGTAGATGTCGCACAGGACATCGCAGACGCGGGGAAAAAACTCGGCGGCAGCTGTCGCGTAGTAGCATGTGCGCTCCTCGGCGGTGAAGGCGTTCATGTCCCCGCCGACGCCCTCGACCTCTTCCATGATGCGCCGTGCGGAGCGACGCCGGGTGCCCTTGAACAGCATATGTTCGATGAAGTGCGAGATGCCATTGAGATTCGCCGGTTCATGGCGCCCCCCGACTGAGGCCCAGATACCCATGGCCGCAGTCTCGGCATGGGGCATTTCGCAAGTGGCGATGCGGAGCCCGTTGGGAAGCCTGGTGAGTTGCGACTTATTCGCCATGGGCGGCTGTGTGTTGTTTGAGGAAAGAGGTGATGCGCTCCTCGGTAATCGAGGCTCCTCGGCCAAGGAATAGGAGGTGCCCGGCGTCCGGAAAAAGGAGGAGCTCTGCATTCGGAAGAAGGGATTTGGCCGCTTCCACGGGAGCAACAGGTATGGCTTTGTCCAACCCGCCATGAACCAGGAGAACGGGCGCGCTGATTGTCTTGAAGGGAATATCCGGCAGGGAACGCACCTGCAGAAGGTCGTTCCGAAGTCCCGTCTCTCGTGGAGAAACAGGAGAGAGCGAGAGAGCCAGAGTGCGGAAAAGGGCGAGCTGGTCGGGATTGTCAAGAACGAATGCCGTCCAGGATTCCCCATCCGACCTAGATCCGGTGGAGGCGATGGAGAAAGCCGTCCGAAGGGCCTTGGAGGGGGCCGTTTCGGCCTCACGGGCGTAGAGCCAGGAGCCGATATCGCCGGAAAGCCCCTCTCCAACAGCCTGCGGGAAGGGAACAGCGGGGGCCAATGGCGGATTCAAGCGACCCACGGCGGCCCCGACGAAGACGGCGGCGCTGGTGCGTTGCGGGAAGCGGCGCGCAAATTCAAGGCCTGCGGGGCCGCCCCAGCCGAAAGCCAGAACAGAGGCCCGATCAATGCCGAGCTTGTCCAAAAGTCGCGCTGCGGCGTCGGCTTGGTTCTCGGGAGTGATCCCGGTGGCCAGCGGCGTGCGAAGATAGCCAGGGCGGGAGGGAACGATGACCTCGAAACCCTGTTCGACCAGGAATGCCGCAAGCGCCAAGCCTTGATCGTAGCCTCCGGGCGCATCGTGAAAAATGATCACAGACGGCCCCTCGCCCTGGCGGATGTATTCCACCGGCCCGCTTTGCGTGGTTGCCAATTGGGAGGCGGTGTAAAGATCCGCAAGACGCGCCGAACGCCAGGATTCGAACATCGCCAGAACGCCTCCGATGCAGAAAAGGGCAAGGACGAGCAGAAGAAATGCAATTCTCGGGACAAGTCGGGGTTTCATGAGATCAGAGTTTTGCCATTCGGTTGAAAAGCCTCAATCCAAGGCCAAAGAAAATGATATTGGGAACCCAAATCAACAGGTGCGGGAACGCTGCCGGACTTCCACGAACGGTGTCTGCCAGAAGAATGAAAAAAAAGTAACCGAAAGCCACGATCAGGCTCAGGGCGAAACCCACTGAGGTTTCCTTGCGGTGTGTTGTGATGCCCAGCGGAATGGCGAGGAGGGCGAAGGCGATGCAGGACAGCGAGGTCGCGAAGCGCTTGTTGAGTTCGACGAGCATTTCCTGGCGACGCTTGCCCTCGGCCATGGTGTAGGCGGAATAGAGCTCCGGAAGCGTGTAGGAACTCAGACGCCGATTGCTCTGAAACTCCTTGAAAAACTTGTCCAGCGCAAGGGGGAACACGCCTTCCTTCATGACAATGCCCTGATGGATTTTCGAAAAATCCCCCGTGGCTTTGGCATCGCGCTGCTCGAATCTGGCATCGAACAATTTGAAGAGCAGGCGCGAATTGGCCACGTCGGGCGTGAGCGCGCCTTCTCGGGCAAAAATCATTTTAGAAACCCGCATCTCGTCGTTGAGTTCAAAGACGAGGATATTGTGAAGATTCTCTCCTTCTTTGCCCCCCACGTAGACACGGCGGTCGGGGAATGCATCCACCACCTCATCGGCGCGGAAGAGCGCGGTGGGATTGCTCGTGGCCATATCCACCACGGCGCGTGTCATCGCCTGCTCCGCGCGGGGGGCGACTTCAATGTTGATCCAGAAACAAGCCAGTGTCAGGACGGCCGAAATGGCAAAAACCGGAACGCTCACTCTCGGAATGCTGACCCCGTTCGACTTGAGCGCGATCAATTCGCTGTCTGCGGACATGCGCCCAAAGACCAAAAGGATCGCCGTCAAAAAACCCCATGGAATGGTGAACGTCAGGGAAAACGGCAGCACGAGGGCCATGAAACCGAGCACATGGAGGATCGGCACATCCGGGTTGTTAACCAGAATGTTGAGAAGTTCCCGAAAAATGTTTCCCAGAACCAGAACGAGGCTCAGGACTAAAACGCCGATCCCGGTTGTGACAAGTAGGCTTGTGGCAACATGGCGGTCTAGGATCTTCATCAGACGACGGTCGGCCAATCACTCCTCAAACACACCCATTTTGCGGAATTTGTCGTAGCGTTCTTTCAGGAGTCGGTCGACTGGTGTCTGGAGGAGGGTTTGGAGCTCCCGAGAGAGAGCGGATTTGAGGTTTTCAGCCGCTTGCGCTGGATCGCAGTGTGCTCCGCCGGCGGGTTCCGGGACCACGCCATCCACCAAACCCATTTCCAAGAGATCGGGCGAACTGAGCTTGAGCGCCTCTGCCGCCTCGGGAGCGTGTTTCCGGTGTTTCCAAAGAATCGCCGCACACCCCTCGGGGCTGATGACCGAGTAGTAGGCGTTTTCCAGGATCAGAACACGGTCGGCCACGCCGATGCCAAGCGCTCCGCCCGATCCGCCCTCGCCGATGACGACCGCGACAACCGGCGTGCGGAGGGTCATCATGTCGCGGATGTTCACCGCAATTGCCTCTGCGATGTGGCGCTCCTCGGCTCCGACACCGGGATAGGCGCCGGGAGTGTCTATGAGAGTCACAACGGGAAGGCCGAATTTTTCAGCGAGCCGCATGAGGCGCAGGGCCTTCCGGTAACCCTCGGGGTGGGGACTGCCGAAGTTGCGCAGGAGGTTTTCCTTCATGTCGCGCCCTTTTTGCTGGCCGATCACGACGCAGCGCACGCCGTCGAGTGTCGCAAGCCCGCCGGGCATGGATGCGTCATCCCCGAAGATCCGGTCGCCTTTGAGCTCGACAAAGCCGGTGAAGGCCATTCGCACATAATCCAAGAAGAATGGCCGGGCGATATGACGGGAAATTTGAACGCGTTGCCACGCGGTGAGGTTTCCGTAGATTTGACCGCGCAGGTATTCGAGCTTCCCCTGCATGACGCTGATCTCGCTGGAGAGGTCGATTTTCCGGTCCTCGGACTGCTTTCTGAGTTCCTCGATCTTGTCTTCGAGTTCAACGAGCGGTTTTTCAAAATCCAGAGTCTGCTTGTTCATGAAGGTCTATTTGATGGTGACGGGTGTGCCGGATTTCACAAGGGCGTAGACTTCGTCAAAATCCGCCGGTCCGAGAACGATGCCCTGAGCAGGGGCGGGTGAAGACCCGTCTTCCGGAGGAGCCGGAGTGGGGCGGAGGACAACATTGCCCGGATTGACGAGAACCGTCCGTTCCGCCTCGGCATAGTCTTTCGCGCCGAAAGCCACGCGGGTTTCACCCTTGCGGGCGATGCGGTCGGCGACCTTCGCCTCGAGTTCCCCTTTGGAGGCCGCGCCGCCGAGGGTCATTGAGACAACGGGGTATTCCTTGAAAAACACGCCGGCATTGAAGATGGAAACGGTCGATGATGCCCGATCGATGACAAGGGAGGTGTCCACCACGGGAATCAGGAGTTGCTGGCCAATTTTGAGGTTGATCGAGGTCAGACCATTCGCCCAGTAGATCAGCTCCGCACTCGTTTTGAACTGGGACTTGATGCGGTCGAGAGAGTCCCCCTTTTTCACGGTGTAGATCGAGTTGGCCGGTGTGGCGGACGGATCGCGAAAGAGGGCGAGGTTGATCCGTCCCAAGGCGGCGCGCACCTCCGCGGCTTTCGGAGAGTCGGGGTAGGCGGCCAAGTGGTTGGTCGCGGCATCGCGGGCCTCGGTGGTGCTGGTGGCCAGAAGCGGCTTCAAAGCCTCGAAGGCCGCCAGCCCCGGATGCGGGGTCGGCGAGGGCGTGGGGGTGGGAGGCGCAGTCTGTTCCGCGATGTCAAGCTTTTTCTCCTTGTAGTAAAGCTCATAGACGAAATAGCCGCTGCCTCCGAGGATGGCAGCGACAAGGATCAGAATGGTGAGTGCTTTGATAAACATATTTCTTCAGAAAATGGTATCCGCTGCGGACAGGAAATGGAAACCTCGAAATCAGGCCAGGCCGCGTCGCTTCCACTCGGCCACATTTTCACCGGCCGAGCGTTGGATCATTTCCATCGAAAACTTCAGGAGGCAGACCTCCCAGACGTCGTCGACCCCGGCGATGAGGGCCCGGAACGGATCGTCCCCGCCCCTGAGTTCCTGCTCGAGGCGGGCAACGGCTTCATCGAACGGTTCGCGCAAAATTTTCTCGGAGAGGTCGGTTTTGCGGAATTGGAATCCGTAGCGCAAAACGCGTGCTGCCGACGGGTTCGCTTCGAGCCAATCCGCAAAGTCGCGGGCCTCTTCGCCGAAGCCTTCCAGAAGGACCTTGCTGAAGTGGGTCGGCGATAAAATGCGTGGGCGCTCGGCCTCGATGGTTCCTGACCGGATGCGAACGGTCTCGACCTCGTCCAGCGGCTCGGTTACCAGCGAAAAATGGAACCGTGTTGTTCCAAACGTCTCGATCGCGCTCTGCGGCGTGACGATGACACGGGTGTTTTCCATCGCATATTGGAAGTCGTGCTCCTTGAACATTGTTTCAAACTACGTCGCCAGTGGCGTTATTCAATCAATTACCCGTTGCCGAAGCCGGTGGGCGGCTGTGGACCTCCACTTGGATATTCGCCGGTGGCAGGACGAATCTGAGCACCAGCAGGACAAGGTAGAGGAGGATGATGGCCCCGGCCAGCCAAGGCAGCGGCGCAGAGGCCCGTTCAGTGGAAATCATGGAATCTTCAAGGCTGCAATGGCACTCATGACACGGTCGCTCAGGATCTGATAGGTCTCGCGCGAAGTGTTCGAAATTTCCTGCTCGCTGAAATGGATCGGCTCGCCGATGACCACCGTGATCTGCGAAAGCTGGAGGCGCCGGGCGTTTTTGGGGAACGCCTCGTAGGCCCCGAAAATTCGCATGGGAAGGACGGGGGCGCCGGTCTTGGCAATCACCAGCCCGATGCCGGCGCGTGCAGGTTGCAGCTGGCCATCCAGCGACCGCGTCCCCTCGGGGAAGAGAAGCACGGCATGGCCCTCCTGCACTTTTTTGATGACCTCGCGCAAGGCCGACCTGTCGTTGCCATCGCGCTCGACGGGGATCACGTTCATCGCGGGAAAGAGCGGGCCAAAGAACGGCCATTTCAGAAGAGTCTTGCGGGCGAGGTAGTAAACACCCCGGCGACTGCAAATTCCCGCAAGCGGCGGGTCGAAAAAGCTGGAGTGGTTCACCGCGATCAGGAGGGGGCCGGACTCGATCATCCGCTCGGGATAAACGATTCGCATGGAAAAAATCATGCGGGCCAAAAGCTTCGCCAGATTATAGAAAATATTGTAGACGATCGTCATGCCGGTCGAATTCCCGATTTTGAAAGAATCTCCGAGATTTTGTCCACGACGCCTTGGAGTGTGAGGTGGGAGGTGTCGATGACATGGGCCCCTGTGGCGATTTGGAGAGGGTCGTTCGCACGGGTCGAGTCGAGCCGGTCGCGTTTCTCGATGCTGTCATGCTGACCTTGGGCGGCACGGCGCTTGCGGCGGACTTCGGGTGAGGCATCGAGGTAGAATTTGTGGGTAGTGTCTGGGAACACGACGGACCCGATGTCGCGGCCCTCGCTAACGATCGGGCGTTTGCTGGCGAGTTGGCGGAGCTGGGCATTGACGAGGCTCCTCACGGCGGCGATCGCCGCAACCGCTGAAACATTTTGATTCACCTCGAAGGTCTGCAATTCCACATCCGGCATCTCCGCATTGATGCGGATAAACGATTCGCCGGCATCCGTGAACCCTGAATCCACCGACATCCGATGCACGGCGGCCTCGACATGATCAGTGTGGGAGGGGTCGATGCGTTGGCGTAAAATTTCCCAAGTGACCGCCCGATACATGGCGCCCGAATTGACATGGGCGAAGCCGAGGAGTCGGGCCAGGCGCGTGGCCACGCTGCTTTTGCCCGAGGCGGCTGGACCGTCGATGGCTATGACGGTCATGGGACGGAGTGTCGCACCGAGGGAACTCCGCTGCCTTTCAGCCCGGAGAGGACCTCGGTGCGGTTTTTAAGGCGTCCGCCTTTTTGAATGTGGAGAAGGGCTTCCGCAAAACCGGGGTAGGAGGTGTTCACACAGGCGGTGTCCTCAATGATCGTTTCGCCCTCGGCGAAAAGTCCCGCCACAGCAAAGGCCATGGCGATCCGGTGGTCGTGGTGGCAGGGCAGGCGTGCGCCTTGGAGCGGGCTGCCGCCCGTGATCGCCATGCCGTCTGGAAACTCTTCGACCTGCACGCCCATGGCCCGGAGGTTGGCTGCCACGGCAGCGATGCGGTCGGTCTCCTTGACGCGCAGCTCGGCGGCATCCCGGATCACCGTTGTGCCATCGGCCAATGCTGCCGCCACGGCCAGGATCGGGATTTCATCAATGACGTTGGGAATTTCCGCTCCGGCTATTGTGGTGGCCTTGAGATTGGTTCCCTTGATGTCAATGTTCCCGACGGGCTCGCCACTGAGAGAGGTCTCAATCACCTCGCGGATGCGGGCTCCCATGCGAATGAGCACATCGATGATCCCCGTGCGGGTGGGATTGAGGCCGACATCTTTCACGAGCAGCCTGGAGCCGGGCTGGGCGGCGGAGGCAACGAGCCAGAACGCCGCGCTGGAGATGTCCCCGGGAACCGTGAAATCCATCGACTCGGGAACCTGGCCACCCTCGACCGTTGTTCGGATTTCAATCAGGCGACGGTCCTTGGGAGCGTTTTTGTTTTCCCAGATTTCTTCGCGTTGGGATTTCACCAGAAAAAAATCGAACATTCTTTCCGTGTGGTCGCGAGAGCGGACGTTTTCGATGACTGTGGTGGGCCCTTTGGCAAAGAGCCCGGCCAGAAGAATGGCGCTCTTGACTTGTGCGCTGGCGACCGGCGTGCGGTAGGTGATGCCCTCGAGGGTTCCATGACCCTCCACCACGAGAGGCGGGCAGGATTTTTCACCCTCGCCGTGCAGGCTTGCCCCCATGAGGCGCAATGGATCGATGACGCGCTGCATGGGGCGTTTGGAGAGCGAGGCATCTCCAATGAGCCGGGATGTGAAATTCTGGGCCGCAAGAATGCCCGACATGAGACGCATCGTGGTGCCTGAATTGCCGCAGTCGAGATCCGCAAAGGGTTTCGTGAACCGTCCGGAAACTCCCTCCACGATCAGCGTTCCCGGTTCCGGAGCCTCGATAAAAACTCCCAGTTGGCGCATCGCTGCGGCGGTGCTACGGCAATCCTCCCCCTCGAGAAAATTGCGGATCACACACGTGCCGTTGGAAAGGGCCGCAAGCATGACCGCGCGGTGCGAGATGCTTTTGTCCGGCGGCACGGAAATTTCCGTGTCAATGATCGCGGCGCGGCGGGATTTGAGAAAATGGTTGTCCTTTGTGGCCTTCATGTGGCGGGTGGGTGGTTGGCCCTGAGTTTGCGGGCATCAGCGAGAAACGCCTCCACGGCGCTCCGGTTGCCGCTTTTGATTCCGATTTTCAGGGTCTCAAGGGCGGTTTGCAAGTCATGGATTCCGTTCAAAACCTCGTTCTTGTTGTCGAGGAAAATTTCTGCCCACAGGGTTTCGGGCCCGCCCGCAATGCGGGTCGAGTCGCGGTAGCCTCCACCGGCAAGGCGGGCGATTGATGGATCCTTTCCCAATGCGGCGTGCACAAGCGCAGCGGCTGCCGCATGCGGGAGGTGGCTGATGCGTGCCATGGCCCGGTCGTGAATTTCAGGGGACATCTCCTGAATCGCGCAACCGGCCTCACTCCACATTCCAGCTACCATCCGGAGTGCGCATGGGTCTGTCTTTGCTGTGGGAGTGAGAATGCAAACGGCTCCGTCGTATAAATCCTCCCTGGCCGCACGAATGCCGCTCTGTTCAGATCCCGCCATCGGGTGCGATCCGATAAAACGCCCGCCGAAGACCTCTTCGAGCGCGGGCACGATCCTTCCTTTCACACTGCCGGCATCCGTCACCACCGCTTGGGCGGTCAGGTGCTTTTTGAGTTCCGGTCCCATGCTTTCGATGGCGTGCGGCGAGAGACAGATCACGGCGAGATCGCACCCGTCCGTCGCTGTGGCGAGATTATTCGACACCTTGCAGTGTGGCAGGATGGAAGCCGCCTCGCGAACGGCCTCCTCGCGGCGGGCCCATATCGAGATGTGCCGGAAGTGCTCCGTTCTTCCCAGAGCCATTGCCAGCGAGCCACCGATGAGTCCAGGCCCGAGAATTGTGACGCGCCGGTTCAGGGCACGAGAAAAATCTTGCCTGAGTATGGGCATTTCACCTCGGTGCCGGGAGGAAAGCCCCGGACGTCCACATAGCCGGCATAGGGGGAGTGGGGGCTGGTGACAAAGCCCGGTTTGCCGGGCACGGGTGTTCCATACGACAGATCCCTGGAAGCCACCGGCTCAGGCATCGGCGTGGGTGTCGGCGGGGCAGGGGGAGTTGCGGCGGCACTCGCGTCCGGTGGAGTTTCGGTATAGCCCTCCGGTGTTGGCGTGGGTGTCATGAATGCCGTGGAGGTGGGGGATGTGCCTTGGTGTCCGAAGCGACCCGAGCCGGTCTTGGGGACGGGGCGCTGGGATTCGCAAGCGGCAAGAATCAATACCGCGAAAACCGAACCAAGCACGATTGCAGAGGATTTTTTCATATATCGCTAGCCCTCTACAAAGACAGGTCGCGGGCTCGGTTTCAATTCAAATTTCGCATGGCCCCAAATTCCGGATTCTGACAGACGGGGTCGCCAGTTTTCCGGTTCTCCTTTGAGGACGCGAGGGAAAGTCCCGTTCGCCATTCTCCCGAATATCATTCCATTGGGTTTGAGTGTGCGTGGTTCAGGGGAAGGTTTTTTCAAAAATAAATCCCTTGCGGTGATACTCAAACTCGGCTAGATATCTCGCCCCTTTCACAAAATTCAATGTCCACGGCAAAAAAATCTAAAACTCCTGCCAAGGCAAAGCCAGCCGCAAAGAGTCAAAAAAAAGCGGCCACCGCCAAGAAGCCTGAGGTCAAGTCCAAGGCGGCGCCCTCCAAGCCCAAGCTTTCCAAAAAAATCCCACCTGTTGTTGGTAAATCCAAGCCTGCAACCAAGACCGCGCCAGCTGCGAAATCCCCGACAGTGACTCCGAGAAAAAGTGATGCTGCGAAAAAAAGCGCGCCAGTTTCTTCAAAGCCCGAACCTTCCACCAAGAAACCGGTCGCCAGCAAGTCAGTGGCCCAGAAGCCGCTCGCCAAGAAACCCCAGATGCCGCCCAAAGCCGCGCCTGACAAGAAGGCGGAGCCCCGTAAAAAAGCCCCTGCCATCGTTGAGAAAACGCCTCCTCGTCCAGTCAAGGCGTCCGGATGGCTGGCCAAACAGCGGGACCGTTTGCTCCAGCTCAAGGACACACTCTTGGATTCCATGAGCGGCGTTGGACGCGATTCCCTGCGCAACCGCGCCGAGGGTAGCGAGGCTTCCGCCTTTGGCATGCACACGGCGGATGCAGGAAGCGACGCCTACGACCGTGATTTTGCACTCAGCTTGTTGTCCCAGGAACGTGATTCCCTCTATGAGATCGACGCGGCATTGAAAAAAATCACCGATGGCAACTACGGTGTCTGCGAACTTTCCGGCAAGCCAATCCCTCATAATCGGCTCGAGGCCCTGCCATTCGCCCGCTACACCGTCGAGTGCCAAGCCGAGCTGGAAAAAAGCAACCGTCTCACACGCGTTCGTCAACCCGTCACCTCCCTCTTCGGGCTTGGTGAGGAGTCTGAGGGCGAAAGCGAAGAGGAAGATACCACCACCGACACCAAAGACTAAAACCACCATGCCACAGGAAAACATCACGCTCGAATGCACCGAGGCCAAGGCCGAGGGCAAACCCGCCTCGCGCTACATCACCACGCGCAACAAAAAAAGCCCGCGCACCCCAAGCCGCCTCGAAAAGAAAAAATTCAACCCCCACTTGAACCGCCACACACTTCACCGCGAAATCAAATAACCCACCATGCAGCCCAAAACTCCACAACGCCGCTCGAATTTCCGCCGCGCCAACCGCCCCATGCCACGCCGTCGCGTGGACCTCAACCTCGAGGCGATCGATTACAAGAATCCCGATCTCCTGAAGCGTTTCGTGACGGAGAGCGGAAAAATCCTCCCACGCCGTGTCACTGGCATGTCCGCGAGTCTTCACCGCAAGATCACCCGTGAGGTCAAGCGCGCCCGCGCCGCGCTCCTGATGAAATAAAACTCCTGCCGAAACCGCCCGGTCTTCGCTCCGCACGCGGATCGGGCTTTTTTGGATTCGTTGGGAAGCTCCAACTTGAATTTCCTCAAAAACAAGTCATCCTCACGCCATGAAAAACATTCTACCTACTCTCGCTCTCGGTGCCGTCATTGCCCTCTCGGCCTGTCACAAAAAAAAATCCGATCAATTCGCCGGGGTCGACGGGGATTTTGTTACCAGCACACCTCTCTCCGAACGCTTCGAAGGGGGAGCTAACTTTTTTAGCGATAGCGTGACGAAAGGACAGTTCGCTCCGGTCCGCTTCGGCTATGACAGCTACGTGGTGGAACCCGCCGAGAATTCCAAGGTCCAACAGGTCGCCACGGCGATGAAATCGACTTCCAAACGCCTCATCATTGCGGGATTCACGGACGAACGTGGCACCCAGGAATACAATCGCGGTCTGGGTGAGCGCCGCGCGCAAGCAGTGCGCCAAGCGCTCATCGATGCCGGCATCCCAGCCGACCGGATTCAAACGGTGAGCTTCGGCAGTGAGATGCCGGTGGACCCCGCCAGCAATGAGCAGGCCTGGGCTCTGAACCGCCGTGCGGAATTCGGCGTGGTCAAATAACCGAAATCCCCCACAAACTTTCCCCCAACCGCAAAGACCGGCCTGAACCTCGGGCCGGTTCTTTGTTTTTCTGCCCTTGGGAAATAAACCATCCCGATGCTCCTGCGCACCGTGTGTCATGTCATTTCTGGACGACTCCCAAGTCTGGCGAAACAAGTTCAGCACGCTGGACTCCTTATCAGGGGAAATTAACCCTCAAAACGGATTATTGACAGGAGGACAGGATGGAAAGAATCGGAGCGTAGCGAAGAAAGACTGCCGAAGGCAGCCCACCGGGTGAGCGCGAGCGAGTCAATTCACAGAAAAAGCCGTAGCCGTTGTTTGATATCGCAAAAAATTTCCACCACATCGAAGCATAACCTACTCATCCTCTGTGTCCTTTGACTCGTTCGCTCCCGCTCACTCGCCCTGCGGGCCAACCTCCGGTTGCTCGTTCTCGCACCTGCCCCGGTGCTCGATTGTGGTTAAATCTGCTGGATTCGGGTTAACAGTGGGATTGCTCAGCGTTCTATCAGGGGTGGTGCTTCCAGAGTGACACCATCGGTTGGGCCGTGATATGAAAACGTCCTCTTCATGCGCGCCTCGACTATCCCTGAAAAGAACAAGTCCCTCGAGTCCTGGATTTGGGATGCGGCCTGCTCGATTCGCGGCGCGAAGGATGCTCCGAAATACAAGGACTACATCCTTCCACTTATTTTCACCAAGCGTCTCTGCGATGTTTTCGACGACGAACTGAACCGCATCGCCAAGGAAGTGGGATCGCGCAAAAAGGCTTTCCAGCTTGTGAAGGCGGACCACAAGCTCGTTCGCTTTTACCTCCCCTTGATTCCCGATGATCCCGATCAGCCGGTTTGGTCGGTCATCCGCAAGCTCTCCGACAGGATCGGAGAGGGCGTCACCACGCACATGCGGGCCATCGCCAGGGAGAACCCGCTTCTTCAAGGCATCATCGACCGTGTGGATTTCAACGCCACCACTCACGGCCAGCGAGACCTCGACGACGATCGCCTCTCCAATCTCATCGAGGCCATCAGCACGAAGCGCCTTGGGCTCGAGGATGTGGAAGCCGACATCATCGGCAAAAGCTACGAATATCTCATCCGAAAATTCGCCGAGGGCGGTGGCCAGAGCGCAGGCGAATTTTACACTCCCGGCGAGGTCGGTGAAATCATGGCCCGAGTCCTCGATCCGGAGCCGGGCATGGAAATCTACGATCCCACCAGCGGATCAGGCGGCCTCCTCATCAAATGCGAACTCGCCATGGAGGCGAAGATGAAAGCCGTCGGGCAATCGACCTACGCGCCACTGAAACTCTTCGGCCAGGAATATGTCCCCGAGACCTGGGCCATGGCCAACATGAACATGATCATCCACGACATGGAGGGTCAGATCGAAATCGGCGACACATTCAAAAACCCCAAGTTCCGTGACAAGCGCGGCAAGCTCCGCACCTTCGACCGCGTGGTTGCCAATCCCATGTGGAACCAGGACTGGTTCACCGAGGCCGACTACGATGCCGACGAACTCGGGCGTTTCCCGTCTGGTGCGGGTTTCCCCGGCAAATCCTCCGCCGATTGGGGATGGGTCCAACACATGCTCGCCAGCCTGAATGACACAGGACGAGCCGCCGTCATCCTCGACACCGGTGCTGTCTCCCGTGGCTCTGGCAACGCCGGCACCAACAAGGAAAAGACCGTCCGCCAGTGGTTCGTGGATCAGGACCTCATTGAGAGCGTCCTCTACCTGCCCGAGAATCTTTTCTACAACACCTCCGCCCCCGGCATCGTTCTCTTCCTGAACAAGGCCAAGCCCACAAAGCGCAAAGGCAGGGTCTTCCTCGTCAATGCCAGCCAGATTTTTGAGAAAGGCGACCCGAAAAACTTCATCCCCGACGCTGGAATCCAGCGCATCGCCGAGACCCTCCTTGCTTGGCAGGAAGAGGAAAAACTCAGCCGCATCGTCGATCATGCCGAGCTGAAGAAGAACGACTACAACATCTCTCCCAGCCGCTACATTCACACCAGCGACGCCGAGACCTATCGACCCATCGCCGAGATCGTCGAGGAACTGGATGCCATCGAGGCCGAGGCCAAAGAGACAGACAAGGCCCTGCGGGAAATCCTCAAGCAACTTGGAATTTAACCGCAGATTTCGGGCATGTAGTCAGGCAAGGAAAAAAGTGGGATCGGAGCGATTTTCTTTTATGC
>JBAWVX010000021.1:0-44180 GCA_037147075.1 bacterium
TGCCGTTGCTGCCAGAGTAATCGCCAACGTAGCCATTGCTATTCGTCACATGGCCTGTGCCATTGATCGTGAGGCTACCGGTGCCTTCAACGCCAATGGTGAGACGGCCTGTGTTAATCCATGTGCCGCCGCTCACGCTCACCGTGCCGTTGCTGCCAGAGTAATCGCCAACGTAGCCATTGCTATTCGTCACATGGCCCGTTCCATTGATCGTGAGGCTACCGGTGCCGTATTCGCCAATGTAAAGCTCTTCGTTGTTTATCCACGTGCCGCCGCTCACGCGCACCGTGCCGTTGCTGCCAATATTAGTGCCAACGAAACCATTGCTACTCGTCACATTGCCCGTGCCATTGATCGTGAGGCTCCCCGTGCCGCCATTACCAATGGTAAGCTCTCCAGTGTTTGTCCACGTGCTATCGTTCACGCTCACTGCGCCGTTGCTGCCAGACTGATCGTCAACGATGCCATTTTCGTTGGTCACGCTCACACCGTCGCTGAGGGTGAGTGTCCCAGAGTTGACCATAATCTCCCCGCTGAGGGTGAGTGTTTTATTTCCCTGGATTCCTGCGCTGCTGTTGACCGTGAGGCTCTTGATGGTGGTGTCCTCATCAAGAACGATTGCCGTCTGGTTCTGTGCGCCGTCGGCGGAAAAGGTGATGTCGCTAGCCGCGTCGGGCTGCCTCGTGGTGGGAGTGCCGGCTGCGTCGGTGGCCCAGTTTTCGCCGGACCAGGTGCTGTTCGACTGGCCGAGCCAGTGGGTGGCGGTGGGGATGAGGACGAGTTTCAGGGCGGTGGTGGCGTATTGGATTTCGTAGCCGCTGGGCAGGGCTCCGCTGAGGGTGAACTGCACCGTGCCGTCGAGTCCGCTGGCAGCTGTCAGGAGGGTGTAGCTGCTCTCGGTGAGCGAGTTCTGGATGTTAAAGGAAATCTCGGCTCCGAGGTTGATTGTTGCAGCACCGGACAGGTCGAGCCGGTCGAAGAGTCCGCCACTGCCTTCGAGGGAAAAAAGACTCCCGCTCAGGAAAGTGGCGGTCGTGCCGGTGAGGGTGCCGATCGAGTTGCCGGGAGCGAGGGTGCCGCCGCTTTGCACAGTGATGTCCCCGCCAAGCGTGCCGCTGCCGCCGAGCGTGCCGCCACTGTTTACGGTTGTGGCACTGGAAGCCAAGCTTCCATTGACAAGAAGCTTGCCTGCGTTGATGGACGTCGCGCCGGTGTAGGTGTTGTTGCCGCCAAGCGTGACTGTGCCAGTGCCATTTTTTATGAAGGCGCCCGTGCCACTGATCACATTCGTAGTATCTGAGAGACCGGTAACGTTAAAGGCGAGCGTGCCGTTATTGGTGAGGTCTGTAGCCAGCGTGCCGGTCGAGCCGCCATTGCCAATCTGTAGCGTGCCGCCCGACTCGAGACGGATCGTGCCATTGGCTCCGCGAGACAGGGTGTCACCGACAATGACACGGCCCGTGCCATTGATTGTGAGGCTCCCCGTGCCGTCACCGCCAATGTTCAGATTGTTGTTTGTCCAAGTGCCGCCGCTCACGCTCACCGTGCCGTTGCTCTCTAGGTCACGGCCAATGTAGCCATCGCCACTCGTCACATTGCCCGTGCCATTGATCGCGAGGCTTCCCGTGCCGGAATTGCCAATGGTAAGATCACTGTTGTTTGTCCACGTGCCGCCGCTCACGCTCACCTCGCCGTTGCTGCCAGAGGAAATGCCAACGGCGGTATTGTTAGTCGTCACATTGCCCGTGCCGTTGATCGTGAGGCTCCCCGTTCCGGAATAGCCAATATAAAGATTGGTGTTGTTTGTCCACATGCCGCCGCTCACGCTCACCGAGCCGTTGCTGCCAGGGTAAAGGCCAACGAAGCCATAGCTATTCGTCACATTGCCTGTGCCATTGATCGTGAGGCTACCAGTTCCTTGCAACCCAACGTTAAGCCCGTTGTTGATTGTCCACGTGCCCCCGCTCACGCTCACCGAGCCGTTGCTGCCAATATTAGCGCCAACGAAGCCATTGCTATTCGTCACATGGCCCGTGCCATTGATCGTGAGGCTCCCCGTGCCGCCATTACCAATAAAAAGATTGTTGTTGTTTGTCCATGTGCCGCCGCTCACGCTCACCGTGCCGTTGCTGCCAGAGCCATAGCCAATGAAGCCATAGTTATTCGTCACATGGCCTGTGCCATTGATCGTGAGGCTACCCGTGCCTTCAACGCCAATGGTAAGATCGTTGTCGTTTGTCCACGTGCCGCCGCTCACGCTCACCGTGCCGTTGCTGCCAGGAAACCAGCCAACGTAGCCCTCGTTACTCGTCAGATTACTTGTGCCGTTGATCGTGAGGCTACCGGTGCCAGATTCGCCAATGAATGTAAACCTGCCATCATTATAGGTATCACCCTCAAAAGTGACGTCTCCATAACATGGATGACCTATGAGAAGAAGAATGCAAAAAATGCCTGTGAGAATCGGCAAGCGGGAAGTGAAATGCGGTTTCATTTTTTGGTGGTCAATATGGCGCGTGAAATCCATCAAGGTTTTGAGTGAACGGGTGGCGGAAACATTTTCTTCGTTGCCATCAAGTGGGGTCTTCACCCCACAGGAAGTTGATAAATTTTTCTGGGAATGAGTTTTCATTGTGTGATTCATTTTTTGTGCGGAACAACCCGAGGCGCGCATGGGATCTGGCTTTTACCAACATCGCGTTCGCGGATTTTTCCCTGTTTTCCCTATCGTGTCGCTTGTGATCCCGTGTTCGAAAACATCAAGATTTACCCTAACGGCGCTCTCTAAACTAGAAAGCAAACGGAGATGCAAGCTCAAATTTTTTTGAACCACCAATCTCACGAATAACCACGAATAAAACCGAAAACATTTTTTAGACAGGAGGACAGGATAAACAGGAGGGTAGAGGGGCATGGTCGTCCCGACCGTGCAGGCGCGGGGCGTGGGTCTCTCACAGAGGCACAAAGGCACAGAGGGGAGTCTGAGCGGAGATGCTGATACGCGGAAAATCTGAAAATCCTCCGTGTTCCCCGTGGCTCTGTGAGAGGGAAAATGCGGAGGGCGAGAAGGCGCCGACGGAGCGTCGCCCTCCAAAATGGCGCTTGACGAATTACGCCATTGGCGTATGTTTTTGAGTGTGCATTTTTTTGAAACACCGGTTTTCACGAGGCAAATTACTGCACTACTTGACGACGGGGATTACCGGCAGTTGCAGGTCACTTTGGCACTCAAACCCGAAGCGGGTGACCTCATCCGGGGAAGCGGCGGGTTGAGAAAGATTCGCTGGGCGGTTCGGGGCCGCGGCAAAAGCGGCGGAATACGAGTTATTTACTATCTTGTGGACGATGGAGAAATCTACTTTCTCCTCGCCTACGCGAAAAACGAACAGGAGGATCTCGATAGCCGACAGCTACGGATTCTCCGCAACTTGGTGAAGGAGGAATTCAAATGAAAGAAGAATTGTTTGCTGATTTGGTGGAAAGCATCAAACAGGCTGGACGCATCAGGCGAGATGCAAAGCGTGCCGCCCGGCAGAGCGTGATCGGGGCTCCCGATGTTCAAAACATCCGGGGAAGCCTGGGCCTCAGCCAGAAGCAGTTTGCGCTGTTGATAGGCGTGAGCCCGCGCACGGTGCAAAACTGGGAACAGAAGCGCCGTGAACCGGAGGGCGCCGCCAAGGCTTTGCTGATGGTGACCGCCCTCCACCCGCGCGTGGTGCTCGAAGCATTGCACGCCGCATAGCTGCTAGGCGACCGCGAGTTTCACCACTCGCGGAGATGCCCTCCGCGTTATCGGTGCTGGATGTTTCCGTGGAGCAATTTTTCCAAACAACCTGATCCGCTGGGAAACCGAATGAGCCTGACCGGATGTTCAGGCACTGAACATTTTTGAACCACGAAGTTACCGAACGAACACGAATAAAACCGAAAACAAAATTTCTCCGGCGAAGCCGCTCCCCATTCGTGCCCGAAAATTTGTGCTATTGGTGGTTAACCCGAAACGAGTTTTTTAGACAGAAGGACAGGATAAGCAGGAGGTTGAGGGGCGTGGGTCTCTCACGGCGGCACCAAGGCACAGAGGGGAGTCTGAGCGGAGATGCTGATACGCGGAAAATTTGAAAATCCTCCGTGTTCCCCGTGGCTCTGTGAGAGGGAAAATGCGGAGGGCGAGAAGGCGCCGACGGAGCAGGGCCCTCCCATGGTTGCGGGTGCGTGGCACTCCGGCGGCGTTTTCCAAGATGAACTTGTATTTTGTATACTTCGTGAGACAATAATCCGAAATAAAGACTCACCAAGACAACAAAAAAAAGATGCCAACTCCGCACCATCCCTGCGCCGCTGCTCGCAAAGCCTTGAAGAAACTCGGGGCCGACCTGCACGATGCCCGCCGCCGTCGTCGCTTGCCGATGGCTGTGTTGGCCGAGCGCGCTTTCACATCGCGATCCACCCTGCAACGCATCGAGGCCGGAGATCCTGCCGTGAGCGTGGGCATTTACGCGGCCGTCCTGCATTCGCTGGGCTTGGTGGATGGCCTTGCCCAGCTGGCCGATCCGACAATGGATTCGGTCGGTCTGGCGCTGGCCAACGCGTCACTACCAAAACGCATTCGCCTGAAAACTTCCAAGAAGCGGCCATGACGGACTTCGAGGTGCATCTTTCGCTCGAAGGCTGAACGCGAAGGACGCGCCGTGAGAACGCTCATGGAGAGCGACTACTTG
The DNA here is from genome assembly GCA_037147075.1 of bacterium. Lineage (GTDB taxonomy): Bacteria > Verrucomicrobiota > Verrucomicrobiia > Chthoniobacterales > Terrimicrobiaceae > UBA967. The sequence goes on from JBAWVX010000021.1 coordinate 4,719, forward strand.
CTGGGCGTCTCGGATGAATCCCGACTGGGCGCGCTGCTTTGAGCGCGCGGACGGACGCCGGATCCCCTTTCTCTCCGCGATGGCATTGCTCGGAGCGAAAAACGGTCAGACTGGGAGCTACCCGGAAATGGTGGATGCCTTGGCCCGCCATGGTTCCCAGGCGAAAAAGGATACGCAGGCCCTGTATCGGCGTGTGGCCTTCAATGTTCTTGTCTCCAATGTGGACGACCATCTGCGCAACCATGGTTTTCTCCGGTTCGACCGATCCGGGTGGACACTCTCGCCAGCCTACGACTTGAACCCCGTCCCGGCCGATCTCAAAGCGCGTGTGCTCACGACAAATATCGATCCGGAAGAGAGCACCTGCTCGGTTGATCTCCTCGAAGCCTCGGCGGAGTATTTCGCACTCTCCCTTCCCGAAGCCCGAAGGATTCTGAAGGAAGTGGCGGCAGCGACCTCCTCATGGCGCAGCGTTGCCAAGGAGGTCGGCGCCAGCGCGAAGGAAATCCACCGCATGGATAGCGCCTTCGAGCATGAATCTCTCCAACAAGCTCTTGCCTTGCCCTGATAGGTGCAGCGGCTTCGTGGCAAGTTTGGACAAAATGATGGACAGCAAAATCATTCTTTTTTAGGGGATGGGCGGGGGGGCGATTTTTTGGCGGGGTGGTGTCTGGGATTTGTTCGGCGTCTTCCGAGGGGATATTTCGGCCCTGACGGAGCAGGGCCCTCCAAGGGTTACTGGCACGGCGCACTCTGACGGCGCTTTCCAAGACGGGTTTGTATTTTGTAAACTTCACGACGAGTGCGGTTGTCCCGAAAATGACCCGTGTTATCAAATCGATAACAGCTGTTCGCTCGGAAATGACAGCTATTTCCTGACCAACAGTTTGAATCTTCTGACCACTTAGGGACGATACAGGCTTGTTCCACGTGGAACATTCATTGGATTTGCCGTCGTGGGCTGGGGAGCATAGAATGTAGCCATGTTGCATGTCGTGCTGGTCGAGCCGGAGATTCCGCCGAATACAGGGAACATTGCGCGGCTGTGTCTGGCGGCGGGGGCACGTTTGCACTTGGTTGGTCCGTTGGGGTTCTCGCTGGATGAGGCGGCCCTTCGCCGAGCGGGGATGGATTACTGGCACCTATGCGATGTCAAGCACTGGGGATCCCTCGAGGAGTTGCTGACCGCCGAGGGCGCGGGGCGGTTCTTTTATTTTACAACAAAGACCTCGAGAGTGTATTGGACGGAGGAGTTCGAAGATGGAGATTTTTTGGTTTTTGGTCGGGAGTCCCGCGGATTGCCCGAGTCACTGCTGCGGGACAAGCCAGATCAGTGCTTGACGATTCCCATGGAGCCTGAGGCGCGGAGCTTGAATCTGGCGACATCGGTAGGCATCGCGCTCTATGAGGCGAAGCGGCAGATCGGCGGCACGAAGTAGCCTGCGGGAGGGGCGTGGTTGGTGGGGGATTGACCACAATCGAAAAGGCGGGACCTTTGAGATAGAGCAACCAAAGGTTGGCCCGAAGGGCGAGTCGAGCGGGAGCGAGCGAGTCAAAGCACACGGAGAACACGGAGGGAAGAACAGGGGTTCGGTAGCATTTTTGTAGACAGCATAGCGCAATGACGGTTTTTTGTTTTAACTGGGCATTCTCCTCCGTGTTCTCTGCGCTCTGTGGTCAATTCTTTTCAGAAAGCCGGAATTGTTCCACGTGGAACACTCGGGGGCATGGGAGGAAAATAGCAGATTTTTGAGAATCACGCCGAAAAAACAAGGCTCTAAAAAGGCGTTAAACGCGTTTTCTTTTGAAAAGAGGGGATTGATAGCCGAGAGGGGGTCAACGCGAAGGAGGGAAGGTTTTTGAAGAATTGCGGGCGGATGATTGTTAATGGGTGGGCGCTGGCAGGCATGAGACCTTGGATGGAATTTGAGACAGGAGGATAGAACGGTTGACACAGAATTTATAGAATGGGAAGGGTATTCCGTGTCTGCAAGCTGGGCGACTATGCTCCCTAGCGGGAAATAGACCTCGAAAGCAAATCGCGGCTGAAACCATCACTTTTGTGCAGAGCGTGGAGATGGTGTGTTTGCTTATCTTCTTGTTTTCATTTATTTATGATTTTTTGCGATCTACGTGCTTGCCGGGCGTGCATAAAAAAGATTTCCCGGAAATTATTTGACATTTTACGTCTGTGGACGTAGTTCTGCGCGGGTCAGCGGGGATTTCCGCCTGAGGGGATGGATGTCCGTTGCCGACTCCAACACCTTTATGCAATCGGTTCTCGATACACCCGTTTTGGTTCTCAACCGCCTGTGGCAGGCGGTGAATACATGCAGTGCCCGTCGTGCGTTCACTCTGCTTTACCAGGGTCACGCGCAGGTGGTTTCTGCCGAGGGCGGCCAAGGTTTTTTGACCCATGATTTCAAGAGTTGGCAGGATTTTTCACGGACGAATCCGGATCCCGAAATGGCGAAGACGGTTTCGATGCGCATTCGGGTGCCGCGCGTGATTGTGCTGCTTCTCTTCGAGCGCCTGCCGAAGAAGGAAGTGAAGTTCACGCGCCACAATGTCTTCGAGCGGGACAACAACACCTGCCAGTATTGCAACAAGGTTTTCCCGCGGGAGATGTTAAATCTCGACCACATCATGCCGAGGGATCGCGGCGGGCAGACACATTGGGAGAACATCGTTTGTTCGTGCATTCCCTGCAACACGCGCAAAGGAAACCGTCTGCCGCACGAAGCAGGCATGGCACTCATTCGCAAGCCCAAGCGCCCGCGCTGGAGACCGTTCGTGAACATCTCGGTGTCGAGCCATCACCACGAGAGTTGGCGTCATTTCCTGGATATCGCCTATTGGAATGTCGAACTGGGGGACTGATGGTTGCACCCGGATTTTTTCGAACGGATTCAAGACTCTGAAAAAAATAAAAAAAACTCCTTGCGCGTGCCAGAATAGTGTGAGACTTTGAAACTGTTCTGGGGGGAACAGCAGGCCGTCGTGACACTCGTCGCGGCGGCCTGCAACTTTTTTAGGGATTCGACAATTACGAAAAAATCAGGTCGAAGGAGTCGCCACGGGTTGCGGAAGCATGTCCCTGAAGAGCCGTGCGGCCTCATGCAGGGCGGATTCGAAGTCGATCTCCGCGCCGCATTCCCGCTCGAGGCTCGTCATTTCCACGCCCGCGAGACCGCAGGGCGTGATGCTTGAGAAGGCATCCGTGGAGCTGGCGAGGACATTGATGGCGAAGCCGTGCATGGAAATCCATTTGCGCACGCCGACGCCGAGGGAGGCGAGTTTTCGTTCCCCGACCCATACGCCGGTGAGGCCCTCCCGGCGTTGCGCTGTGACACCGAAGCCCGCGGAGAGGCGAATGAGATACTCCTCGAGAAAGCGAAGGTAAACATGGAGGTCGCGACCGCGTTTGCTGAGATCGAGAATGGGATAGCCGGTGAGTTGGCCGGGACCGTGATAGGTCGCTTGTCCACCGCGATTGGTCTCGAAAACCGCATGGGGAAGCGCCTCGCGAAGGCTTGATCGGTCACGGGTGCGGCCGATGGTGTAGACGGGCTCGTGCTCGAGAAGGATGAGGGTTTCGTCTGCCTCGCCGCATTGCACTTGGGCGACAAGGCGCTCCTGGAGCGTGAGAGCGGCTTCAAACGAAAGTCGTCCGGGGAGGAGGATTTTCATGGGAGACGGAGCGGGACGGGTGTGGAAGGTTTGATCGTTTGAAAGTGGGTGAAGCCCACGGCAATGGCATCCGCTGCATCGGCTGGAGGTGTGACCGTGAGGCCGAGAAGCGTGCGAACCATGAAGGCGACTTGGGATTTTTGCGCCGCACCAGTTCCCACGACGGCTTGCTTGACGCGGCGTGGCGCGTATTCGTGGATGGGCAATCCCCGCTGGGCAGCCGCCAGCAGAACCGCTCCCCGGGCGGATCCCAGCGTGATGGCCGTGGGAAAACTCTGCACATAAATCACACTCTCCACCGCCATCGCCGTGGGATTGAATCGTGCCATGGCCTCGGTGAGACGCGTGTGGATTTCCAGGAGACAGCCCGCCACGGTCAGCTTCGGCGGGTTTTTGATCACATCGAAATGCAAGCACCGGACCTTGCCGGAGGCGCGCCCGAGCACGGCGAACCCTGTGCCGCGCAGCGAGGGATCCACGGCCAGAAGGATTTCATCAGCATCCATGCAACGGGGCTTCAAAAATTGCGGAATGTCATGGCTCCGGCGGCGGGCAGGAATTCGTCGGGCTTCTCGCCGTTTTTGAGATAGGCAACTGTTTTGTCGCCCTCGGCGGGAATGGACACCTGCCCGGGTCCGACAAAGCCCGGCGGGCGCGCCGTGAGCGTGTAGACGATGTTCAGCATGCCGCCTTGTTGCAGATTCGACGACGTGCGGTGCACGGTCAAGATGCGAGCGGTGAGCTGGACGTCCTGCTGATCAGCTTCGGCACCCGGCTCAATATCGACGCGGAGGATTTCAACATCCAGGAACTCCGGGGACTCCGCCTGCATCTGCTCATAGGCAGATGGCGGAAGCTCGGCCTGAAGATTCGTAATGAGAAGAGTGGCGGCAAGAGCGTAAAGAATCCGGCGCATGGACATCTTCTGAGCTGATCGGGAGGCATGCGCAAGCCAAAGCACAGGGAGATTTGTCTTATACAAAAGACCGGGTGGAAAGACGAAGTGGATTTTTTGGTGGAATGGTGTATGTTATGGGGCGTGCAGCCTATCCGCTCCAAACGCCGCAAGAACCCCGAGGTCTGGCATAATGCCAACCGGTTCATGATCGCCTTGATCATCGTGGCTTGTGTGGCTTTCGCGGCGGCGGCTTTCTACCCGGAAATCGCGCGCCACCGCTCGCTCTCGGCCCAACTTGCCGAGGAGCAGGCCGTGTTGGCCGCCGAGCAGCTCACAAAAGCCCGGCGCGAGCGCGAGGTGCATCTGCTGAAAAACGACAAAGAGTATGTCGAGATCATAGCCCGCGATCGCATCGGCGTGATGAAGGAGGGAGAAACCATTTATCGGCTCGACCCTCAGGCGTCGCCTTCACCGAAAAGTAGCGCGAATTGAGACAGCACTCGCAGGCTTTGGCAGAATTAAGTTTGAACAGGATGCGGGCGACTGTAGGGTGCGCTGTTCGATGAACGAAGAACTTCAAAATTTGGACACCTCCGCGATCAAGGGCCGATTGGCCTCGTTGCGGAGGTTTCTTTGACTTGGCGGCACTGACCCAAAAACTCTCTGAAATCGAGGCGCGCATGGCGGCACCGGACTTCTGGGATAGCCGCGAACGCGCCCAGCGCGATGTCGCCGAGGTATCATCTCTGCGCTCGAAAATCCAACCCATGCAAGCGCTGGAGTCCCGCGCTGCCGACCTCGATGTGCTGCGTGAACTCGCAATGGAAGAGACTCCAGAAAACCAAGCCGCTGCTACCGCCGAAGTGATGGCGGAATTTTCTGCGATCCAAAAAGATCTCGATCAATTTGAGATCACCGCCTTGCTCTCGGGTCCCTACGACAACTGCCCAGCCTTCCTTTCCATCAATGCCGGAGCGGGTGGCACGGAGTCTTGCGATTGGGCCGATATGCTGCTGCGCATGTATCAGCGCTGGATGGAACGCCACGGGCTCGAGTGCGCCATCACAGACATCCAGCTCGGCGACGAGGCGGGTATCAAGTCCGCCACGCTGCGCGTCACTGGCCAGAACGCCTACGGCCACCTGCAGACCGAGCGTGGAGTCCACCGCCTAGTGCGCATCTCGCCTTTCGACTCGAATAAGCGCCGCCACACGTCATTCGCAAGTGTGGATGCTGTGCCGGAAATCGAAGATGTGCCAGTCGAAGTCAACGAGGCGGATATCAAGCTCGACACATTCCGCGCCGGTGGAAAAGGCGGGCAGAATGTCAACAAGGTCGAAACCGCATGCCGCCTCACGCATATTCCCACGGGCATCGTCGTGGCCTGCCAGGCCGAGCGCAGTCAGGGCCGCAACCGCGAACTCGCCCTCCAACTCCTCAAGGCGAAACTTTTTCAAATCGAAAGCGACAAAAAACGCGCCGAGGTGGATCGCCAATACGGGGAGAAGGGCGATGTGGCTTGGGGAAATCAAATCCGCAGCTATGTCTTCCAGCCCTATCAGATGGTCAAAGACCTCCGCACCGGCGTGAAAACCGGCGACATCCAAGCCGTGATGGATGGCGACATCGACGCCTTCATCGAAGGAAAACTCCGTGGCCTCACCTACAAAAAAGGCGAGAGCGACGAGGACGAGGAGTAACGCGGCTCACGCTTTTCGAAGCAGCAAGGGAAACACCCTCATCAAAGGGAGTGCGAGCAAGAGGAGAACCCACGAGGATGGTTCAGGCACGGCGGCAGTCCAAGCGAGGCTGTAATCAACCGCATTCGAATCGGAGCTTACAGAGAGGGCATAGCGCCCTGGCGAGAGAACAGAGGCATAGATCAATTCCACATTGTCCACCGTGCTCAGGCTGGCAGCGATTTGGGTTCCCAGCGTGAAGCCACTTGCGGAATACAACCGCAGATCGAGGTTCGGAACGAACGTCGAAAAATCGTAGGAAACAAAGGGGGAGGGATTCGTATCGAAAGGCGTGACCTTGCTGTTCCAAACCAGAGTCGCTGTGAGCGAAAGTGGCGTGGCGTTATTGAGGTCAAAGAAATAACACGCGGTGGACTGGCTGGAGGCGCTGCCAAAATGCCAGCCCTCGCTGCCTACAAGGCTTGTGGACGAGGCCGCATATTCTCCAGCGGTCAGAATGCGATAGGATGAAGCCACGTCGAGCTCACCGGCTCCATAGCGTTCATCAAGAGGCGAGGAATCGGTGTGGGTCCACGGAATGGAAAATTCCTCTTCTTCCTTGGATGCTCCCGCGAGCAGAATGGAACGGATCGCAAGAGATTTCGAGCCGTTTGATAAACTTGGGGTCGTGGAAGCTTTCTGCAGCAGCAAGGCCGCAGCCGAGGCGACCGTTGGCGTGGCCCAGCTTGTCGCCCCAGCAGGCACGACGAGACTGGGTTTTGTTCGGCCCGAGCCATCCAAGCTTGTGGAGCCGAAGCTATGGCCTCCGTTCGACAGGCCCACAGCCAAAGCATTGTGCGACTGGGCCATGAGACTCGGCACCGGACCATTGCCATTATTCAAGGCCACTGCGGCCACCACATTGTCGCGATCGAGCATGTAATCGAAACGCTGGAGAATCTGGGTGTCGATCGCAGCATTGTTAGTTGTTCCAATCCAGCTGTGGCTTTGAATAGGGGCCGTCTCACTCTTGGGCAATAGGGAGGGTGTCGTGGCTCGAAGAAAACCGCTCCCAACCCAGCTATTCACTTCATAGACCGTAATAGATGCGTTTCCCGCGCCCACGCTTGGGGAAAGCGAACCACTACCATACAAATAAGATCCCACGGTGGTGGAATGGGAAGAGACGGTCGTATTCCCACCTGAGGGAAAGGAAAAAAACTTGCTTGGAAATGACGATACCTCCGGCCGGTAGGAACCATCAACGAGAGACTCCACTTGGGTAACCGAAATGCCCTGCCCTGTCGGCAAAGAGCCTCCCAATAGGCTCTGCAAGCCAGTAAATCCTATATCGGCAAGCCCGTCCGAGGAGAGCTGCGCGTAAGCCTGACACAGGCAAAAGGCAAAGCATAAGATGCGACTGAGATGAAGAAAGACGCTCTGCGAACCATGCATAAAAGCTAATGACCGAAAACCATGATGAAAACCTCGCATTTTTGCTATCAAATTTCGTAACAGTTTGCTTTAAAAAACCAGTCCGGCGAGGAAGCCCAGAACGGCAGCGTTTTGGACAGCAGCAGATCCACTTCCATTCGGATGAGAGAAGTATTGAGCGAACGGTTGGACATAGGACCAACCATTGATCTGGAATCGGTATCCTCCTTCGATCACGGCTGTGTAGCCATCCACCGCCGGATTCACATCTCCTTGGTAGGCTCCGTAGCCGAGCGAGATCATGGCCAAATCCTCGTCACGATGCGGGATGAGGCCGGTGTAAACGAGGCCGCTCTGGAAGTAGAAGGGATAAACATTTTTGACGGCAAATCCGGGAGCAAAGGTGAGAAGGTTGAATGTGCTCAGGCCTTGCTTGGAGAGGGTTGGTTTGGGGCTGTCCACAGGAGAGGTGAAGGATTTTCCAATTGCGACCGATTTGCTATCGGCTCTAGGAGCGCGTGCGACTTCCGTGGAAGGCTCGCGGTAGAGCATCTGGTCGGCTTGGAAGTAGAAGCCGTATTGCCCGGCATTGTCCGTGCCATTCCACGAGGGTGTCTTGTTGGCGGGTGTGCCGTAGAAGTAGCCACCGAACGCGTATTTACCCAGCAATTGGGATTCGCCAATCTTTGGCGTGTAGCCCGTTTCGCCCATGTAGAAGAGGCCGTTTTGATTAGTTGCAGGGCCGTATCCCTGAAAAGCGAGTCCGTGGTTCGTCGAGGCCGTGGCCTGGGGGAATGACATGAAGAGGCCGTTTTTCACATAGACGGTCTCGTGCAGTTGGACTTTGAGCGTGCCGCCCCAGGTCGAGAAACTGGATGAGAAAGGGATGTTCCCGCCGATGCCTTTGGCGCTGTTCACCGCGTTGTTCAGGAAAAGCTTTGAGAGCGGTTGATCGGCGAATTCCTTTTGTGGCTGGAGCCAGCCGCCGCGCAGGACGACCATGTCTTTCACAGGCAGAATGCCCTTGGTGCCGATCTCCGCGCCGAAGGCCAGAACGCGGAATTGCGTGCCCGATTGCCAGTTTGATGGATTGAACATCGACTGCGCCTCGACGAAGTTGTTGGGGTTCGAATCCTTGGTCGAGTCGCGGTAGCGGAAGCTGGAGAAGGCGAGAACGCCTTCCAGGGATTCCACTTTCAAGAGCTTTCCAAAATTGATCTCGTTGCCGAAGTTGATCTGCTCATCCCAGAATCCGCGTGAACCTTTTTCGCTGTCCACGACGCCGAAGAACGCGCCTTGGTAGTTGCCATTGAAGGAAACGCCCTCCGTCGCAAACTTCTGGCGCAGGTCAAAGCCAAAATTGCCGACGCCACCGAGCATGTATTTGCCATTCCACCAATCATTGAACGGCTTCGAGCGGTCGTCATCCGGTGCTGGCAGGCGCTCTCCACCAATCGTTCCCGAGGTTCCTGAAAGAATCTGGCCGTCTTTGATTTCGATCGGCCCTTTGAGCAGCAAGGGATGCCAGCCTAGGCCGTCTGAGGTTGTGGTTTCTTGATCGGCGGCAAATGCGCTCGTTGCGGAGGTGATGGCAAATGCCGCTGCGCAGGCAATGGCTTTATGTGGCAAGCAGGAGAGGTGTTTCATGGCAGCGGGAGTTTGCCGACGGTCGCCGGTTGGAGAATCCGTTTTGTGTTAAATTTTCGTAACTTCTGCAATGTGGGTAGTTGTAATGCGCCTCCGACCAAGCCAACAGCCCACACTCGACAACCCCGCCACCAGCGCTATTATGCCTTCGCGATGAAATTCGAAGACTGGCCTGAAGAGTGGCAGGAGTGGGCAAAGCTCACCCCGCTGGAGCGCTTCCGGGAAAGCGAGAAAATCTTCGCTCAATACTTAGCCATGGGAGGTAGCCTTGATCCCGACCCCGATCCGACAAGTCCTTTCTACGATCCAGAAACATCAGGTTCAGGCGCTGCTTATGGGCGGCCAGGCCTGCGTGTTCTACGGCGCAGCCCAGTTTAGCAAAGATGTCGACTTTTTGATCCTCGCGAAGGAGGAGAATTTTGAAGGTCTGCATGCCGCGCTTGGCGATCTGAATGCCGTCAGGATAGCCATTCCTCGCTTCGACCCGCGCGTCTTGGATCGAGGGCACGCAGTCCACTACCGTTGCAAGGCGGGCGGTGTCGAAGGTCTCCGGGTGGATGTCATGACAAAGCTCCGCGACTTGCCGGACTTTTCCGTGCTCTGGAGCAGAAGAACGACGATCACCGAATCGAATGGAGACGAAATCCACCTGCTTTCCGTGCCTGACCTCGTCGATGCGAAAAAAACCCAGCGCTCAAAGGATTGGCCTATGATCAGTGCCTTGGTGGAGGGGCATTATGAACAACACGCAAGCGAGCCCAATCCCCATCGCATCGAGTTCTGGCTTCGGGAATCGCGCGTAGCAGATCGCCTCATCGACCTCGCCGCCCGCTTCCCAAGCGAAGCCGCCGCCACGGTAACTGCGCGCCCGCTCCTCTCTTTCGCCATTACACCCGACCTGCCGCGTTTGCGCGAGGCGCTCGATGCCGAGGTGCGTGCCGAGCAGGAGAAAGACCGCATTTATTGGGAACCCCTCAAGCGAGAGATGGAAGAATTCCGCCGCGCCGAGCGGGCCTCTTCGTAGTGGAATTGTTGCGGGATTGTCTCTTGCCATCGGCCGCCCAAGCGGCTTTTCTGGCAGGCTCAACAAAGAATCCCACATGAATTTAGACACCGCTTCTCTCGAAATCGCCGCCCGCGACGCCCGTGGATTGGCCATGGACGCCGTCACGAAATGCAAATCCGGCCACCTCGGCCTCCCGCTTGGCGCAGCGGACATCGGAGCCGTTCTCTTCGGCGCCTCCATGAGCTTCAATCCCGATGAGCCTCGCTGGCTGAATCGCGACCGCTTCATCCTCTCCGCAGGCCACGGCAGCATGTTCCTCTACAGCTGGCTGCATCTCGCGGGTTACGGCGTGTCTTTGGAAGAAGTCAAAAATTTCCGCCAACTCGGCAGCATCACTCCCGGCCATCCGGAGTTTCACGAAACCCCCGGCGTCGAGGCCACCACAGGCCCGCTTGGCCAAGGCGTGTCGAATGCCGTCGGTTATGCCATCTCCGCCAAAATGTGCGAGGCCCGCTTCAACACATCCGCGCACAGCATTTTCAACCACCATGTCATCGCCCTCGCCGGTGATGGCTGCCTCCAGGAAGGCGTGGCGATGGAAGCCAGCGCACTCGCCGGCCACCTCGGCCTCGACAACCTGATCCTCATTTACGATTCCAACAATGTGACGCTCGACGCCATGGGCCCCGTGACGCAGAGCGAGGACACCGCCGCGCGCTACGCCGCCATCGGCTGGGATGTCCACCAGATCGATGGACACGACCTCCACGAGATCGCTGAGACCATTGAAAAGGCCAAATCCGCCACTAGCGGCAAGCCGCAGTTCATCATTGCCAAGACGCTCATTGGAAAAGGCATTCCCGAGGTCAGCGGCACGAACAAAGCCCACGGCGAGGCTGGCGTGAAATTTGTTACCGAATCCCGCAAGGCGCTCGGCCTGCCCGAGGAGACTTTCTTCGTCGCTCCCGAGACCAAGGCTTATTTCGAAAAACGCAAAGCCACCCTCCAAGCCGAATACGTCGCGTGGGAAAAATCCTACGCCGCCTGGCGCTCGGCCAACGCCGATCTGGCCAAGGAAATCGATGATGCCGTCGCGGGAAAAACTCCAAACCTCCTCGATGTCATCCCGCCGTTTGATCCGGCCGTCAATATCGCCACCCGCAAAGCCGGCAGCGATGTGCTCCAGCCGATCTGCGCCGCCATGCCGCTCGTCACCAGCGGCAGCGCCGACCTCCACGGTTCCACGCTGAACTACATCAAGGACGGCGGCGACTTCAACCGCACGAACCACGCGGGGCGCAACCTCCACTTCGGCATTCGCGAGCACGCCATGTGCGGCATCATGAACGGCATCGCCTACGACGGCATTTTCCGCGCCAGCGGTGCGACCTTCCTCGTCTTCAGCGATTACGGCCGTCCATCGATCCGCCTCGCCGCGCTCTCGCATCTCCCGACCGTCTACATTTTCACCCACGACTCCGTGGGCGTTGGAGAAGACGGCCCGACACACGAGCCTGTCGAGACCGTGGCCGCCCTGCGCGCCATTCCTGGCTTGGATGTCATCCGTCCCGCCGACCCAGAGGAGACCGCCGGGGCTTTCGCCGCAGCCTTCCAAAAGACTAACGGTCCGACCATGCTCGTGCTCTCTCGCCAAAATCTGCCGACGCAAAACAGCATCCCCGTCGCCACACGCCGCGAAGGTGCCTTCCAGGGCGGCTACATCGCCAAAAAAGAAACCGCCGGGCTGGAATTCATCCTCCTCGCCAGCGGCAGCGAACTCCAACACGCGATGAATGCCGCCGCCGAACTCGGTGCCGGCACCCGCGTCGTGTCCATGCCCTGCTTCGAGCGCTTCGAAGCCCAGAGCGCGGAATACAAGGAATCCGTCCTGCCGAAATCCTGCCGCAAACGCGTCTCGATCGAAGCCGGCATCTCCGACCCATGGTTCCGCTATGTCGGCCTCGATGGCAAAACCGTGGCCATCGACCGCTTCGGCCTCAGCGCCCCGGGCAACATCGTCATGGAACAACTCGGCATCACCGCCGCCCATGTCGTCGCCGCAGCAAAAAGCCTGTAATTTTTCACCACAGAGGACACAGAGAGCACAGAGTTGGTAAAGCCCGGTAGGCAGAGAAGTTTTTTTCTTCACCTCCGTGTCCTCCGTGCTCTCCGTGGTTCAATCCTTAATTCATGCCGTCGAAATTCGATCCCGAGGAAATCCGTCGTAAGTCCGATGAGCTGGAATCCGCCAGCCTGCGCGAGGTTTTGTTTTGGGCATGGGAAAAATTCGGCACACGCGCGGCCATCGGCACCAGCTTTCAAGGAGCGGGTCTTGTCGTCATGAACGAGGCTTTCTCAAACGGCCTGAATTTCCCCGTCTTCACGATCGACACCGGCCTGCTCTTCCCCGAAACGCTCGACCTGAAAGCCGCCGTCGAGAAACGCTTCGGAATCACCATCGAGCCGCTCGTCCCCGAGCAAACTGTGGAGGAACAATCCGCCGAGCTCGGCCCTGAGCTTTGGAACACCAAGCCCGACCTCTGCTGCTCCCTCCGCAAGGTCATTCCCCTGCAAAAAAAACTCTCCACACTCGATGTCTGGATCACCGGAGTCCGCCGCCAGCAAAACGACGCGCGCGAGAAAACTAAAATCGCCGAACTCTACCACTTCGATGTCCTCCGCGACCTCTACATCGTGAAGCTCAACCCCATGGCCGCCTGGAGCCGTGACCAAGTCCAAGACTACATCAAAAAACACGACCTCCCGGTGAACGCCCTCACCGCACGCGGCTACCGCTCCATTGGCTGTCAACCCTGCACCCGCCCCACAGGCGACGGCGAAGACGAACGCGCCGGACGCTGGACCGGCTTCGACAAAAGCGAGTGCGGCATCCACACCTTCCTCGGCAGCAATATTTGACCGGCGCAGCGAAAGAGAGAGGGGCACAGGCGTCCCGCCTGTGGATGACATGGTCGAAGCGGTCCAATAAAGATGCCTGAGTAAAAATATCCAGCGCCTGCACGGCCGGGACGGCCATGCCCCTTTCTGAATCGGTCAAGGCCTCGGCGGCTGAATGCCCTTGGCGGCGAAATACTGGCGGAGGAATTCGATGTCGCCTCGATCTTTTTCGCGGCCGGCGCGGCATTTCATGCGCCAGAGAAGCTCGGGGCTTGCGAAGGGGATCGCGACTCCGTCGATTTCGTGCATGACGAGACTTTGGGAAGCTTCTTGATAGTCAATGCCAGACGCCTTGGCCATGAGGTCCACAAGGATTTCATCGGCCACGCGCACGACGGTGTATTTTGCAACCTCCCCGGCTTCGAGTTCCCGCACACAGCCATCGGGAAGAGTGGCAAGGGCCTTGTAAACTCGCGCCTCGTTTTCCAAACCGGTGTCGATGAGAATGTCGATGTCTGTGGTGTGGCGACCATATCCAGCCGCTCGAATGGAGAAACCGCCAACAACTATAAACTTTGCTCCTTGAGCGTGGAGTTCACGGCAAAGAGAGACGAGATCCTCCACAGAGGGATCGCGGGGAATCAGTTCGCCGGTTTCTGGATCGAAAGGTCCATCAGCCATTGGTCGGCCTCTTCATGGGATTTAAATTTATAGACTCCCTTTTTAATACGGGGAAAAAATCCTGTTGCCGCCCATTGGCGGTTGGCCTCGGTTTCTTGAGAAGAAGAAATGAGTTTTGTTGGTGGCACGCGCTTGCCAACGACCTTCCCAACTGGATCCTCGATGTTCACCACAGGGTGCATGGTTGAAAACTAAGTCTGCCTGTGATCACGGGCAAGAGACAAAACGACAAGTCACCGTGAATGTGGCCGAGAGGATATGCGTGCGGAGTTGGCGTCAAACGCCCTCGCCGAGATAGGCGGAGCGGACAGCCGGGTCGGTGCGGAGGGATTCAGCGGAGCCTTGGAGGATCACGCGACCGGTTTCGAGGACATAGCCGTGGCTGGCAACGCGCAGTGCCAGGTTGGCGTTTTGTTCGACGAGCAGAATGGTGAGGCCGAGCTCGCGATTGATCTCGACGATGCGGGAAAAGATCGTCTGCACGAGGATCGGCGCGATACCAAGCGAGGGCTCATCGAGCAAGAGGCACTTCGGCTTCGACATCAAGGCGCGGGCGATGGCAAGCATCTGTTGTTCCCCGCCGCTGAGGGTTCCGGCGGCTTGCTGCATGCGCTCCTTGAGCCTGGGGAAAAGGGCAAAATTCCGCTCCAAATCGGCGGAGATGCCGACCTTGTCCTGGCGCAGGTGGGCACCCATTTGCAAATTTTCAAGAACCGTGAGGTTGGAAAAAACCAAGCGTCCCTCGGGCGAGTGGGCCAGGCCGAGTGAGACGATTTCATGCGGGGGCTTGTTGGTGATCTCGCGTCCCTCGAAAACAATCGACCCTCCGGTAGCCTTTGCAATGCCCGATATCGCCCGCAGGGTGCTGGACTTGCCAGCGCCGTTGCCGCCGATCAATGTGACAATGCGGCCGGACGGGACATCCAGCGAGATACCATGGAGCGCGGCGATGCCGCCGTAAGCCACATGAAGGTCGCGAATCTCAAGCATGGGACGAGTCCTCTCCGAGATAGGCTTCGATGACTTTGGGATTCCGCTGGATATCCGATGGCGCGCCCTCGGCGATCTTGTGTCCGTGGTCGAGAACGACGATGCGTTGGCAAACGCCCATCACGACGCGCATATCGTGCTCGACCAACAGCACGGCGATGCGGAACTTCTCCTGAACAAAATGGATGAGTTGCATGAGCCGGACTTTTTCTGTGGGGTTCATGCCGGCGGCGGGTTCGTCCAACAGAAGCAGGCGGGGGCCTGTGGCCAGGGCGCGGACGATTTCCAGACGCCTCTGGTCGCCGTAGGGAAGACTGGTCGCGAGTCGATCCGCGTCATTTTCCAAGCCGAAAATCTGCAGCAGGGCGAAAACCTCGCCGCGCACACGCTCCTCCTCTGCCCGGAAAGCCGGTCCGCGCGTGAGCGAGTGGACGATGCCGTGCCGCAATTTGCCGTTCATGGCCGTGCGGACATTGTCGAAAACCGAGAGCGAACCGAAGAGGCGGATGTTTTGGAATGTGCGGGCGATACCGAGGGCGGTGATGTGGTTGGCCTTTTTCCCCTGCAGGGAAACTCCATGGAACCGGATCTCTCCGCGCGTGGGCTTGTAGACGCCCGTGATGATATTGAAGACGGTTGTCTTGCCCGCTCCATTCGGGCCGATGAGGCCGACCATTTCCTCCGGGTCGATGTGGAAATCCAAGTCCTGGACCGCGCAGAGGCCGCCGAACTCCATGGTGACTTTTTCGAGTTTGAGCAACTCGCTCATGGCTGCGCGGCCTTTCGTTTTTGACGCCCGAAATTCCCCAGCAATCCCTGCGGCCGGACGATCATGAGAACGATGAGTAGAAGGGCAAAAACAATCATCCGGTATTGTTCAAAATCTCGCAAAAGCTCGTTCAGCAAAGTCAAAAGGACTGCCGCCGCCGCCACGCCCGGCGTGCTGCCCATTCCACCGAGAATAACCATCACCACGACATCGACAGATTTCAGGAAATTGAACCCCTCCGGAGCGATGAAGCTGATGAAGTGGGCGTAGAGACCCCCGGCGAGGCCTGCAAAAAAGGCTCCGACCACGAATGCGGTGACCTTGTATTTCGTGGTGTTGATCCCCATGGCCTCGGCGGCGATCTCGTCGTCGCGCACGGCGATGAAGCCGCGCCCGTAGGTCGAATTCACCAGGCTTGCCACAACATAGACGGCCAGCGTCGCGATGCCGAATGTCCAGAGGAGATTGGTGTAGGGCGGGATGCCTTCGAGTCCCCGAGCGCCGCCGAGCGCCTCGGTGTTTTGAATGACGACGCGGATGATTTCCCCGAAGCCGAGCGTGACGATGGCTAGGTAGTCGCCGCGCAGGCGGAGCGAGGGCACACCGACCAGGAAACCGCAGACAGCCGCGAAAAAACCGCCTGCCAGCAGGGCGGCGAGAAAAGCGGCCTGGGATTGCCACGCCGGGGCGTTCGCCAAGACCGGCCCCAGCGAAAGCGTGATAATGCTCGAGGTGTAGGCGCCTGCCGCCATAAATCCCGCATGGCCGAGTGAGAATTGACCGGTGTGGCCGTTCACCAGATTCAGACTCACCGCGAGGATGATATTGATTCCCGCCAGAACGAGGATGTTCACCGCATAGTCGTCGAGTTGCGGAGCCGTGGCGTAGAGCGCGAGGCTGGCGGCGAGACCGGCGACCAGGGCGATGTGCGCGGCGTGCTTCTTCACGGCATCAGACCTTCTCCCGCTCGGATTTGCCCAAGAGTCCGGCTGGTTTGAACATGAGGATGAGAATGAGAATGACGAAGGCTACAGCATCCCGGAAGCCGGGTGGGATGCCGATGTTTTGGCTGTAGCCCACGACGAGTGTTTCCACGAGACCGATGAGAACGCCTCCCAGGGCGGCTCCGGCGATGTTGCCGATGCCGCCGAGCACCGCCGCCACGAAGGCCTTGATGCCGGGTAGAATGCCCATGAAGGGATCGATGGCCTGGTAGAGCATGGCAAAGAAAATCCCGGCAGCAGCCGCCAGTGCGGAGCCCAAGCCGAATGTGAAGGAAATGACGGCATCGGTGTTCACGCCCATGAGCGAGGCGGCGGTCGGGTTGTTCGACAGCGCGCGCATCGCAAGACCCATCCGCGTTTTTTGAACGATGAAGCGCAGCGAAACCAAGAGGAGTAGCGTCACAGCCAGCACGACCACTTGTTCCGTGGTTATCGAAATCTTGGTGGCCAACTTGTGCGTGTGGTTTGTGATGAGTTGCGGAAAGCCCTTCGGGGCGGCGCCGAAAAGAAGCTGGGCGCCGTAGGAGAGGAGCAGGGACACGCCGATGGCTGTGATGAGAACCGTAAGCCGTGAGCGCTGGCGGAGTGGCTTGTAGGCGAGTTTCTCGATCAGGATTCCCAAGGCGGCGCAGATCGCCATCGCCAAGAGCAAAACAACCGGCGCGGAAAGGACATCCGGCATCCATTGAAAAAACGGCTTCAGCCACCGGTGCACATACAGCCCGGCAAAGGCTCCAATCATGAACACATCACCGTGCGCGAAATTGATGAAACGCAGCACACCATAGACCATGGTGTAGCCCAGCGCGATAAGGGCGTAGATCGCGCCGAGGGACAGGCCATTGATCAGTTGCTGTGTGAGGTTCGCCCAGTCCACGGAGATTTGGGATCAGGGAGCCACGCTTTCGACAAAGCGGAATTTACCGTCTTGGACTTTAAGAATCACTGCCGCCTTGGTGGCATTGCGCGAGGCATCGAGCGTGATGTTGCCTGTCACAGCCGGGAAGGCGTTTGTCCCCGCGATGGCGTCCCGTAAAGCAGCCGAATCGGTGGTGCCAGCGCGCTTGATCGCATCGAGCAGCAGCATGGTGGCATCATAGGCCAGCGCCGCCATGGCATCCGGGGTTTCGAGGTATTTCGTTTTGTATTTGGCGAGGAAGTCCTGCACGGCGGGCGACTTGTCCTCCGAGGAGAAGTGATTCGAGAAAAAGTTTCCTTCCATCGCATCCCCCGCGACTTCGACGAGAGAGGGGGAGTCCCAGCCATCGCCGCCGAGCAGCGGGGCTTTGATATCCAGCTCGCGGGCTTGGCTCGCAACAAGCCCAGCCTCATTGTAATAGCCCGCCACCAGAATCGCCTCGGGGGTGGTGCTGCGGATCGAAGTGAGCTGCGCTTTGAAATCCTTGTCGCCCGAGCTGTAGCTCTGTTCGCTCACGATGGTGCCGCCGTTTTTTGTGAAGTAGTCTTTGAAGAAATCCGTGAGTCCCACGGCGTAGTCTTGTTTCACATCCGTGAGGATCGCCGCCTTGGTCCACCCGCGCTGGAGCATGAATTTCGCAAGCACAGAGCCTTGGAAGGGATCGATGAAGCACACGCGGAAAATGTAATCGCCGGTCTGCGTGACTTTCGGATTCGTCGAAGCAGGCGAGATCATGGGGATTTTATTCTGCTGGCAGATGGGCGCCGCTTCCAACGAGCGGGAGGAAGCCACCTCGCCAATAATGGCCACGGGTTTCTCGCGCGAAATCAGGCGTCGAACCACGGTCGCCGCCTCGCCCGCCTTGGATTGGTCGTCTTCGGTGACCAGGCGCAGTTTTTTACCCAGCACGCCACCGTTGGCATTCGCCTCGTCAATCGCCATGCGAACCCCCTTGTTCGCCGATTGACCAAAACTCGCCGTCGCACCTGTAAGCGAGGCGAACTCGCCAATGACGATCTCCCCCGAGTTGCCAGCGGAGGGTTTCTTTTTGCAGCCTGAAAAAAGCAGCGCGCCGAACAAAGACGCGAGGAGGAGGGTCAAACCGAAGCGAAGCCGCTGTGGAAAGGAAAAGGTGTTTCGTGACATCACGGAAGCACGCTGGAAAAAGCAAACCAAAGAATCAAGTTCCATATCTTTTTTTTTCCGGAAGCGGATGCGGAGACTTGGGGCGAAATGAACTCGCGGGTCCGAGAGCGCATGAGCCGGGATCCAATCTCGACGCCTTTCGCCATTTCATTTTCGAGCTGATATCCAGGAACGCGGTGTGGTTTGATCCAGAGAAAGGATTTTTAGACAGGAGGACAGGATGGCGCGGATGACCAGGAAAGGCTTTGGCTTGTGATTTGATATTGCACAAATCATTTCGAACGCATCGAATCATCGATAGATCATCCTCTGTGTCCTCGGTGCGCTCTGTGGTCAATTCTGCTGGATTCGGTTTGATCCAGAAGCTCGCTTATGCAAGTATCACTCAAAACGCCGTTGGCCGCTTATGTGGCGCCGTTTCTCACCTTCATGGGTGGGCTTGTATTGGTCTCGCTGGTCAAGCAACCAAAATCGGATTTCGTTTGGCTGCGAAGTCCGGAGTATTGGGTTTATCCATTGCAAACAACCCTCTGTGCGGCAGTTTTGGTTTTTTACTGGAGGCAGTATGACTTTGGGAAACGCGCCGGGAACGCGCTCGCGGTGGCTGCCGGCTTGCTGGTGCTCGGCCTCTGGGTCGCTCCGCAGGCTTTCCTGGGCGCGGGGGCGCGGGTGGAGGGGTTTGATCCCACGGTTTTCGCCGAGGGTTGCACGCTTTACTGGATGACTGTCTTAGCCCGCTTTGCACGATTGGTGATCGTGGTTCCGCTGGTGGAAGAAATTTTTTGGCGCGGGTTTTTGATGCGGTATCTGATCCGCGAGGATTTTACCTCGCTGCCGATTGGGGCATTTCAATGGAAATCTTTCGCGATCGTGGCGGGCTGTTTCATGTTGGTCCACAGTATGCCGGATTGGCCCGCAGCATTCCTTTGCGGGGCCATTTACAATTTTATTGCCATACGCACGGGAAGTCTTGCTGCGTGCGTGCTCGCCCACGCGGTCACAAATCTCGGCCTCGGTGTGTATATCATGACAACAAAGCAGTGGGGGTTCTGGTAACATGGTGAACATTGGACTGGCTCAGATCAATTCCACCGTTGGCGATCTCCACGGCAACGCGCAAAGGATTATCGAAGCCTGCCGCGCACTGGAGGCCGATGGGGCGGAGATCATCCTCACGCCGGAATTGGTGCTCACAGGCTACCCGCCCCAGGATTTGTTGTTCCAATCCGACTTTGTGCCGATGAGTTTGAAGGTGCTCGAAGAG
Organism: bacterium; assembly: GCA_037147075.1. Classification (GTDB taxonomy): domain Bacteria; phylum Verrucomicrobiota; class Verrucomicrobiia; order Chthoniobacterales; family Terrimicrobiaceae; genus UBA967. The sequence goes on from JBAWVX010000021.1 coordinate 24,744, forward strand.
ATCCATGCCGCTTGTCAAGACGCCACTTGGATCATCGGTTGTGTTCAAAAAAATCCCACGTCTTCCGGACGGCCGTTTTTCAATGCGGCCGCCATTCTGGAACGCGGAAAAACCATTCGCTGGATTTATAAAAGCCTTCTGCCGACCTACGATGTTTTCAACGAAACGCGCTACTTCGAGCCTGGCCAAAACGCGGAACCCGTCGAAATCCGTGGCCGCCGTTTCGGTGTGACCATTTGTGAGGATATCTGGACACCGGATTACCTGCCGCGCTCGCTTTATTCCTGCGATCCCGTGCAGAGACTGAAAGACGCCGGCGCCATGGCGATACTCAATCTGAGCGCATCCCCCTACCAACTGGGCAAACCGGCGAGGCGGGAAGAAATGATCCGAAGCCAAGCCCATCGGCACGGAATCCCTTTTTATTACTGCAATGCCGTGGGTGGAAATGACGAGTTGGTTTTCGATGGACATTCGATGGCCGTGGGAGCCCATGGCATCGTGGAATGTCGATTGCCGGGTTTTCAGGAAGCTTCAGACATGGCGTCACACGGCGTGTTGGAGCCTCGATGCGACAACCTGGAGGATTTGCGGCGGGCTTTGGTGCTGGGTGTCCGCGACTATGCCGCAAAGTGCGGATTTCGTTCTGCCGTGCTTGGCTTGAGCGGCGGGATCGATAGTGCCGTCGTGGCCTGTATAGCGGTGGATGCCTTGGGCCCGGAAAACGTCCACGGCGTCGCCATGCCATCGCCCTTTTCGTCGATCCACAGCGTGGAAGATGCGCTCGCTTTGGCCGGCAATCTGGGCATTTCCTGTCTGAAAATCCCAATCGGAGAGAGTTTCGAGGTATTTAAAAAACAAATGCGCCCGGTTTTTGGCGATCTCCCCGAGGATGCCACCGAGGAGAATATGCAAGCCCGCCTGCGTGGCCTCACACTCATGTCCCTCTCAAACAAATTCGGCCACCTCCTTCTCACGACCGGGAACAAAAGTGAACTGGCCGTCGGTTATTGCACCCTCTACGGCGATATGGCGGGTGGCCTCGCCGCGATTTCCGATGTCCCAAAGACCTTGGTTTACAAACTGGCAGAGCATCTAAACCGCGACAGGGACATCATCCCCCGCCGCACTATCGACAAACCGCCCAGCGCGGAACTCCGCCCGAACCAAAAGGACCAAGATTCTCTCCCTCCTTACGACCTTCTCGATGGAATTCTAAAACTCTACGTGGAGGACAACCTCGGGGTTTCTGAGATAATCCACTCTGGCTTTGATCCCGAAACTGTCCGTTGGGTCACTCGCAAAGTGGACTTCAACGAATACAAACGCAAGCAAGCCGCTCCCGGACTCAAGGTCACAAGTCGCGCTTTCGGTATGGGACGTCGCATGCCCATCGCCCAAAAATTTTTCATGCATTGAGCTCTCCCAGCACAAGGCGGAAACTGTCAACAGGGTGTGAACAACTTGTGAATCCCAACCAGCAAGTTGGAATAACCAGCCAAAATTCACGAGTTTTTCAGAGCCATTCCTTCGCGCTCACAGGTTCTTCACACACCCCAAAAAGCGTGGAACGCCCACACAGAGCCTGAGGAACACGATTTGCGATGCTTGTTCACACGAATAAGAAGAAGAGAGTAACTCGCAATTTTTTTCCTTTTTCTTAAAGGCTGTGAACAACCGTGCAGGCTTTCTCTCTTGGACCAAATCACGATCTGGATTGGCACACTCAGCAAGACCTGCTAAACACGATCCGTATCAATTTTTCCAACACCATGTCACAAGGCCCAGTTTCTCAATTCATCGACCTCCACTACCGCCACTTCAACGCCGCCGCTCTCAAGGACGCTGCTGAAGCCTACTCACGCCACCTCGACCAAGGCGGCATTATGCTCATGACCCTTGCCGGCGCCATGAGCACGGCCGAGCTGGGCATTTCCCTCGCCGAGATGATCCGCCAAGGAAAAGTGCACGGCATCGTCTGCACGGGCGCCAATCTCGAGGAGGATATTTTCAACCTCGTCGCCCACGATTTCTACGAACGCATTCCTCACTACCGCGATCTCACCCCCGCCGACGAGCAAGCTCTCCTCGAGCGGCACATGAACCGCGTCACCGACACCTGCATTCCCGAAATGGAAGCCATGCGCCGCATCGAAAATGTCATCCTCAAAGAGTGGATGGATGCCGACTCCAAAGGCGAGCGCCTTTTCCCGCACGAATTCTTCTGGCGCATCCTCGACTCGCCCGAACTCCAAAAAAGCTTCCAGATCGATCCCAAGAACAGCTGGATGATCGCCGCCAAGGAGAAAAACCTCCCCATGTTCGTCCCCGGCTGGGAAGACTCCACACTCGGCAACATGTATGCCGGCCATTGCATCGAAGGGGATGTCAAAAATGTCCACACCGTCCGCTCCGGCATCGAATACATGATCGCCCTCGCCGACTGGTATGCCCCCACCAGCCACAAAACACCCATCGGCTTCTTCCAAATCGGCGGCGGCATCGCAGGCGACTTCCCCATCTGCGTCGTCCCCATGCTCCACCAGGATCTCCGCAAGACGGATGTGCCACTCTGGGCCTACTTCTGCCAAATCAGCGACTCCACCACCAGCTACGGCAGCTACTCCGGCGCCGTCCCCAACGAAAAAATCACCTGGGGAAAACTCGGTGAAAAAACCCCGAAGTATGTCATCGAATCCGACGCGACGATTGTGGCTCCACTCATCTTTGCTAAAGTCCTCGGCTGGTAAGGGAAACAGATTATTAACCACAGAGGACACAGAGGGCGCAGAGAAAAAAGCGGTAACCGCTAACAAGGATGGCTCCGCTTCATCGGCGCCGTGGTTTCAGGCGCGGTAACGCCCAGCGAAACTACAAGGCAAGGATGGCTCGCCGTAACCTCCCAGAATCCCGCTCCAAATTCCTCCACCCATTAGACTTGCCATAACCCTCCCCTCTGTGTCCTCTGTGCCCTCAGTGGTCAATCCTTCTGGTTTTGGTAGGACCACCATGACCCGAAAGGAATCCACTTGAAGATGTTTGATATCTATATATGATGACGCTTATGCGAACGATTATTGATATCCCGGACCAGCTCGTAGAATCGTTGGATCGCGTGGGCAAAACCTATCAAAAATCCCGTGCCGCGCTTGTTCGTGAAGCAATTACTGACTTTTTAAGAGTGAAATCTATGCCCCAAGCAGATGCCGCATTCGGGCTTTGGAAGCAGAAAAATCAAGATGGCGTCTCCTATCAGAACGATTTGCGCCAGGAGTGGGAAAGTCCGTGAAGGCCGTCTTCGACACAAATATCTTGATCGATTACCTCAATGGGATCGAGAACGCGAAGATCGAACTCGCCCAATACAGCATCCGCCAGATCAGCGTCATTTCCTTGATTGAGGTCCTGGTGGGAGCCACAAACGCAGCCGAAGAAAATGCGATCCGCAGTTTTCTTGGCACATTTGAAATACTCGAACTCTCTGCCGAAATTGCCAGCCAAGCCATTGCGATCCGGAAGCAATACCGCCTGAAAATCCCCGATGCAATCGTTTATGCCACGGCCCGAACCCAAGGCTGCCTGTTGGTTTCCCGCAATACCAAGGACTTGAAACAGGAATGGCCCGACATCCGGATTCCTTACCAAATTTGATCCGCTCAAGCCAAAGAGTCACTCTACCCATCCAGCGGACTCCGCACTCCAGCCAACCCTCGGAGCGGTAGCGCCCAGCGAAACTCAAAGGTAGGGATAGCTCGCAGAGCCGACTTCCCTTTGCAGCTAACACCGCCTCCGGCCCTCCGTGTCCTGGGTGGTTGAACCTGCCGAGTTTCCCTTCAACCCGAATCCAGCAGAACTAACCACAATCGAGCACTGGGGGAGGCGCGAGAACCGAAAGCTTGGGAAAGCTGAAGGAAGAGCAACTGAAAGTTGGCCCGCAGGAGAAGTGAGCGGAGCGAACGAGTCAAAGAACACAGAGGATCATCTTTTTATGATTAACCTGAATTCAGCTTTTGATCAAAATTTAGACAGAATTAACAAAATTCACAGAATCGGTTTGGATGAATTGCAGACGCTCGGAAGTATTCCTTCGTGATTGTTGAAAAGTCCTACTGCTTAATTTTTAAATTCTGTAAATTGACTCGCTTCACTCGCCCTTTGGGCTGCCTTCGGCAGTCTTTCTTCGCTCCGCTATGATTCTGTCCAACATCCGGTTTCGGGATTAGCGTTCGGCAAAAAATTTCGCCCCTTGACACGTGTTGCGCCTGTGATACAGTTTCGATATGTCACAATCCGCAGTAGTCCATGCAAGAATCGACCAAGCGACAAAGGCCGCAACTGAGAAGGTGCTTGATGCCTTAGGGATAACACCAACCGAGGCGATCAGGCTTTTTTATCGTCAGATCGCTATCAGGCAGTCCTTCCCACTGGAGTTGCACGTCCCCAACAAGCTCACCGCCTCGGTGCTCACCAAGAGCGACAAGAATCAGGACATCGAGCGGTTTAATTCAGCTGCTGAGCTTTACGCCTCATGGGACGAATAAATCTCGCTCAAACAAAACAATTTAAGAAGGATATTAAACGCATGCAGAAGCGAGGCAAAGACCTCGATAAAATAAAAACTATCATCGACCTTCTTCTTGCAGAGGAACCGTTGCCTCCAAAGAACCGCGATCACCAACTCGGGGGGAATTGGATCGGACGGCGCGACTGCCACATTGAGCCGGACTGGATTCTGATCTACAAACCTACAGCAGATGAAATTCTTTTGGAAAGGACCGGGACTCATGCGGACCTCTTCTAAAGCAAAGATCAACACTGAGATACCTCACCAGCATAGCACGCACGTTCATTTCTTCGTTCGTCGCTCGTTGCCAGCCCCACATCTGCAAAGAAGGAGGATAAAGCGCCACGGATAATAGTCATTCCTGGCACAAGGCAGCGTGAATAAAATTGTCATTTTGGGACAGGCTCTAGACCTGCGCTAATGCCAAAAACCGATCCTATACCTTATTTCGCTTGCTTCCGGCCCCCGCAGTCCGACAGAACTTCAAAAACCGCACTCCAAGTGCACGCTGCACGAATACAGCGTCTTCTCCGCAACCTTTAACCCTCGCCCCTCCACCATCCGCACCACCACGCCTTCGGATGCTCCGCAACAATGTGCTCTTTGCCCTCACTCATGCCTTGCATCCTGCAACACCCATACGAATTGTCCATTTTTTTCTTGCCTTCATGGTTAAATCAGAATTTTGTGTGACCAAACAACGTTCCGAAAAGGCACGAAGAAAAAGCGGCAGAAGCCGCTATAAAATTAATTAGCGAGAAAGAAATTGACTCGGGATTGACAAGATGAATATCATGGTTTCAACAGAGGAGAGCGGAAGCCGAGGTCTTTCCTCGAGCGAACGGCATATCTCTGTTGAAACAAGCCCCTTTAGAGGGGCGTCAAGCCAATTCAAGCTCTTTCGCGCAAAACACAGAAGCCATCTTCGGGGTTTGTGCTGCGGGGAGGTGAACCGATTGATCTGTTGCACCACACCCACAGCAGACCAGAACAAAGAAGATGGAAATCGCTTCGCTCCAAGTGCCTTCAAGCCGCTAAGGCGGTTCGGAACCAAGCGTTGGAGCACACCGATCCGGCTTCGCCAGACCGCGTCGAGCAAGCCCGACGCTTCGGGAGCTCAACTTTAACGTTCGCAAAACAAATAATCCCATGTCTTTCGACCCTCAAAATGAGTTCGAGCATTCGCTTGTGAAAGCCGCCTCAGATTCTGCGCACAGACCGCAGTTTTACCGTGATCTTGCAAAGGCCGACTTATTTATCATCCAAGAGGGACCACCCCCAGCAACGAGCGGCAAAATGATCCTGAAGGAAAGCCAGACGATTCAGGTGAGACATACAGAATGGAACGGCAAGAACTACATCCCCGTTTTCTCCTCGCTTCCTCGTCTTCAAGCTGTATTGCGAGAAGAGGCTGGATACATGGCCCTGAACGCCATCGAATTCATGAAGATTACTCAGGGCGCAGAGTTCATCTTGAATCCTGGATCAGACTACGGAAAGGAATTTACGAAGGCGGAGATATCTTCAATCCTCGACGGCTCAATATGGCAACCATCAGAGAGATATGTCGCAAAGCAAGCAGAGCAGGTTATGATTGGCCAACCTGCAATCTTCCCCAAGGATCTCGCAGATGCGCTTTCACGCTACTTCAAAACTCAGAAAGGAGTGAAAAGAGCCTATCTAGCCCACTTTTTCCATCCGCAACGCGACGAGAAGCCTCATACGCTCATCGCCGTTGAATTCACAGCAGATTGGGAACCGATCATGGCAGGGGCGGGAATGGTAGCGCGTGATGTTCCAATTCCCGATCCACCAGTGGATTTTCTTCCCATGACCGGAAAAGAGGGGATAGAGGATTACTTCAAGAAAGATTGTAAGCCATTCTATGAGCGGAAGTTGCTTGGCTTATTCTAAAAACAAAAATGCGAACAGACCGATGGACCTAACCACCATGCCTTCGGCACTTTTGGCATTTCGGCTGCGGAGCAGCCTCGGATGCCAAAAGCAAGTGGTGGCAGGTCATCGCGGACGTTGGGCAAAAAATAAATGACTTCTCTGACGCTTCCACGATCTTGGCCAAAGGCAGCACTGCTTTCAATTTGCTGCGGTGCGATCTGCGGGATGGCTTTCTTTGTGCTTGCGGGAAGTCGCCTCGCTTATTCCTCGCCGATTGGGGACATGTTCTTGTTTCTTTACGCCCTTGGATGCGGCACTTTTGGGATGATGACAGCTGCTTGGGGCACGGTAGCTGCACTAAACAGAAAAAATAAAAAGATATTTGCTTTCACTGGTTCGATAACCCTTTTGCTTGGAATCGTTACCTTTTCGTTCTTCGCAAAACAAATCATTCAAACAAATGGATAATTGGATTGCCTACATTCTCACTGCTTTGGGGTTTATCATCTTGGCCGCTTATCTCTGGGTGATATATGACCTCATTACAACTCATCTCCTCACAAGCAGCCAAAAGATTATTTGGGTGTTCATGCTGCTCTTTTTACAGGTCATCGGACTCGCCCTTTACCTCGCCCTTTCACCAAATCAGAAGGATAAGAACAGCCCTTCTCGGAGGCAAATAACAACATAAAACAGCCCAACAATGCGAACCACCGAATGGCTACCCGCGTCATGCCTCCTGCTTTGGCTCGTTTCTCGCCCGGTAGGTGTCACGCCACGGGCAGCCATCGGTGATCGCGGACGTTGATATGGCTGCGGTTTTGTCAACAGGCAAAGCAGTTTTTTGGATAGTTTTTTCATAACATCCTTAGCATCTGGAATGAAAAGCAATTGGGAGGCAGAGGAGCGGGCGGGGTGATTAGGTTCCCGGCGGTTTGTATGCTGATATTCGTGGGCCTTGGCATTGTTTCCAATGCCACCACATTTTTTGAATTCACCGCGGCTCTGTCCTCAATCTAGGCTCGCGTGCTCACCGTCTTTTCAGACGGCTTAACGCATAACGTCCTCGAGGGCTGGCCAACCGTGCTCGCATCCGCCTCGCAGTTGCTTTCTTGTTCCGTGTCTGTGGTTTTGTGTGGTTCTCCTTTCGGAGCGTGAGCTCCTTGCTGTTCTCCTTAGAGGAGGGGTGCGGGGAAACGTGGTTCCCTGCGTTGTAATTGGTTCCGGCCGTCAGGCCGCCTGATTATTGGTCATTGGCAATCTTGGTGTAGCAGGGTAGTTCGCGCAGCAATTCCCAAATGAAGCCGGTGAGTTCCCTGGCGATAGCGGTCATCGCCTTATTGCGTTGGAGGCGGCGGCCCCGCAGACGGTTGAAGCGCGAATGCAGCCGGTTCTGGGCTCGCCAGCTCACCTCCTTGGCGCGTCGATCGAGCTTTGCCTGACGCAGGGAAAGTTCCTTGCTGACTTTCGGCGGGGTGTCGTAGTGCTGGGAGCACTCAACCAGCAGCCAGCGGGCATGAGGGTTCCCGCATTTGGTGATGCTCCCCTGCTTGCGTTTGTCGCTGCTGGTGGATTCACTCGGGACGAGCCCGAGATAGGCCATGAGCTGACGGGGATGCTCGGTGGATGTCTCCCAGCTCGCTGACCGTGATCATTGCCGCCACGATCTTGAAACCTTTGAACCCCATAAGCGCCTCTACGGCAGGCCGCAATTGCCAGGATACGAGAAGATTCCCCATCGCCTCCTCGCACCGGTTCACGCGCTCGTTGGCCGCATCGATGGCGCAAAGGTAATCCTCCAAGATCACTTTCCTCGCTGGGTGCGGCAGCACCAGCTCGCGCAGGTAGCGCATGTGTGCCGGGGTCCAGGTGCTCTTGGCCGTGTAGCGGAACCCATGCCGCAAAAGGAACGCTTTGAGCCGGTGACGGGCTCGGGTGCGATCATCCACGGCGTCGGTGCGAGCGCGGCACAGGTCCCGGATCGCCTCGTCGGTGGAATCTGGCACATACACCGGCGAGAGGTCGCCGGCACGCAGCAGGCGGGCGAGCTTTTCGGCATCCCGCCGGTCGGTCTTGATTTTATCTCCGGGCTGTTTCGGGATCAGCGAGGGGGCCACGACAACGCAGGCGATAACGAGCTGCTTGAGCCTCCGAGCGATGACGAATCCGCACGGCCCCGCCTCATAGCAGACGTGCAGGGTGGGCTCCCGGTCGCCCCGGATCCTGCGCAGGAGCTTTTCCAGCGCGTGGAGGTCGTTGGTGATCGTCCCCGCCTGGCGCACTTCACCGGCGCGCCCCTCTTCGGCCACGGCTGCGGTGATCGTTTCTTTGTGGACATCGAGCCCGATGTAGATTTCAGTTTTGTTCATATGGTGTGTTTGACTCACGCTTCGCGTTCGCCCTTCGGGCTGTCTCTGCGAGACAGTCTGTCTCGCTTCGCTCGGCTGTCAGTTCGCGTTTCACTTGTTGAATCAGAACGAGTCTCCGCCCAATACGAAGCCGTTCTTGCGGATAGGCCCTCACGGGCAGCCCGTGTCTTATGAACGGCAAACACACCACCCCTTTTCAAGGCCGCGCTCGCCGCTTCAAAGCGGGTCCGCAGCCATAAAGTCTAGCAAAAAATAAAACTTGATTTGGTGATCGTTCGGGATACCGTCATACGAATGGAAACCGTAACCATTTCACCAAAGTTTCAAATTGTTATACCGCAGCGCATAAGGGAGGCGATGGGGCTTCGTTCTGGCGAAAAAGCCAGGATGTTATCCTTCCGAAATCGAATCGAAGTGATTCCTGTTCGCGACATCAGATCTCTGCGTGGTTATTTAAAGGGAATTGATACTTCATTTGTTCGCGACGGCGACCGCGTATGAATGTTGTGGATTCTTCTGCATGGCTCGCATATTTCGCTGAAGAGCCGACTGCTGACTTTTTTTCTCAGGCGATAGAAGATGCCGAACTATTGATTGTTCCTTCCGTTTGTATTTACGAAGTATTTAAAGTTATTGTCCGAGAAAAAGGTGAGGATGATGCGTTTCTGGCGATCGCAGCAATGCAGCAGGGGAAGGTTGTAGATTTAGATGCGGATCTTGCTATTGAGGCTGCTGCTGTTGGAAATGAGGAGAAATTGGCATTCGCTGATTCCATTATTTATACAATTACGCAGAAATATCATGCGACACTGTGGACGCAAGACGGACACTTTTCACAGAAGCTTAGAGTTCAATACATCGAAAAGAAAAAACACTGAGCCGATCAAGGCACCACAGCCAATGAGCATGGTTGTGAGGGTTTGTGCTCCGAACCGCACGAACCGCGCCAACCAAGCTTATCGCTGAGCTTTAACATTTGCCAAAATATGAAGACCACCATCATTGCAGTTGTCACCGCCCTCATTTTCGGCATATCTGGATATGTTCTCGGCGGCTACAATGGGGTCACTCGTATGGCGCGAGCTTCGAATTATGCAACTTTGATGTGGCTCACTAACATCGATAAAAATTTGCAGCAGGGGAATATCGACCGCGCAAAGAAACTTACCTTTCAAGCCACGGATGCGAGCCTTGGAGTATTAAAGAAGATTGATACAACGCCAGAATCTGCTCTGCTGGCCGTAGTGCCGTGGGACGCATTCAACATCAAGGCATTCAACGAGCAGATAGCCACCCGAAGCAAGCAGCATTTTACTCCCCGGTTTGATGAGTTTTCCGAACCATCGAAGAGCTATATTCAAAAGATCGTTGAAGTCGAATTGCCAAAAAGCTCATGTCCCGTAAAAAAATAACTGCTAATGTTTAAGGGTGTAGCGGAGTCAAGACACGAGCCCTCCGACCGCCAACGGTCCGGGATAGGTAACTGGGGTCGTTGAGAAAAAGAAACTTGACGCTGTGTGGCGTTTGCAACACATTTCCGTCATGAAAACAGCCTCAGTCCACAGCAGAATTCAACCAGAAATCAAAGAACAGGCAGAAAGTATTCTCCATCGCTTGGGATTGAGTCCTACCGAGGCGATCCGAATTTTTTACACGCAGATCACTTTAAAACAAGGGCTTCCGTTCGAAGTTGCTATTCCAAATGCCACAACCCGAAAAGCACTTGAGGATTCCGAAAAAGGAATCAACCTCACTTCGTTCGATAGTGTGGATGAGCTTTTTGAAAGCTGGGATAAGTGAAAACCATTTTTGAGACCAGTCAGTTCAGGAAAGACCTCAAAAAAATCAAAAAGAGGGGCAAGGATATTCACAAGCTGAAAGAAGTCATCAGGCAGATTGCGAACGGCGAGATGCTTGATGCCAGGCATCGCGATCATGCATTGATTGGCTCAAGAGGAGGGTCGAGGGATTGTCACATTGAACCAGACTGGCTGCTCATCTACCGGAAGGATGAAGATTCACTCTATCTTGAAAGGAGTGGCACCCACAGTGACTTGTTTAAAAAGTAATTTCAACAGAGCGATTTCTGGCATTTCGTATTCTCAGCTTGGTGAATCAAAAACAAAATGGTTAACGAGCCGATGGAACCAAGCCGACTAGCCGTCACGGCGTATGTCGCTTGCTGGCTACTGGCTCATCACGGCGTTAGCCAAAATAAGTCTTGCGTGATCGAGAGTGGCATTCTAGTATCACTGTATGCGAACAGAACTCGTGACAACGCTTAAGCGGAAGGCAACAGATGTCATTTCTCAGCTTACCGCTGACCAAGAGCCGGTTTTGATTACACAGCATGGCCTTCCTGCTGCATATCTCATCGATGTTCAGACATATGAGGTCATGCAAAACAGGTTGACTCTCCTTGAGGGTATCGCCCGCGGCGAGAAAGCCATTCTTGAGGAACGTGTTCTTTCCCAGGAGAAAGCAAAACAGAGGATGGCGCGGTGGTTCGCATAATCTGGACTGAACCCGCTCTCCACAACCTTGATGAGATCGCGGACTATATTTCTCTCGATAAGCCGTTAGCTGCAAGTAAGTTTGTTCAGCGAGTTTTTGAGCGAATCGAGCAACTCGCGAGTCATCCGGAGAGCGGGTCTGTGCCCGCCGAGCTCGAAGGCACACAGTATCGCCAGCTTGTCATTCCACCAGTTCGCATTTTTTATCGCGCACAGAATGAAGCTGTTTACATCGTTTACGTCATGCGGTGAGAGAGGCTTTTTCGCAATGACGACTTGCTTGAAAGGGAAAATGGCTAACAATGCCGACCACCAAACACCTTCCTCAAGCCAGCGGTCCGGTGCCGGTGATCAAGGATGTTCGCCAAAAAATTTCGCCTCTTGACTCTTCACCCTAAAATCGACAGTTGGGATTTGGCAATTGAGTCCAGCAAATGATTTATATCGCGAAGCGAAACATACGGATTTTCCCGTTTGGTGAACTGCGGAGCAGTTGGAATGAACACAAAAATAGGCGTTTCCCAAAAAACGGATCATTCAACTGCCGAATTTAGGATGAATCTCGCTCAAAAAACGCAATTTAAAAGATGTCATATTTTTTTGACTTTGTGCACTCTGAGTCCTCGGTGTTTAAAAATTCTTTCCATTCTGTCTAAAAAAACCAACCATGCATCGGCTTGTCATCATCGGCGGGGGCATTATCGGTTTGGCTACTGCGCTTCAATCGGCCCGGCAGCGTGTCGCGCGGGAAATTGTTTTATTGGAGAAAGATGCCTCCACTGGCGGTCACCAGAGTAGTCACAACTCTGGAGTCCTGCATTGCGGGCTCTACTACAAGCCCGGTTCACTCAAGGCGAGGCTGGCAGTGGAGGGGATTCGGAAAATGGTGGCGTTCTGCAGCGAGCACCGAATTCCTCACGATATTTGCGGGAAGATCGTGCTGGCGGTCGATGAGTCCGAGGTCGCGCGATTGCGCGAACTCCAGGCGCGGGGAGTGGCCAATGGACTGCGCGGCTTGCAGTGGCTCGAGGGCGCTGCCATTCAGGAGATCGAGCCCCACGCGGTCGATAAAGCCGCTCTGCGTGTGCCGGAGGAGGGGATTGTCGACTATGCGGCCGTGATGCGGAAGATGGCGGAATTGATCCGCACTGCTGGACACCAGATTCGCACAAACTCGCCCGTGCTCTGCATTCGCTCCACCGGTGGGCGGCAAATCGTCTGCACCCCGCAGGGCGAGATCGAGGCCGACTTCGTCATCAACTGCGCCGGCTTGCATTGCGACCGCGTGGCGCGGTCGGCGGGCCTGCACCCAGCCTCCCGCATCGTTCCTTTTCGCGGCGATTATTGGAAATTGTCACCCGCCGGCGAGCATCTCGTCCGGCACCTGATTTATCCCGTTCCTGATCCCACGCTGCCATTTCTCGGCGTGCACTTCACGCGCATGATCGGTGGCGGCATTGAAGCCGGGCCGAATGCCGTGCTCGCCTTCAAGCGCGAGGGCTACCGCCGCACCGACATCTCCCTGCGCGATTCGTGGGAGACCTTGACTTTTCCCGGCCTCTATCGGTTTCTCAAAAAATACCCCGGCACCACCTGGAGCGAGCTGAGAAATTCCCTCAGCAAAAAAGTCTTCCTGAAAAACCTGCAGCGCCTCATCCCTGGCATCCGCATGGAGCATATCTCCCGCGAAGGCGGCAGCGGCGTCCGCGCGCAAGCCATCCACCGCGATGGCTCCCTTCTCATGGATTTCAGCCTCGAGCAAAAGACCGGCCAAATCCACCTCCTCAACGCCCCATCCCCCGGCGCCACGGCATCCCTCGCTATCGCAAGCCACCTCCTCGCCCAAATACCGCAAGCGGCAACGGGGGGGAAATGTTCTGCTGATTCGTAAAAATTTTGACCCTGTGACATCTTCTGCGACGGGTGTCTGGTTAATAGGAGGGACAGCAAATTTTGTAAGTCCAAACCAGAATACCAGCAAGATATTGCTATTGTGGAAAGCCTCACAAATCAATATCCATTTTTCCTATGCCTCAAACAATTTTTTTACAAAAAACAGAGCTTTTGGCTTCGCAAGTGGCGGAGGTTTTGCTCAAGGGTGACAGTCAGGATTTGAGAAGGGTCGAGGTGTGGATTCCGACGGCTGGGGCGGGGAGAAGAATTCGACGGTTTTTGGCCCGCAAGGGCGTGCTTTCGCCGCATTTCACCCAGCCGATGCGGGCACTCTTGCCAGATGGTCTGCGCTTGGCGGAACGGTTTGAGCGCGAGGGGGCGTGGGCCAAGGTTTTGGCTGGGGCGGATGTGGAGTTTTTGCAGCCGCTTTTTTCGGATGCGAAACTGGAAACCGTCGGAGCCCGATTCAAGAGCGGAGGTGTGTTGTGCGAGCTTTGCGATCTGTTGGCGGAGGCTGGTTGGAGTCCGGCTCACGCACGGCTCCGCGAGGTTTGTGCCGAGGACTCGGAGCGCTGGTCGGTGCTTGGAGGGCTCTACGAGCGCTATCGTGCTGTGTTGGACGAGCATGGTTTAACCGATCCCAACGAGGCCCGCTTCGCGGAAATGGCATCCCCTCGGCGTGCGGCGGGACTGACGCGCTTGGTCATCGCTTGCATCCCGGATCTGCCATTTGCCGCGCAGCGTTACGCCGAGGCTTTGGAAAAGCGGGGTGTGCGGATCGAGGTGCTCGCTTGGTTGCCGGGCGAGTTGAGCGGAGGCTTCGATGCCTGGGGACGGCCGGAGTCTGAAGATTGGAAGGGCTGCCGAATGGTGCTGGATTCCCGCCAAATCCGCGTATCCGGCTCAGCAGAAGACGAGGCGCGCTGGGCTGTCGACTTCGCAGTTTCGGCGAAAAAACCGGGCGATTACGCTGTGGTGCTGGCCGACCCGAAGCTTGGAAGCCCATTTCGCAGCGAGGTGGAGAGTCGGCGCGGTCGGGCCTTTCTGCCGGAGGGTGGACGATTGGATCTCAGCGAGGCAGGGGTGCTGGCGCTGGAGTGGCAGCGTTTTCAATCTTCGGGCGACTTGCGCGTTCTCCGCAGGCTTTTGGAATTGCCGCGTTTCAGTCGCATGCTGCGAGGCGATTCGCCTCTGAAAACCGACCACGCGCTGGCTGTGTGCGATTATCTCATCGGTGAGGCGGTTCTTTCCGATCTTTCCCAAGCGGAGGCGTTCGCTGGTGTGGAGTTTGATGAAAAGCTGGATAAATCCAAGTGCCGAGCGTCCGTGCGCGCTTTTGTGGGATTGGTAAAATCTCTGCTGTCCGAGTCCACGCCTGACTTGCTCGCCAAAGCCTGGAGGTCTGGTGGTGATGGCTTGGAGGTCGCACAAAAAGTGGGGGGCCTCTACAAAGCCGTCTCGCTCTCTCCGCTCTATCGAAATGGCGAGGCTGGTCTCGATGTGGCATTCTTCCGTGCTTTGAAGGCCGAGCCCGTTTTCGAGGTTTCCGAGCCGGGTGATGTCGAGTTGTCGGGCTGGCTCGAAGCGCCTTGGCTTGATGCTGCGCGCTTAGCCCTCTGTGGTTGCGTGGAGGGTTGCCTGCCATCCTCTGTGAATGGACACCCCTTTCTGCCGGACTCCAAGCGCCGCGCACTGGGTTTGGTGGACAACGCCTCGCGATTCGCCCGCGACGCCTACCTCTTCCAATGCCTTTTGCTCACCAGGCCCGCGACGGAGTTCCGCGTTTCTTTGAGTCGCTTCGATGCGGAGGGGAGTCCGGCATGGCCCTCGAACCTTCTCTTGCGCTGCGACGAAGAGGCTCTCCCGGCGCGGGCTCTGGAACTTTTTAAGGAACTCCCTGGTGGGGGAACCCGATCCCAGCGTCAAAACAATTGGAAATGGACCCTCCCTGAAAATCTGCGCCGTAAGGTCGACAAAATCAGCCCGACCGATTTTTCCGAGTATCTCACCTGCCCTTTCCGCTACTATTTCAAGAAGGTTCAATGGCTCGACTCCTTCAAGCCAGATGCGCGCGAAATGGATGCCCGACGTTTCGGGAGTCTGGTTCATGAGGCGCTCGAAAGGTTTGGTCAAGAAACGCCAAACGAATCGCATCCGGCAAAGATCGAGCGCGCGGTCTTGGGTCATCTGGATGCCATCGTGCATACGATGTTCGGACCAGCGCCCTCCCCAGCGGTGCGAATCCAAATCGAGGCTGCCAAGATGAGATTGCGCGGATTTGCCCGCGTCCAGGCAGAGGAGTTTGCCGCCGGATGGCGGATCCTGGCAATCGAGCGGAAACTCGATGCCTTGGGAGAAAATCCTTTCCAAATCGGCCCGCTGAATCTCTCTGGTAAAATCGACCGCATTGAAAAAAACGACCAGTCCGGTGCGTGGCGGATTTTGGATTACAAAACGCATGCCAAGGCGACTGCTCCTGCGAGAAAACACTTCGGCCCACGCCTCTCGAGTGACTGGTTGCCTGCCGCAGAGGTTGAATACATCGAAAACGGGCAAGCCAAAGCCAGCCGTTGGGCGGACCTCCAGCTCCCGCTCTACCGCCAGATTCTTGGCCATTGGTATAAATCGGAAATTGGCGACAGACCGATCATTACTGCTTATTTCACGCTTTCTGCAGACCCTGAAGAAACCGCTGTCAAAGAATTCAGCGAGCTGTCCGACGGTGTTTTTGCTTCCGCCATGCAGTGCGCGACAGAGATCGCCCGGCGTGTCCAAAGCGGGGAGTTCTGGCCTCCGCAGCCTTTCAACACCTCTTGGGACGACCCCTTTGCGGCTCTTTTCCTGAATGGAAAACCCGACGCCTGTTTCACAGAGGAAACCATCGCATTTTTGAAGGGGAACCTATGAGAAACGAACGACTGATCGCCAACGCCGGCAGCGGCAAGACCCATGCTCTGACAACCCGCATGATCCAACTCCTCGCCCGAGGAGTGGAGCCACAGAAAATTGCCGCCCTCACCTTCACCCGCAAATCGGCGGGGGAATTCCTCTCCGCCGTATTCGAGCGCCTCGCCGAGGCGGCCTTGAATCCGCCAAAACTCGCCGAGCTTCGCACGAGCCCATTTCTCGAACAGGTGGATGCCGCCCAGTGCCGGTCGATTCTCAAACAACTCACCGATCAACTCGGCTGCCTCGGCATGGGGACGATTGACAGCCTCTTCGCCCGTATCGCCTGCGCATTCCCGCTGGAGTCGGGGTTGGCCGAGGATTTCTCGATTGCCGGTGAAGCGCAGATCGATGCGGCCCGTGAGAAGACACTCGCCGAGCTCTTCGCCAAAGAATCCACCGCATCCCTCGCCGACTTCATCGACCTTCTCCGTCGCATCACCCGCAACCAAGGCGAACGCGATGTTTTCGAAAGGCTCCTCCGCGAAACCCAAAATCTCCACGAAAAATACCTCGCTACACCACCCCGCGTGATCTGGGGCGATGCCTCAGCCATCTGGGAAAACGGGTGTGACATTTTGAAGGCCGGATCCGTCGGGCCTGCAGCGGATGCGTTTCTTGAGGCCGTGATAAAGACCCATCCCGCTTTTTCCGATGAGGCGCGCGGCTTGCTGCAGGAGAATCTTGAACTGCTGAAAACCCTCGACTCGGGCGGGCAGTGGAACCCACAAATCTCGGCCTTCGTCAAGTCGCGACTGTGCGCGGTTCCGAAATCAGGCAGCCTGCGGATCACTCCCAAAAAAGAAGGCTGGCTTGAATTGAATGAGTTCGTGCAGTCCGCCCGGCTTGCACTTCTTCACGCAACACTCAAGCCGGAGTTCGAATCCCTCCTTGCCCGCAGCCGCTCGCTTCACGCGTTCATGCAGAAATTCGAGGCGGCTTACTCCGCGCTGGTGCGCTCGGCAGGCTTGGTGACCTTCGGCGACATCACCGACTCCCTTGCTCGAAAAGCCAATCCCCAAAGCAGGGAGGGAGAAATCTGGCGCAACGCGGTCGCCTATCGCATTGACCAGAAATTCGAGCATTGGCTTCTCGACGAGTTCCAGGACACGAGCCGTCCTCAGTGGAAAATTCTCAAAACCTTCATCGATGAGGTGGTCATGGATCCGGAGGAGCAGCGCAGTTTTTTCTATGTCGGCGATACCAAGCAGGCGATTTACTCGTGGCGAGGTGGCGATCCGGACTTGTTTTTTGAGATTTTCGACGAGTTCAACCAAATCCAACAGACCCTTCACGATGCTCCACCACTGGATCAATCCTGGCGCTCCTGCCCGCCGATCCTGGATTTTGTGAACAAGATTTTCAGCGATCTCACGCCTGTGAAAGGCGTCCTCGAAATTCCCGATGCTGCCGCGGAAAAGTGGCGCAAGGCCTGGACACATCACATCGCCTCGCCAAAAACCCAAGACATTCCAGGCCATGCCGAGTGGATATCCGTGCCCACAAAGGAATCTGACGACGAAGAGGAGGGGAGCACTCGCGATAAAAAGGTGCTCGACATTCTGAACCTCACACAAGCTTGGAAACGCGGCCTGACCTGTGCCGTGCTGACGCCCGACAACAACGGCGTGGCCACGCTCGCTGCTCTTTTGCAATCGCGTGGAATCCCGGTAGCGGTAGAAGGAAAAACCAATCCCTGTGTGGACAACCCGCTTGGCGCCGCTCTCCTCGCCGCTCTCAGAATGGCGGCATCCCCCGACGATGTCCTCTCCCGCGCAGTCGTTCAAGGTTTCCCCTCGGCATCCGCATGGGAAGTGTCGCGGGACTGGGATTTTCGCAACAAAACGCTCGAGAGCATTGCCCGGCATGGCTATGCCGCCACGATCCGAGCGTGGATCGAGTTGGCCGGCTTGGAGGGCGAACCGTTTTTGAAAGAGCGAGGGGCCGCATTTCTGCTCGCTGCGGAAGAATTTGATGCCTGCCGCAAGCCGGGTGATGGCATTTGGGATTTCCTCCGCTTTGTTGAAAAACGCCAGACGCAGGAAAACGAGGCCTCGGATGTCGTTCGCATCATGACGGTGCATCAATCCAAAGGACTCGGTTTCGATATGGTCATCGCCAGCGGGCTCGACAAAAAAAGCCGATCACACGACGGCACCCGCATCGCCCTCGGCCCCCAGGCCCGTGCGGTGGAATGGGGGGTTCTTTTGCCTGCCAGGGAATTTGCCGAACAGGATCCAACCCTCCGCTCGCAGCTCGATCTCGATGACGCCGACACGAAATACGGCAACCTCTGCAAAGCCTATGTCGCACTGACCCGCGCCAAAAAAGCCCTCTATGTGGTGACCACCGAATTGGGTGACAACACAAAGTCCAAAAACTTCGCCCGCCACCTCCAATGTCAGTTTGCAAACTCCCCCGCACAATTTGGCGAAGCTCGTTGGTTCGAGGGATATCCCTTCAACGCGCTGGAGTCCGCGCCGCAAATCACGAGCCCCGCATTTCAAAATCCTTGCGGGGGAACTCCGAAGCCTGTCTCACCCTCGTCCTTCCAAGCGGATGGCGTCAAACGAACAGCTTTTGCACCCCACTCTTTCGATGCCGCCGCGCTTGGCACCGAAGTTCACGAGGTTCTTGCCGGAATCGAATGGTTCGAGAACGCACAAGAAACCCCGCTCGATGATCTTTCCAAAGACGCCTTGGAACTCCTGCGCCGCTTTCTGAAAAATCCAATTTTCCAAGAGGTCTTCTCCAAGCCAGGAGAACCTTGCGAAGTCTGGCGCGAGACAGCGTTCGATGTGATGCTGGATCGCCAATGGATCAGCGGTGTCTTTGATCGAGTCGTCATCCGGCGCTCCCAAGATGGTTTGCCCGTATCAGCCATCGTCTATGACTTCAAAACTGATCACGGCAGCCACGTCGACATCGAAGAGCTGTATGCAGGTCAATTGGAAGTCTACCGCAAATCCGCCTGCCACTTACTGGGCCTCCCAAACGAGTGCGTGCGATCCCGGATAATCTGTTTGCGTTGAACCCGAATCCCGCAGAATGAACCACAGAAAACCCAACTAGGCGGCTGGGCATTTGCGCGGCAGACTGCCGTAGGCAGCCCGGATGGCGAGAGGAGCGGGAGCGAAGGAGTCAAAAATCACAGAGTATGAATAGTTTATAATTCGACATGATGGAAAGATTTTGTGCTACATCATACCAATATCCCCTAACTATTAGACTTTAGGTCGTGGCGGTAGCGTTTACT